>NZ_FMTK01000003.1:0-455378 GCF_900100025.1 Pseudomonas sp. NFACC56-3 | reverse complement strand
CCCATCAACGAGTTGAGCACGGTGGCCGGGGCTTCGTGCTTGACGCCGTCATGGCCATGGCCGCGGGCTTCGAAGCCTACTGCATCGACAGCACAGTCGACTTCAGGCTCGCCCAGCAGCGCAGCGATCTGTTCGTGCAACGGTGTATCGGTGGACAGGTCGGCGATTTCGAAACCCTGGGCCTTGGCGTGAGCCAGGCGGATCGGGTTGACGTCGCCGATGATCACCACCGCCGCGCCCAACAGGCGAGCGGAAGCGGCAGCCGCCAGGCCAACCGGACCGGCACCCGCGATGTAGACGGTGCTGCCAGGGCCAACCCCAGCAGTGACGGCGCCGTGGTAGCCGGTCGGCAGGATGTCGGACAGGCAGGTCAGGTCACGGATCTTCTCCATGGCCTTGTCGCGGTCCGGCAGTTTCAGCAGGTTGAAATCGGCGTACGGCACTAGCACGTATTCGGCTTGGCCGCCGGTCCAGTCGCCCATGTCCACATAACCGTAGGCACCGCCGGCACGGGCCGGGTTGACGCTCAGGCAGACGCCCGTGTGTTGCTCCTTGCAGGAACGGCAGCGCCCGCAAGCCACGTTGAACGGCACCGACACCAGGTCACCGATTTTCAGGTTCTCGACGTCGCTGCCCTTTTCGATCACTTCACCGGTGATCTCGTGACCCAGGACCAGACCGGTCTGAGCCGTGGTACGACCGCGGACCATGTGCTGGTCGGAGCCGCAGATGTTGGTAGAGACCACCCGCAGGATGACGCCATGCTCAATCTTGCGACCGCGCGGATCCTGCATTTTGGGATAGTCGATTTTCTGCACCTC
Organism: Pseudomonas sp. NFACC56-3; assembly: GCF_900100025.1. Taxonomy (NCBI): domain Bacteria; kingdom Pseudomonadati; phylum Pseudomonadota; class Gammaproteobacteria; order Pseudomonadales; family Pseudomonadaceae; genus Pseudomonas; species Pseudomonas sp. NFACC56-3. Next base: position 454,557 of record NZ_FMTK01000003.1, on the reverse strand, counting down.
GACCTTGCCTGATCCCAAGTAAACAACGCCACGATTTTCATTCATGTTTTAGCTCCATCATAATTAATTGAATGGCGGATAGAATGCGAATACTCAAGAATGAGAACGGCACTTCGGCAGTAGCTATTTTTCAAACAAAAGCATGTTCCAGGTGAGTTTCCTGGTTCTATAGTCTTGAGGTGAGCAGCCGGACGTAATGCAAATACTCAGGGAATGGCTTGAAGTACTTACAACCGATGGACGCAGAGATATATCACCGCACCGTAAGCCTGATCTCGGAGGAAGACTGTTGCATACCTTGTGTTTGCTCGTCCTTAATCAGGCGATCCATCACTCGGCGCCAGCGTACGGCACCGGCGTCGATCGACAGGAGCTTGGGCTGCATGTCGCCACCTGTTCGCCGAACATTCTCATACTGGGCGCGAATCATGGGCTCGTCCTGCCCGGCGAACGCCAGTTGACGAAGCTCGGCAAGACGAGCGCTGACCTGTGCTTCACTCTCTCGAGTCCCCCTGATCGGTGTCAGTCGCACGGCAATGAAGTGGTATAGCGTCGAATTCTCCGTCTCAGGCGTTAGAAAATGACCTGCATAGCTGCCACTGCCTTCGCTTCGCGGGCTCCCGGGGCGGGTCGCTCCCACATCGAGCAGCAGATTGCACGGGGCTTCCCAGCGGATGTTGTGCCAGAGATCGACAGGTTTACCGTCCTGAAGGAAGGTCAGGTCATGGTATTCAGGCGGCGGGACACGCTGCATGAAGCGCTCCACCGTAATAGCATCACCCTCTTGGATGACGTGAGTGTCGGCGGCAATGGTGTGCGCATTGCCCAGAATTCCATCATGCAGGAACGAAACGTGGCTTAGGTCCATCAGATTATCGACGATAAACTCATAAGGAACCGGCATTCGAACATGGTCGACGCGGCTTCGGGTTGAGAGATCCACTGGTTCAAGCATATCGAAGCGAGGCATCTTTTCCAGGTCCGGCGCGCCTTCCCCTGGCCAAACCCAGACCATCCCATAGCGTTCCAGAACTGCGTAGGTCTTGATTTGACAACCGGAAGGAATTTGCCCAGCTCCGTGCGGATTACGTACGCACTGCCCCTTCATATTAAATTCAAGACCGTGATAACCGCATTGCACCCGCAGATCCTCAATGACTTTGCCCAGACTCAATGGCGCTCCTCGATGAGGACAGCGGTCCTGAAGCCCGTGCACTTGGCCGGTCGACTCCCTGATAAACAGTACCGGTTCACCCAAAATCATCTTCGAAACCATCTGGCCGGGTGCAAGGTCGACAGCACCCATTGCGACGTACCATGCGTTCTTGATCCAGTAGCTCATTGCATTCTCCACCATCTTATTTTTTTTTAAGTCAAAAGCCGTGACCGGCTCAGGCAGTGATTTTTCGACGTTGATCTTGGAGATCGTAAACAGCAATGAACCAGCCGAATAATGCTCCGCCGTTATAGGGGTTATTCGTTTTTAGGGTAGCCCTGCCCTCTAGAGCAGAATATGATTTTATAGATTCTTAAGCGGGCTAGGCCGGCCTGGTCCGGACCTTCGCTATGGGCTTTTTCGGAGTGGCTACCGTCTTGCCGACGCACTCGGCGCCGAACCAAGCCGTGCCGGAGAGTGATTCGTTAAGCGTCGCAAACACCAATCTTCGGCCTTCACGTACAGCCGGTGAATGCATACGAGCGTCGTTTTCATAGAGCGCCCAGGTAATATCAAGACCCTTAACCGGTGCCCAACTGATGGACGTGTCCCAACTCAAGGCGCTGAGCACGGCAGCGGGAACTACCGTATTGCCTACGCCTTTGCGAATAAGACTCAAGCAGAGCGGCATCGTGTCGGCTTCGACGACTTGTTTGAAGACCAACTCCAGATGCAACAGCCGCTGCTCAATTTGAGTGCGGATGATGTTAGGGCGGCTGGGCAACACCAGATCCAGACCATTGAGATCCAAAATGGAAACAGGTTGCTGCGCACATAACCCTTGCTCCTTTCGTCCCACCAGCACCAAGGGCTCGCGTACCAACCCAGTCTGCGTAAAGCCGGCAGGAACCGATGCATTGAATGAAGTGATGCACAGATCCAGTGCGCCAGCACACATATATTCCCGCAATACGTTGCTGACTCCTTCATACACCCTCAATTTAACTCCAGGATGTGTGCGCACCAGTTGCTCGACAAAAGGTGTCGTGAAGACGAACTGCCAGGAGGGGGGTATGCCGATCGCCAACTGGCCCGCCGCTGCCTCACCGACTGCCTCTTTCAAGGAGTAGAACTGCCGCATTAAGGGGCGGGCGCGATCCGATAGAAGCCTTCCTGGCTCGGTAAGTTGAACTCCGCCCTGGGTACGGGTGAAGAGTTGCGCCCCCATTTCATGCTCGAGCGAGGCAATGTGCCGTGAAAGCGCGGGCTGTGATAATAATAGATCTGCGGCAGCCTTATTGATGCTACCGAGCTCAGCGACACGCAGGAAATATTCCAGCAAGCGGAAATCCATCGTAGCTCCCCTCTGACTTATTGTTATGGGAAGGACTCAGGCGCTCTGACGGCACCCAAGCCGAGCGCGGCGTTTTCATTCTCTAAGGCATCACTTCTCAGCAATATGAATCATACCGGCGCCGGAGCGCAACTGAGTTACGCCACACGAGTCGCGCGCCGTGCTGAACCACCGCATCATGCACTGTAAGCGTTTTTTTTGGCCATGGTCATTCCAAGTGGACGCGGTGAACTAGCCACCTGATCAGCCTTTAAGAAGATCCAGCGCCACGTCTACGATCATGTCTTCTTGACCACCGACCATCCGACGCTTGCCCAACTCAACGAGGATGTCGAGGGTTTTGAGGCCGTACTTGGCAGCGGCAATTTCGGCGTGACGCAGAAAGCTGGAGTAGACGCCGGCATAACCCAGCGCCAATGTTTCGCGGTCAACACGAACCGGACGGTCCTGTAAAGGACGAACGATGTCATCGGCGGCGTCCATCAGCATGTACAGGTCGGTACCGTGATTCCAGCCCAAGCGTTCAGCAGCGGCAATGAACACTTCCATTGGCGCGTTACCGGCCCCCGCCCCCATGCCGGCGAGGCTGGCGTCGATGCGGTCGCAACCTTCCTCGACGGCGGTTATCGAGTTCGCCACGCCGAGCGACAGGTTGTGGTGGGCGTGCATGCCGGTTTCGGTTCCCGGTTTAAGCACGGCCTTGAAGGCGCGAAAGCGATCGCGGATGTCCTGCATGTTCATCGCGCCACCGGAGTCAGCCATGTATACGCAGGTCGCACCGTAGCTCTCCATCAGCTTGGCTTGCGCCGCCAACTGCTCGGCCGGGATCATGTGGCTCATCATCAGAAAACCGACAGTGTCCATGCCCAGTTCGCGGGCATACTCGATGTGCTGTTTCGAGACATCCGCTTCGGTGCAATGGGTGGCGATGCGCACCACCCGAGCCCCGGCGTTGTAGGCTGCCTTGAGGTCATTTACCGTGCCGATGCCGGGAAGCAGCAATGTGGTGATTTTGGCGTGGCTGATTACGTCCGCCGCCGCTTCGATCCATTCCAGATCGGTGTGCGCTGCAAAGCCATAGTTGAAGCTTGAACCCTGCAGACCATCGCCATGTGCGACTTCGATGGAATCGACTTTGGCCTTGTCCAGGGCGCGGGCAATGTCCTGTACATTCTGGATCGAATACTGGTGGCGAATCGCGTGGCTGCCGTCGCGCAGGGTCACGTCAGAGATGAAGAGTTTTTTGCCGGGGTTAACATTCATGTTGGGGACCTCGGACGTTCAGCATCGACTGCGCCATGCGCTCGGCGGTGGCCAAGGCAGCGGAAGTCATGATGTCTAGATTTCCGGCATAGGCCGGCAGGTAATGGGCGGCGCCTTCGACTTCAAGGAATACCGAAGTCTTGAGGCCGGAGAACTTGCCCAGGCCAGGTATGTTCAGCGGAGCGTCCTCGGGGATGACGTCAAACTGCACTTCCTGCTTCAGGCGATACCCCGGCACATAGGCCTGCACGGACGCCGCCATTTCCACGATGGACGCCTCGATCTCAGCCTGATCGGCAGCCTCGGACAACACAAACACCGTGTCGCGCATCATCAGCGGTGGCTCCGCCGGGTTCATCACAATGATCGCCTTGCCCTTAGCCGCACCGCCGATCACTTCGATGGCCTTGGAGGTGGTTTCAGTGAATTCGTCGATGTTGGCCCGAGTACCGGGACCGGCAGACTTGCTGGCAATCGAGGCGACGATTTCGGCGTAATGCACCTTGACCACCCGCGATACCGCCGCGACTATGGGGATGGTCGCCTGGCCGCCGCAAGTGACCATGTTGACGTTGAATTGATCCAGATTCTTCTCCAAATTCACCACCGGCACACAGTAAGGGCCGATGGCCGCCGGGGTCAGGTCGACCAAACGAATGCCCGACTTGATCGCACGTAGGAACGCATCGTTCTTCACGTGGGCTCCGGCCGAGGTGGCATCGAAGACTAAGTCGATGTCCTTGAACACGTCCATACGGGACAGGCCTTCAACGCCCTCATGGGTCACGGCCACGCCCATGCGCTGAGCGCGGGCCAAGCCGTCGGAAGCCGGGTCGACGCCGACCATAACCGCCATTTCTAGATGTTTGGCGTTGCGTAGAATCTTGATCATCAGATCGGAGCCGATATTGCCGGATCCAACGACGGCGACTTTGAGTTTGTTCATTGTTGATGCCTCATCTGTACGCAAATCACCGAACATTCGGCACTGAACTCCACCGCTGCCTTACCGACACCAGCGATGACCAAGACACTGAGCACCGCCCGATAAACACTCCAAGCTTATTCATGCCTGTCGGGCTGAAAAATGGGCCATCCCCGCGATCCATCCGGGAATATCAAGGTAATCTTCCTGAACAACCTCAAAGGGTCCGGCGACGGCCAATGCAGCAGTCGCCGCGACCCAGCATAAAACTTCGTTTGCGCCAGCACCCGCAACTGCGTCCACGTTTTGCGCCGTAAACGCATCGATGGCATCCCAGTCCGCGGAGCCTAGCTTTTTGAGGAAGTCGCGATCCCATTCTGGGTTCAGTGGCCGCGACGGCCCTCCCCCTGTCATCGCGAGGCCCGCAGATTCACGGACCAGCGCCTCACGCATTGCTTGCTGTTCAGGACCGAACTGCACACGACCGATCAGACGATCGCGCACCTCCGCAGTGGCGGTTTGGATCATTGGAACTACTGGGTCATGGCTGAGACCACCTGACGCAGCAAAAAGAATGCGCTTTCCCGACTGTAATGCGAAACGACCTACCGCTTCCCCCAACAGACGCGCACGGCGATATTTCGGTATCGGATGGGCAATGGCATTGATGAAAATGGGAATGATCGGAAACGAGTCAAATCGGCCAGCCATCGCCTCCCACATCTGAACGAAACCGTGGTCGACGGACATGTCAAATGAGACCGACACGTCCACATCTGCATCACGGACGGCATCGAGCAGCTCAAGGGCAAAAGGCTCGTCGACATTCAACGTACCTTTTGACGTATTCCAATCACCATATGACGTAGCAGCGGTTCCGATACAAAAGCTCGGCATATTGTCGTAATGGAATCCGTGAAAATGATCCGGCGAAAACTGGATGATTTGCTCTGGTGCAAAATCGGTCACAAACTGCGCGAGCCGGTCGAATGACCGACGTACATCTCGACAGATAGCAGAGCTGGCATAATCCTCCTCAAACAGCATGGGAGTATGAGAGGCGCAGACAAGTGCTACAGGCATGGGTTGAGCTCCTTGAATTAAGTGTAACTCCACTCACAATCTCTACTAACATCAAGATTGTGAGTGCAAAGTGACTGGTTGTACGACAGCAGCCCCAAGAAATTTTACAGTCGGCAAAAAACCAATCACATTAACGACTCAGCCTATTAATGTGAATGCACTCTCTACCTGAGACACGCATTTGCGCAGCGATTCAATATAACGTCCGATTTTTTCAATATTAAAAGACGAGCGAAAGAAGATAACGTTGATCGCACCGACAACTCGCCCCTTAACTATCACAGGTAACGCAATCGCACTGATGTTGTCCGCTATCGCTCCTTCGGATACAGCAAACCCACGGCGACGGGTACTCTCAACAATTGCATCCACCTGAGCGCGGACTCCGATCTCGTTCGCATCAGCGCCTCCAGCAAGCAAAATTGTCTCGATTGCTTCGGCCCGTTCCTCATCTGACATAGCAGAAAGCATCGCTCGACCCAAGGCAGAGCGCAATATTGGCCTGCTATGCCCAACTACAGAGCGGTAGCAACTCATTGTCGTGAGGGTATGGCTTGAGTCCACGATCACGAGGCGTCCAGCCATAAGCACTGCGAAGTCGCTTGGCCATCTAATGTCCTCAACAAGCTCACGCAGTGGAGCAGCCACTGCCAGGACGCGACTATCCTGCTCTCGAATGCCCATGCTCAGTTGACGAAACTTCGACGCCAGAAAGTACTTTGAATCCTGAGGCCGATGTACGACAAATCCAGTTCGAACCAATGTCGACAACAATCGGTAGATCGTGGCGCGATCAACCCCTGTGTATTTCGCAAGCTCGGTCGGACCGAGCCAACCGTACTCGCCTAACGCATCAATCAGTGCTAGCCCACGCTCCAGCGCCCGAACTTCCGGGTAAGGACTAGTGTCGCTCACCACCCGATCCGCGATGGTTGCATGCTGCATGTGAATATTCGCGCTCATTTTGTCACCTATATATGGCAGTGAATACCAGTAGCCATTCTTCGAGTCTTCCCAGCCGATCAGTTCCTTACAAACTTATCCTCGCTAGTGCATGCGGGGTCAGCACTGCAACGCCCTGATATTCATCCAACGAATAGGCAAAAGAGATGGCGACTGCAAGACGAAACTATACGCGGCGGCACCTTTGGAACGGCCTATTATTGCCAAAATTCAAAATTGTCTGCCCGTCAAATCCAAACTATAAGAACTCGTTATTCACAGGTAAGAACAATTTTTCCGATATGAGTCGACGCCTCCATGAGACGGTGTGCTTGCGATGCTTCGGCCAAGGGAAATGTTGCATGTACGAGGGGACGTATGCGCCCTGAAGCGAGTAATGGCCAGACGTTCGCCAGCAACGCAGTAGCTATCGCACCCTTTTGTGCAACGCTCCGAGCTCGCAGTGTTGAACCCATGACGGTAAGGCGCTTACGCAAAATAAGCCCTACGTCTATATTCACCTTGGGGCCACCCAGCACGCCAATGACAGCGAGTCGCCCGTCCAATGCGGCCGCTTCCAGATTTCGTTGGAAATAGTCGCCAGCAATAATGTCTAGAATAACGTCGACGCCACGATTGGACGTCTCGTTCTTGATAACTGAAACGAAGTCCTCTGCCCGGTAATCAATACCTCGTGTCGCGCCGAGCGCGAGGCAAGCCGCGACTTTTTCGGGCGAGCCGGCGGTGGCGAATACTTGAGCACCAAACGCTGCGGCCAGTTGAATGGCCGTCGTACCGATGCCGCTACTGCCACCATGAATAAGCACGCTTTCGCCAAACTTGAGCCCCGCACGCTCGAAAAGATTATTCCATACCGTAAAAAAATTTTCTGGCAGGGCTGCAGCTTCTACCATTGAAAACCCTTCCGGGACTGGCAGACAAAGCGGTGCCGCCGCAATCGCATAACTAGCGTAGCCACCGCCAGCGAGCAATGCAGTCACTCGGTCGCCCACCGCAAGATCCGAAACCTCTGGGCCCAACGCTACAATTTCACCTGCTACTTCAAGCCCTGGTAGATCTGAGGCTCCTGCTGGGGCCGGATACCGACCCAGCCGCTGCATGACATCAGGGCGATTGACGCCCGCAGCTGCAACCTTGATAAGTACATTATCGCCGTCTGGAACCGGAACAGATCTCTTGGCAAGACAAAGTTGCTCTGGTCCGCCCGGGGCCTTGATCTCGACGACGGACATCTCTTTTGGAATGATAAACATTAGAACTCCTGCGCACTGTCAAGCACGGTCATCATCGAACACCAAAGGGTATTTCCAGAGGGTACCCTCGCCCACTGTAGTCAAATCCGCCCAACTCCTGACGTGGAAGTTCCGGAGTTTGAGGGGACGCATAATAGGCACGAATTTCGGTAATGAGTTGAGTCTGCTTATCAAACTCATATACCTCTATCCCTCGCAGGATTGTTCCCTGATTTGTTTTAAAATGCGTCCACTCCATGACGGCTTTCCAAGTCAACGGTTCAATAAGCAGCGTATCCACTGTCCAATAGGAACCAATTTCCTCTACCATCTTCTTCCAGCGAGCTGCGATTGCTTGCGCCCCCCGGAAAGGTCCCTGATACATTCCAGGAGGAAAATAGTGAACCGCGTCGGGAGCGAAACAAGCCGTCATTTTATCGACGTCCGCCTCGTTGCATCCGTCGAAATAACGGCGAATGAGTTCATCCATATACTTTGCACGTGCTTCAAGCTCTGAGTCTGAATAGTTTTGCATTTAGCGCTCCAAAAAGTTTAGGCAAAACAAGGTTCACATTAAATAAAACTATAACTGAACCAATAAACACATCAGGTTGTTAGAGGGTCATATATAAATATCATAGAAAAAAAACGTGGCAACTCCAATCTACGATGTGTTCGTCTGGTGAACAGTCATGAGACTATCAGCGATCGAGTTTCCTGAATGGACACACCACTAATCCGTCTGGAAATACCAAGCGGATTGGCATCTTTCAAAGCATCCGGCAACAGCTTATCGGGATAGTTCTGGTAGCACACGGGACGAAGAAAACGCTCGATGGCTGCCGTACCCACGGATGTACTCCGGGCATCCGAGGTCGCCGGGTAAGGTCCGCCATGAACCATCGCGTCACACACCTCGACGCCTGTGGGATAGTCATTAAACAATAGCCGCCCGGCCTTTTGCTCGAGCAGAGAAACGAGCCCGTCAATATCGTTTAGATCCTCAGGTTCAGCGATCAACGTGGCAGTAAGTTGCCCTTGCAGGCTGTGCAGGGCCGTAACCAGTTGCTCGTGATCTTCGGCTTCGACCACAACTATAGCGGGGCCAAATACTTCATCCTGCAATAGCTCGTTGCCGTTGAGTAGCAAACCAATATCGGCTTTAAGCAATTGCGGTTGAGCTTGATTGCCTTCATGCCTGCCCGCAGCAAGTTGCTCGATCCGCGGATGAGAAAGCAGTCGCGAGACACCGCTCGTATAGCTTGCCAGGGTGCTTTTACTGAGCATCGTCTGACCTGGCAGGCTTGCCATCAGTGTTCTCAACTGTCGGAGAAAGCTGTCGAACTCCTGCGACGATACACCGATAACCAGCCCGGGCTTGGTACAGAACTGACCACATCCCATCGCCACTGAGGCACACAACTCAGCAGCAATCGTGTCACCTCTCACTTTCAGAGCTTCAGGAAGAACCAGAACAGGATTGATACTCGACATCTCCGCAAACACCGGGATCGGCTGCTTCCGTGCAGCCGCCATATCGCACAGCGCCCGCCCGCCTTTGAGCGATCCAGTAAAGCCTACCGCCTGAATTGCCGGATGTTTGACAAGCAATTCTCCGACACCACTGCCAAAGATCATATTGAACACACCTGTTGGCATGTGAGTGCGTTCGGCTGCGCGAATGATCGCACCCGCAACCTGATCAGCCGTTGCCATGTGTCCGCTGTGGGCTTTGACGACTACAGGGCATCCTGCCGCCAATGCTGCCGCTGTATCTCCGCCTGCCGTTGAAAAGGCTAAGGGGAAATTACTGGCTCCAAATACCGCAACTGGTCCTAGCCCCATCCGACATTGACGCAGATCTGGTCGAGGCTGCGGTTGGCGGTCGGGCAAGGCGCGATCGAGTCGGGCATCGTAGAAATCACCACGCCGCAACAGATTGGCAAACAGCCGCATTTGCCCGCTGGTACGTCTACGCTCTCCCTGAATGCGAGCGGCAGGTAATGCCGTTTCACGGCAGACTAGGGAGATGAATGTATCGTCAAGGGTATCGAGTTCTTCGGCAATAGCATCCAGAAATTGCGCACGCCTAACGGCAGAGAGATTACGATAAACCGGATAAGCATTTTCTGCTGACCTCGCCGCTTCATCGACTTCCTCTGGAGTTGCCTGGCTAAACATAAAAGGCAATACCTCACCCGTTGTGGCATCCAGACTTTGCAGCTTGATTACTCCAACACCGCTTCTGCTGGCTCCAATATAATTATGGCCAAGAATCGTGAGCATGAAACCTCCACTAATTTAAATACGATGCACAATGAACATAAAGATCAGCAGCGACCAAGAAACCCTGGAGTCAAATCTTGTTCTTCTACCATTGGTCTGGCAGCCCCTCTTCGGCCACGTAATAATTCAGATTTTTCAAGTTCAGCAAATCGGTTAACACCTGACACTCTGCTGTAAACTCACAATTGAGCAGCTCCGTAAGCACCATTCCAAACCGGGGAAATAAGCAATTCGTTAACGCAGACGTGGCTAGGCATATTCACTACGAACCGTACGGCAGCAGCGATATCCTGAGGGCGAAGCATTTTCTTCAGCGCCGCCGCTGACGGCGCAACCTTACGCCGCATCATCGCAGGCGTCGCGACCTCAGCCGGGCATATGGCGCAGGCACGAATCCCATTGTGGAATTCAGAGGCATTGAGGCTGGTTGTCAGCGCAACCACAGCAGCTTTCGCAGCCGAGTAGGCCGGCCCTGGCTTGGCAGAAACGTAGCGCCCAGCCCACGAACTGATATTCACTACAAGCCCATCCTGCTGGGCACGCATCGTAGGTAATACCGCGCTAATGGTGTAATACACCCCGTTCAAGTTGATCTGAGTAACCCGATCAAAATCAGCGACCGACAACTCCTCCCACCCCCGTGCCCCGACATTCATACCGGCATTGGCTACCAGTACGTTGATCTTTCCGTACTGTTCTTCAATATGGGAAACGGCATTTTCAACTTGTTGTGAGGAAGTGACATCGACAGCAACGGCAACTGCGCTGGGTCCCACTTTATGGAGATATTCGAGCGCATCGGCTAGTCCCTGCTCTCCTCGCGCGGAGACGATAACGAAGTGCCCATCACGCACCAATGCCTCGGCCACTGCCAGTCCAATGCCACTGGAAGCTCCGGTGACCCAGCAAACTTTGCGGTGTTGAGCGGTCATGAGAGCCCGACCTCGGCGAATGAGTCGCCAGCGGGATTAATATCTGTGCCAAACAGCGATAGAGGTGGAAAAGCGTTTGGATCGACCAGCACGTCAAGTACTGCGGGGGCATTCGCCGCCAGTGCTCGCCGCAATGCCTCCGCTATCTGCCCAGGTTCTTCCACACGCAATCCCCAGCATCCGACGGCTCGAGCGATAGCAGCGTGGTCTACGGAAACGAAACGGCACGCATTGCTATGGACACCGTAATGCACATGCTCTGCATGCATCTGATAGCCCAGAATGCCATTGTTCAGCACGATCAAGACCACAGGAAGGTTCATGCGTCGAGCCGTCTCAAGCTCCGACCAGCAGTGGCCGAACCCGCCATCGCCTTCTATCGCGAAGACCCTCGCCGTGGGTGAGGCAACCCTCGCCCCAAGCGCCATGGGATAGCCCCAGCCGAGTCCCGCCAATCCTCGAGGTGCGAGGAACCTGGATCCGGCTTTGCGGGCGGTCAGAAAACTGGTTACCCAGTTAGTGGAATAACTCGCATCAGCGACAACGACATCTTCAGGACGAAGTATTTTGTCCAGTTCGGCCATCAATGCTTCTGGACGCACAGCGTTATGGCTGCCGATGCCAATCTGATTACGTGTCTTGTTGATTTTGAAGCGTGCATCTTTGATCAGCGTGGTGATCTCACTGCGACGCTCGATTGAAGCACGGAAGCCATGAAGCTGGAGTTCAGTGATAAGCGCTTGCAGCGTGAGCCTGGCATCGCCCAACAATCGTATGGCCTCGTAATTACGGCCAATTTCCATTGGGTCGATATCGACGTGAATGATGTTCGCGCTCGTAGGTACCACCTTCCATGAGTCGGTGCCGTTTTGGTTTGTTCGAGTACCTACCAGCAGAACAAGATCGGCCTCACTTAAAAAATGCCCCAAATGCTCACCTGGTGTCCCTGGCCCCATGCAATTGCCAAAGACACCTAGGGAAAACGGTCCGGTTTCATCAATAGCTCCTTTGCCCATATTAGTCGTGGCTACTGGGATGGCCATCAATTCGCTCAACTCCGACACCACAGCACAAGCTTGGGATAGGTGAACCCCTCCGCCAGCCACGATAACTGGCCGTTTAGCTTTAAACAGGAGTTTGGCGACCGCCTGAATCGACTCACTTGAAGGCGCATAGCGATCCAGTGGAAAACGGCCGAGATTTGCATTGCGATCCGGCGCTGACGCCGCCGGTTCGAGAAGCAGATCCATTGGCAGGATCAACACAGCCGGACCGGGACGACCGCTAGTAGCAGCGGTAAACGCTTGATCAATGTAATCATCCAGTCTACTAACCTCAGTTACTCGGCGGACCCATTTCGCACAGGGCTGAAATAGTGACAGGTGATCGAACTCCTGGAATGCATTGCGATCCGTCATTGCCATCGGAACGTCCTGAACGATCACCAGCAGTGGCACCGAAGCCTTTAGCGCCTCTGCCAGTGGCGCGACAAGCAATGTCGCCGCTGGACCATTCTGCGCGGCCACCACCCCGACCTTGCCAGAAATTCGCGCATAGGCATCAGCCATGGCTCCACCGGCGTTCTCGGTTCGGTAACCTACCTGCTTAATTCCGTACTTGTGCGCAAGCACAAAAAAAGCGGCCGGTATGCTCTGTCCGAAGACGTGGGTGACGTCGTGCCGGCGCAATGCGGCGGCCAGCACACCTGCTGCTGTAGAAGCATTTTCTGCCATTGAGGCTGTGTCCACTTGAACGGTAACATTCTCAATGACTTCAACCTTATTCATCGCAACCTCCAGATTTTGCTGATCGCTTCGTGGTGAGACATTGTGGTCACGCAACGACTCGAAACCAGCCAGTCCCGCCCAACCTGTCATCAAACAGGTTCGACAAGCTGCGCCCCACGCTCAACTCGCATGGCTTTAGCCGGAACTGCAAAAGCGATGCAGAGCACTCCTACCGCACCGAGAGCGGCGATCCCCAGCACGCCAATCGTCAAGCTACCCGCAGTTGTTTTGATGTACCCCAAGAGCGGCTGGCTGGTGAAACCGCCGATGTTGGCCAGGGTGCTGATGAACGCAATGCCCACCGGAGCAGCCTTTTTGCTGAGATAGCCGGGAGGGATTGCCAGAATGAGAGGCGCACTGGCGCCAGTGCCAAAACTTGCGGCCCCAAACCACATCAGCCGCCATGACAAGGAGTGGGTCATAGTGCTTGCCAACAGACCAACCGTGATCAAACAGAAGCATAGGGTTAAGTGCCAACGTCTTTCCTGGAGCACATCTGAACTCCAACTCATGGCAATCGCACCGATGAAACAGAACATAAGCGCAAGACCGCTTAGCAATCCAACATCCACCATTGATGCCACGCCCGATTCCTGGACAATTGTGGGCAACCAGATAAAGAGCAGGTAATTGCTGCAGCCCGCGGTGAAAAACAGATACCCGATCAAGTAATTGACGGGATTAGACAGAACCTGCTTCAACGCGCCCGTTGAGTGGTCTTGAACTGCCTCGCGAGCCAGGTCTGACTTGACGATCGCTTTTTCTTCGGCAGTCAACCATCGTGCATCGTCCGGGCGGTCTCGCAGCAAGAAAAAGCACAACACCCCCAACCCGCATGCGGGGAGCCCCTCGACGACAAACACCCACTGCCAGCCCGCGAACCCAAGAACCCCATCCATCCCTGTCAAAATCCAACCGGTCAAAGGTGAGGCTACGGAACCAGCCACACCATTTGCTACAAAGACGACCGCGGTAACCCGAGCGCGCATGCTAGAAGGGAACCAAAACGTCAGGTATAGAATGATACCGGGCAAAAAACCGGCCTCGAACGCACCCAGTAGCAGGCGTAAAGTAATCAGCTGGTTGACATTGGTGACGAACGCAGTTGCCGCTGCGGCGAGCCCCCATAACATCATGATCCGAAAAAAAGTTCGACGAGCCCCCCACTTCGCCATTAGTAAATTGCTTGGAACTTCACAAAGGGAATAAGTCAGGAAAAATGCGCCGGCGGCGACGCCGAACCAGGTTGCGTCAATGCCAAGCGCTTCGCTCATTTGCAGTTTGGTAAAGCCGATATTGATACGGTCAATAAACGCAACGCTGTAACAAATAAACAGCAGGGGGATGATGCGCCACCAGATTTTCTGGTAAACCTGTTTCCGTTTCAGAGTCGCCTGTGCGTTTGAATCGAATGAATTTTCCATAGTGTTCTCCCGTGCGAACCGATTCTTGTTATGTGCTTTCAGAGAAGCTGTACGGCGATGTGCGAATCAAACGCAGGCGTTACCATAGCTTCACCGTGTATTCGATTTGCACCCGGGTTTCATTGGCGTCGCGCAGGCTAGCGGCACTAGAAAAATCGTTGTGGTAGCGAGAGTTTCGTAGTCGTATCCCCACTCCCTTGAACGGAGCTTGAAGCGCATAGGAGAGCTCCGTGTAAAACTCTTCTTCAGTCAATCCACTCCCGCCCAGAGTCGGCAATTCAATGTTATCGCCCTTGACATAGCGCACGGTCCCTTTCAGACCCGGTATGCCCATGCCGACGAAGTCGTAGCTATAAAGAAGGTGCCAGGATCGCTCCTTGGGATTCAAAAATTCTGATCCCAATAGGCCTTCGGTTATGACGATCGGGTCAGTACCAGCCAAATACGGCATTGCCGTTTTCCCATCAAGGCGCATATAGCCTGCACCGAATGACTGAGCACCTTGGGTATAGGTGAACATGACAGCGCTATTTCGATTGTCCACCGGTCCTGCTTTAGCAATACCGTCCTCGCCGGTACGGAAAAATCGGAAATCCGTTTTCAAACTTCCGGCGCCCACGAACAATACATGATCGAGACCTACATAGTCCTTCTCATATATATCGTCCAAGCGTGCGTGAAAATACTTTAACTTCAGCGCAGGAGTCCATTGATAGTCGCCGCCCGCAAACACAAATTTTTTCGATTCCGCCCTGGAGTTAAAGCGTTGATTAAGCGAGGACACATGCATAGGTTGATAATCTGTTGAGTCGCGCAAATTAATTCGATCGAGATAGCCTACGTGCAAGTTGAGCCTATCTATTTCACTAGAACGAAGATAAATCCCACGAAACGTTTGGGGCAGCAAGCGATTGGGGCTAGCAAATGCAATCGGCAAAAACGTTGAAACATTACCAAACTGAAGTTCGCTTTTGGATATCTTTGCCTTGGCGGTCAAACCCAATTCGGAATAATCGTCTGCGGCGCGGTGAGACTGAGCGCTATAGGGAAGCAAACCAGTGCCAGCGCGATCTGGTGAGGAGTCAAGCTTGACGCCTAGCATTCCTAGAGCATCCAACCCAAAACCTACAGGGCCAGGTGTAAAGCCAGAGCTTGCTTTCAGAACAAACCCCTGCGCCCACTCACGCGCCGCGTTCTGAGGAGTAGTGCCTTTATAATCTCGATCAAGATAATAGTTTCTGAAGGTCAATGTAGCGTTACTGTCCTCCACAAATCCTTGGGCGCATAAGCAACTTGGCATACCTAATAAAAACAGCAGCCGTAGAGACGAAGCATTGCGATTATGAAACGTCATAATGAATCCTTTTTTTATAATTGTTGGATATTTTTCGACGCGCCCGCAGCTTAACTTAACAAATAGACGAGATCCATTTGACAAGCACAGACTTCGGCATTGCAATTTCAACCTATTTAACTTACTGAACCCCTTCCAATTTTATATCTATGAAATAGAACATAATTTCATTTACTTGCTACATCTGTACGACAACTCTTTGTCAACTGAACCAATGATGGCTGCCTGGGTTATTACTTATTGCAGAGTTTTTATTGCAAACACGGCGTTAACGGTACCAAAGCCTTCCAACTCGGCATCGAACACGTCACCGGGATTGACTTCCACCATTGGACCCAGGGCACCGGTCAGGACCACATCACCCGCTTTCAGTGGACGACCACGACGGGCCACTTCACCCGCCAGCCACACGGCGGCGTTCAAAGGATGGCCCAGGCAAGCGGCACCTGTGCCGCTTGATACCACTTCACCGTTACGCCGCAACGTCATGTTGAAATTGCGCAGTTCAAGGCCACTCAGTCGCCTAAAGGGACCGCCCAGTACGAAAAGGCCTGAAGAAGCGTTATCCGCAATGGTATCGACGATCTTGATGTCCCACTTGGAGATCCGGCTACCAACAATTTCTAGCGCAGGCACCACGTATTCGGTAGCTGCCACGATGTCGGAAATTGTCGGATTCACAACATCCAGATTACGACCGAGGATCAAGGCAACTTCGACTTCAATTTTTGGTTGCAACACTCGCCCAACGGCGATTGGTTCGCCCTCCCCTACGGCCATGTCCGCAAATAGCATGCCGAAGTCGGGCTGATCCACACCCAACTGTTTCTGTACGGCTGGCGACGTAAGCCCGATCTTGCAACCCACAAGTCGGCGTCCGTTATTGATCCAATAGGCCGTGTTGGACTCCTGAACAGCGTAAGCCTCATCAAGTCCGTCTGAACCCATTCGATCACGTAGATTTGCGATAGGCTCTTTAGTGTCATAAGCCCGTCGTAGTTCCGCAGCAAGAACTGCAATCTGTTCTGGCCGCAGAGCTGGATCCTTAGCTTCATTCATTCTAAGTACCTCTATAAGATAATGAGGCTAGGCAACCATGTCAGGTTCGACCGGTACATACCCTCCGCGCCAATGCAGCAATGGAGTTTTGTCAAAAACCTTGCTGCGCAGCACGCGCCCAATAAAGATCGTATGGTCCCCGCCTATCAGCCGTTCTTCCAGTTTGCATTCTAACCAGGCAAGACTGCCTTCAATCAGCGGTAGCCCATGGAGCCCCTGAGCTATTGCCACGGTTGAAAAGCGATTGATGGGTTTGCAGAAGTTTCTGGAAACCTCTTCCTGATCGGCGGCAAGGATATTCACCGCAAAGTGCGCAGCCTGATTGAATATTGGAAAGGAAAAGGATTTGGTTGAAATACTCCACTGAATCAAGGGCGGGTCTAAGGAGAGGGAGCAAAAGGAACTAGCGGTCATGCCGTAGGGTTTACCTTCCGCATCTAAGGTAGAAACAACCGTGATGCCAGTGGCAAACTGGCCGACGGCACCGCGAAACTCCACGGATGTTAATGGTTCTGTAGGGGCTGAAACGGTGAGCTTAGTCATTATCGTAACTCCGATTGAATACAGAACTGCGATATGAGCCGACCATCGAACCGGCTCATGCTGCGATTTAGCTGAGAAGAAATTCGATGTGCAGCCGGTTGAACTCATCGGCATCTTCGAACTGCGGCCAGTGGCCGCATTGGTTCATTACTACATACTGGCAATTAGGGATCATCTCGGAGATCTCCTTGCCCTCGGCTGGAGTAGCGGTCGGATCATGGGAAGTCCAAACAACCAAGGTAGGTGCCTTGATTGAGCGGTATTGCTCTTCGGTGATCATGTTGGGACGGCGAATATCCATCTCTTGGAGGCACATGATGCGGCGCATTGTGTCGTCGAAATGCGGCTGCGAATAAATCACTCTGCGCGTTTCGATCAGATCATCACTGACCATGCTTTTGTCACACATCAAGAACTCCAGTCGCGTCTTGATACGTTCCCAACTTGGGTTCTCAGCGGCTAGATTGGACAACTGTTTGATACGGGCCATCACCTCGGGATGGGCGGTCCAGCCGCCGGCAGTGTTCAGTACCAGGTGATCCACCACTTCGGGATGATGCACGGCGATATAGGTTGCTACCCAACCTCCGAGTGATTCACCACTGATGTGCGCCTTGTCTCGGCCAAGAGCCTTGAGTACAGCCAAGACGTGAGCGGCATAGTCTTTGATTTGGTAATCGATAGCTGGCTGGTCAGTCCAACCATGGCCGAGCATATCTATTGCAACCATCCAAAAATGCTCACCGTGTGCACCGAAATTTCGCGAGTAGGCCTCGGTATGGCCACCTACGCCATGCAAGCACAAGAGCAGCGGTTTATCGGGTGATCCTGAACTCATGTAACGGGTGCGAATACCGCCTGCGTCCAAAAAACCCTGCGAGAAGGTAACGCCGCGTAGATCAGCCCAGACGCTTGAAAAATTGACAGGTCGAATATCAGTCATCGTCATCTCTCCAGTCTTATATTTATTTGTTAAGTGCACACAGTTTCTTGGAGACCGGTTGTGGGGGGCCGGCCAGTTTCAATGCGCTGTCGACCAAGCGCTGCGGGTTCGGATCCTTATTGCTGAGGTAATTGAGAGCCAGGTTGCGAACAGGGTCGCCGGCATAGTAGCGCTCGTATTGCAGTAGACGTTGGCCGAACGCTTCGCCGGCAAGATCCCATGCCAACTTGAAAAGCTTCACGCGCTCGACCGAGGGCATACCATCAGCGCCTTGGTAATAAGTGTGAAGGTCCTCAGCGATCTCGGGGGCTTCAAAGTCGGCACCGCTGGGCATCAGCATGAATCCGCCAGCGCCGATGGTTTGCAGGACTTCTATGACTCGTGGATAAGCTGTTGGCAATAAAGTCCGAATGGCTTGCAACGGCGCCAGGTTGGGCTGGAACGTGCCAACCTGGGTTTGTTGCGCCTCGACTTCGGAACGAACCAGCGCGCTCTTGACCTGCTCGATATAACCCAGGCACTCACCGAGCATCTGTTGTACGTGCAGGAATTGGTCAGCCTTGATCGAGCGCGCCACTGCCGCCGCCAAGCCGACGGAGAACTGCATTTTGATTAATGCACGGGTGTTGGTCTGGTGGGCGGTGTGATTGCGTATGCCCGACTGAACGTAAAGACGGTTGGATAGGCCGATGTTGCGATAGCAGAACACCCGTTCCCAAGGTACGAATACATCCTTGAAAATCAGCAGGGAATCGTTCTCCTCGAAGCGGGTCGAGAGTGGATGGTCGAAACTCGTGTGACCGTCAACGTAATAGGGATCGCGGGAAATCTGACGCAGGCCTTTGACGTGGGTCGGAACCGCGAACACTAGCGCGTGATCCTCATCACCCGCTTTGAATGTAGGCAGGTTGTACATGAACATTTCATCGGAAACAGGGCCGAGCGTGGCGATCATGCGCGCACCGCTTACGTAGATACCCTCCTCGGTTTCGCGTACCACGCGCAGGTGCATGTTTGCCTGTTCGGAAGATTGCTTGGTGCGGTCGTTCTGTGGTGATACCAACGCATGACTGAGAAACAAATCGTTGTCGCGGATGTACTCGTAGTACTTGACTATATTGTCGGCGAACCGTTGGCCGCCTTCGGCGAACATGTCACGGGCCTCCCATAAAGCCAACAGCGTGACATTCATAAAGTCAGGTGAACGCCCCATCAAACCGAAATTGGTTTCTGCCCAGATGCGATAGGCTTCGCGACGTTTCTTCAAGTCATCAACACTGTGTGCGGGTTGGAAGGACCGCGCGGCACGTTCACCTGTTTCAGGAACCAGGTAGCTCAGTTTTTCTTGCAACTCAGGGTCATGCTGCATGTCATAAAGACTGGCGAGTTGCTTTACGGCACCGCTGAACGCCGGATGAGTGGTAACGTCGGACACTAACTCACCATTAACCCAAACGTCGCGACCGCGTTTTTTCAAACCTTCGATAAACTGTGCTCCGGTACGAATACCCATAAACCCTCCTTCCCGTTATATAAGTCGTATCACTGAGTACCAGTACGCCGACGAAACAAGGGTAACGATCCTGGCACTATCCAGATAATGCTGTCTCGCTATACTCGTTATCCGAATATTGGATAGACATCGCGCGTACTTGCGATGGTGTTAACTTTGATTACAGAGCGTCTGACACGGTTTCTCAAGACACCTTCAGTCGCAACGCACGAGATTCCTGAACACAATTAGCTTAATGAGATATCACTGGCTAACGTTTGCCAGTTAAAAACCTTACAATGGAAATGCAATCTCGATCCACATTGAATTTCCTTTAGGTCCATTTTTAACCTGCATTTCATGTAACTATTTCACCGCGACACCTGAACTTTGACTAAACGAGTAGAAGAATTGTGGGCCGATCGCCATCTTTTGAAGGCGGTTTCCATCCGCAACAACGTGCCATCCTAGTCGATCATCGGTATATTGCTTGGTGTAGAACCCCGCCAAGCCAACTTGCAATTTTTGCATTACAGGTAGACGGTAGCCTAGTAGGAAGTCGATATCCAGGAGATTGCCTGACTTATATTGATTACCCTTATTCTTTGTATTGAAAGAGAAAACGGGCGCCACGGATACTTCCCAGTCTTTATTTGGAAATCAGGTCAAGGCAAAATCCTGAAGGTATGTGCCATAATTCCTGGTTGCATTGACAAGCCGCTCCCTTTCATAATTCCCCAATGGAATAACAAAATTAGAAGCAAAAATCTTTCCAAACCTAGCTCATAAATCTAAAACCAGTAACTTTGACTTAGCGCGGGAACAGCAGGGCGTGAACTGATCGTTCCTGGCCTGTTCATCGGGTGTCAAATATAAATCGCGATGGTCGGGCTCGCCTTCAAGCACGCGCGTGATGCAAGCACCGCACACGCCCTGCTCACATGAGGTCGGCAGTTCGATGCCCACCTCAGCTAAAGCCTGGACAATGGTCTTGTCTTTCGGTATCGAAACGATACGGCCCGAACGCGCCAACTTGACCTCGAAACTGCTATCGTTGTCCGTATCAACGGGCTGAGCGGAGAAGAACTCATAGTGTAAATCCTCCTCAGACCAACCTTTGTCGCGCGCGATCGAAAGCACCGCGTCCATGAACCCCTTGGGCCCACAGACGTAGAGTTGCGTATCTGCCAGATCCGGCGCCAGTACGGTAGCGAGGTCCAGTTTCTGGTCGGGGGCGCCGTCGTCGAAATGGAACTGCACCTTGGGCCCAAACGCTGAAGACTGAATGCGTTCGACAAAGGCAGTCCGGTCGATGGAACGCGAGCAGTAGTGCATCTCGAACTCGGCTCCCTCAGTCATCAGCCGCTCAGCCATGCACAGGATAGGAGTTACTCCAATACCACCCGCTAGGAGCAAACTGCGCTTCGCTTGACGTGCGAGCGGAAAGTGATTTCTCGGGGCACTGATCGACAGTGTGTCTCCTTCCTTCATCCGTTCATGCATTGTCTTTGAGCCGCCTCGGGAGTCCTCGGCATTGAGCACCGCAATCAAGTAACGGTGACGCTCTGATGGGTCGTTGAACAAGGAATACTGACGGGTGATACCATTGGGCAAGTACACATCGATGTGTGAGCCGGCCGTAAAAACAGGCAACAAACCACCTTTCACGTCGACCAATTCGAACGTGCAGATGTCGGTTGCTTCGTTGAATCGTTTGGCTATCCGAACTTTCAGGCGATTCGTTTGCTGTTCAAGGGAACAGCCGGGCTGAGCGCTGCCGTTTGTTACATCATCGAAATATGGTGTTGGCGCGATTTTAGAAGACATGAGACTGTTCCGAAAGAATCGACGCAGGTTTCCCTGCGCAGTTTATAGAAGGCTGCGAGGTGCAAAAAAATGGACGCGGCTATAACGACACTGCGCTAATTTAGTTAGCCGGCATTTGCATCGGGTACTTGCTCATCTTTGAGCAGACGCTCCAAGACACGACGCCAGCGCACCGCACCGCACCAGTGTCGATAGATAACAATCGCGGTGTCATTTGACCACCTGTCCGCGTGACGTTCTCGTACTGCGCGCGAATCATGGGTTTGTCTTGACCGGCGAACGCCAACTGCCGAATCTCAGCCGATCTCAATGTAACTCGTTCGTGAGTCTGCGCATTACTCTGCGTGAAGTTCTGCGGTACAGCGACAAAGTGATAGAGGGTTGAGTTCTCCGTCTCAGGCGTTAGGAAGTGCCCGGCATAACTACCACTGCCTTGGCTTCGCAGGGCACCCGGGCAGGTATAGCCACACCGCACTCGTCCATCAACGGTGATCTTACCCAGACTTAAAGGAGAACCACGATGTGCGCAGCGGTCTTCGAGCGCTCGCGCTTCGCCTTGAGCGTCTCGGAACAGTAATAGAGGCTCGCCAAGAATCATGCGTGAAACCAATTGTCCGGCCTTGAGGTCGGCCGCCCCCATGGCAACGTACCAACTGTTTTTTATCCAGAAGCTCATTGCAGTCACCTCGATTTTTATATTTTTTTGGTGTAGCAGCATCGCCGACTCATGGTTTTTAAATCATTCTCCTACCCTCAATCGTAAAAACAATGGGTCCCCCTGAATAATGCTGAGAGGCTATAGGCCCTATACATTATTCGGATAACCGTGTTCTTCAACGGTGAGCTTTCAGCCAGTCTCTGCCTTCGAGCAACGCGATGTGACCCAATAACGCAGGCTGGCACAATAAAAAACGCGTTCGTGTTGTTAATGCTTATTGGACACACGCAAGAAATATCCTATACGCGGGAATTACCAAGAGAGTTATCCGCTTTATGGATAACCGGTATAATCCGACGGCATTATTCCGAAGATGTATCATTGGGTTGATCTGATCTCGGGATTTGCCAGCCAATTTAGCAAAAACCAATAATGGCAAATTACTTGCGGCCTCGTAGATGGCAAGCATCTCGGCGCGTTCGCGCTGGATGTCAGACACGTGAGATTTATGCGGCTTTTCAGTCGGAACCGAGAGAGGTACGGCAGGCGACTGGCGCGACACGATAAGAGCCGGTTCGTCGCTAACCGAAGCCTCGGGCACCGGGACCATTATCATTGGAAAGTTGCCGTTGAACTGAATGGAATTTGCGCTCACGTTTTCAAGCGACAGCAACGAAGCGGCCCCCTCCAATCGGATGGTAAGCGGAGAACTTGCCGCCTTTAGATGGCCCTGCCCCCAAAGGTCCAAACGGTTCGCCCAATCCTGCATCATCGTCCGGCGCTGCTCCACGTATTCCGCGTGATTGTAGGCCGCACTCACCTTATCCGGATCAGCATGAGAAAGCTGAGCATCCACCCACACCTTCGGGTATCCGATCTCGTTCAACGCCGTCGAGATCGTCGCCCTCATCCCATGACCGGTGAGTTGATCGGCGTACCCCATCCGACGTAACGCGCCATTCAGCGTGTTCTCGCTGATGCGTTTGCTCAGATCGCTTCGATGCGCAATAAGTAGCGCTGTGCGGGAACAACCTGGTCCAGCAAGTGATGCACGATCTCCAGCGCCTGAACCGACAGCGGCACGATATAAGGCGGTACATTTTGAGTCTGCTTACCTGGCTTCCGCATCGCTAGCTGGAGTTGTTTCACCACTTCCGCCGGTATGACCCACAAGCGCTTCTCCAGATCGAACTGGTCGGGTGTCGCCAACCGCAATTCGCCCGTGCGGACACCGGTCAGCAGCAACAACCGAAGGCCAAGCCGAGTTTGGTTGGCGCCACCGTAGTTTCGAAGAGCAGCCATCAATGCCGGGAGCTCGTCCATTCGGAGAAATGGATTGTGCGTAACAGGAGGTTTGGGGAGCGCGACCACATCGAGGTCTGAAGCCGGGTTATGTTCCAGCCCCTCGATTTTCACCAGCGCATAGCGGAACAATTGGTTAAACCAAGTCCGGCATTTTTCGGCCGTCGTTAAGGCCTTGCGCTGTTCGATCCTGCTCAGTAAATCCAGCAGATCGTGACGATTGATATCATAGATAGACCGTCCACCCAGTACGGGCAGGACGTCTTTATTGAAGATTCTTAAGATTTGCGAGAGCGTGCTCTGGCGCCCTTCCTTCAGGCTTAGCCTGCGGAACTCCACCCACTGATTGAACACAGCCTCGAAGGTGTGCTCCTTCGCAGCATGAACAGCAAGTCGCTGTTGTTTACGATGCTCGTAGGGGTTGATGCCCTGGGCAACCAAGGTACGGGCTCAATCACGACGGGTACGGGCTTCTTTAAGCCCAATTTGGGGGTAACTACCGAGGGACATGCGCTTCTGCTTGCCTGCCCAGTAGTAACGGAAGAGCCAGACTTTTCCGCCTCTGGCCGTCACATTGAGTGTGAGGCCATCACTGTCACCGAGGGTGTAGTCATTACCGGTGATTCGGGCATGCCGAACTGTCATTTCTGAGAGTGCCATCGCGAGCTCCTGAACAGAGTCAGGGCCAGATGCTCATCTCGCTACGCAAACTGCTCCAGCAACAAACCGATTCAGTGCTCGTCAGGATTCTGGACTCAATCCTAGACTTAAACGCACCGGATAGTGCTGGATTTAAGTGGTCCCGCTGGAACGAAAAAAGGGCCTAAAGGCCCTGATTTCAACCACTTACAGAATTCAGTGGAACTCTGCAGCGCAATATTTGGAGCGGGAAACGAGACTCGAACTCGCGACCCCGACCTTGGCAAGGTCGTGCTCTACCAACTGAGCTATTCCCGCGTCTTGGTGTGGCGCATTCTATAGGTTCAGATTACGCCGTCAACCCTTTGATTCAAAAAAGTTTTATTTCGGCTCTACATCCGTCCGCAGATGCGGCCAGGCAGCGCGCAGGTATTGGACCATCGACCACAACGTCAAGCCTGCGGAAATGAGCAGCAGCGCATAGCCCAACAGCACCCAGAAGCTGAAATCCGACGGGTTGGCCAGCAGGATCACCAGCGCGAGCATCTGCGCGGCGGTTTTCCATTTGCCGAGGTTCGACACAGCAACCTGGGCGCGCGCCCCCAGCTCGGCCATCCATTCCCGGAGGGCCGAGACGACGATTTCGCGGCCAATGATCACCGCCGCCGGCAAGGTCAGCCAGAGGTTGCCGTGTTCCTGCACCAGCAGCACCAGGGCCACCGCGACCATCAGCTTGTCGGCCACCGGATCGAGGAACGCGCCAAAGGGCGTGCTCTGCTCCAGACGTCGGGCCAGGTAGCCGTCCAGCCAGTCCGTCGCGGCGGCGAAGGCGAAGACCGAGGCGGAGGCCACGTAGCTCCAGTGGTACGGCAAATAGAACAGCAATATGAAGATCGGGATGAGCAGGACGCGTAGAACGGTAATCAGGTTTGGGATATTCATCGGCACAACTGGCTACGAGGTTGACGGGCATTCTACTCGCTATGCAAGTTTGCATAAATCGACTCTGCGAGCTTTTTACTGATACCGGGTGCTTTGGCTATCTCCTCGATGCTGGCACGAGACAGTTCCTGCAATCCACCAAAATGTTTCAACAAGTCGCGACGGCGCGTCGGGCCGACGCCTGCCACACCTTCAAGTGTAGACGTGCGGCGCGTCTTGCCACGGCGGGCACGGTGTCCGGTGATGGCGAAACGGTGGGCTTCGTCGCGGATCTGTTGGATCAGGTGCAGCGCTGGCGAATCGCCCTTGAGGGTGAATTCATGGGCGGCATCGTTCAGGTACAAGGTCTCGAAACCGGCCTTGCGCGTCGCGCCCTTGGCCACGCCGAGCAGGATCAGGTCGGGAACCATCAACTCATTGAGCACATCGCGGGCCATGGACAACTGGCCCTTGCCGCCGTCCACCAGGAGGATATCCGGCAACTTGCCCTCCCCGTCCTTCAGCTTGCCGAAGCGCCGCATCAGCGCCTGGTGCATCGCCGCGTAGTCATCGCCCGGCGTGACGCCTTCGATGTTGTAACGGCGGTAGTCGGACTTGATCGGGCCTTCCGGACCGAACACCACGCAGGAGGCCACGGTCGCCTCGCCGCTGGAATGGCTGATGTCGTAGCACTCCAGCCGTTGCGGCGGCTCATCCAGGTTGAGGACATCGGCCAGGGCATCGAACCGCGCCGCCACGTGCTGACGATTGGCCAGGCGCGCGCCCAGGGCCTGTTCGGCGTTGGTCACGGCCAACTGCTGCCAACGGGCACGGGTGCCGCGAACGCGGTGGCTGATGGTCAGTTCACGACCGCGGAGCTTGTCGATGGCTTCGATCAGGGCCGGGAAGTCTTCATGGACCACGTTGACGATCAACTCGGCCGGCAAGTCCCGTTCCGGACTGCTGATGTAGTACTGGCCCAGAAACGCCGCCATGACCTCGGCCACGTCTTCCTCGATACCCACTTGGGGGAAGAAGTTCTTGCTGCCCAGCACCCGACCGCCGCGCACGCTGATCAAATGCACGCAGGCGCCGCCCGGGTTGATGAACGCCGCGACCACATCGACATCGCCGCTGCCGCCTTCCATGCTCTGCTGGTCCTGCACACGGCGCAGCAGACCGATCTGGTCGCGCAACTCGGCGGCCCGTTCGAATTCAAGGTTGACCGCCGCGTCCTCCATGGCTGCCGACAGCTCATCGGTCAGCGCATTGCTGCGGCCCTCCAGGAACATCACCGAGTGACGCACGTCCTCGGCGTAGACCTGGGGTTCGACAAACCCCACGCAAGGCGCCTTGCAGCGCTTGATCTGGTACTGCAGGCAGGGCCGGGTGCGGTTCTTGTAGTAGCTGTCTTCACACTGGCGAACGAAGAAGGTCTTCTGCAACAGGCTGAGGCTTTCACGAATCGCCCCGGCGCTGGGATAAGGGCCGAAATACCTGCCCTTGGCCTTCTTGGCCCCCCGATGAATGCTCAAGCGGGGAAACGCCCCGTCGGACAGAAACACGTAGGGGTAGGATTTGTCGTCGCGCAGCAGGATGTTGTACGGCGGGCGCCATTCCTTGATCAGCGTCTGTTCGAGCAGCAGGGCCTCGGTTTCATTGGCGGTGATCGTCGTTTCGATTTGCGCGATGCGCCCCACCAGGGCAGAGGTCTTCGGGGCCAGGCCGGTCTTGCGAAAGTAGCTGGCCAGGCGTTTCTTGAGGTTCTTGGCCTTGCCGACATAAAGCAGGCGCGCCTCGCTGTCGAACATGCGGTACACGCCGGGGCGACCGCTGCAGGTGGAGAGGAACGCGCTGGGATCAAACAATTCAGTCATTTTCAGGCGCTGGCATCGACCATGCCGTGGCGCACCGCCAACAGTGTCAATTCGACGTCACTGCTGATCGAAAGCTTCTCGAAGATACGGTAACGGTAGGTGTTGACGGTCTTGGGGGACAGGCACAGCTTGTCGGAGATGATCTGTACCTTCTGGCAACCGACAATCATCAGGGCAATCTGGATTTCCCGTTCCGACAGCGCATCGAAAGGCGAATCGTTGGTCGGCTGGAACGACTTGATCGCCAACTGCTGGGCGATCTGCGGGCTGATGTAGCGTTGCCCGGCAAAAACCAGACGAATGGCCTGGACCATTTCGTTCAAGCCAGCGCCCTTGGTGAGGTAGCCCGCCGCGCCCGCTTGCAACAGCCGGGTGGGGAATGGGTCCTCTTCGCAGACGGTTACCGCGACCACCTTGATGTCCGGGTGACTGCGCAGCAGCTTGCGCGTGGCTTCAAGACCGCCGATGCCAGGCATCTTGACGTCCATCAACACCACGTCGGGTTTCAACTCACGCGCCTTGATCAGCGCCTCTTCACCGGATTCAGCCTGACCAACTACCTGCAGGCCGTCGATGTCAGCCAGCATTCGTGTAATGCCCGTACGGACGAGATCATGGTCATCGACCACTAACACCCTAATCAAGCAGACACCTCACGATTTGGTCTTATTTGGGTTGCACAACACCTTAGCAAAAAGCATCCCGCAGACCTAGCGCAAAGGGACAGATAAAAGTTACAGCACATCTTTATCGGCACGACATCCGAGGCGTCAAGCACCGACGTCTCGCTGCATCCTCAGGAAACACTCGTCCTCGCCCACGACACGCAGGCCCATGCGTTCGTACAACGCCCTGGCCGGATTGTCCTTGAACACCGTCAGGCGCAGCGCCGGGCGCCGTTCCAGCGCCACCAGGTCCCAAACCTGTCCGATCGTCCAGGTACCGGCGCCTTGCCCGCGGAACGCCTCGTTGATCTGCAGCTCACGGATATACAACGCCCGGGCATCACGGCTGAGGCTGACAAAGCCCAGCGCCTGGCCTTCACGACTGATTATCCAGTTCTGGCGAATGATCCAGGCCAGGTCGAACGCTTCGTCCTGCCAGAGCAAATCATGCCTGAGGTAGTAGGGAAGCATGTTGTCGCAGGTCAACTGCCGGGCGAAGTCGATGTCCCCGTTCGTTGCAGCACGCCACTCGAAACTCATGAAGACCTCATTGAAGCCCTGTCACCGGCACGACTTGCCCGCCCCAGCCGTTGACGTCGCGGCGGGCAATCACCAACGACTCGCCCGTACCCGGCGCCGCCGCGAGCAGCGAACCGTCCGGGCCCCAGATGGCACTGCGGCCAGCCGACTCCCAGCCTCCAGTGACGCCGCCATGATTAGCCATCAGCACGGTCATGGCATGCTGCCGGGCATAGCCTTGCAGCAACGTCGTATCGGGCACGTAGCCACCCTCGGTGATCAACACCCCCGCTGCATACAGCGTAGCGCCCTGCCCGGCTGCCGCAGCAGCATGACTGGCGTGGGAAAAATCGGCACACACCGCCAGGGCGATGCGATCCTGCCCCATTGTCAGCATCGAGCCACCGTGGCCCGGGGCGAAGGCGATTTCTTCCCCTGGGTGCAGATGCTGCTTGCTGTACACCCCAAGGGAGCCGTCGGCAGCGAGGACCAACGCGCCGATCACCACCGGAGCGTCGGCCGACAGCCGAATGGGCATGCCCACCACGGCGGTCATGCCGAGCGCTTGCGCCAGGTCACGCAGCGGTTGCAGTACGGCATCCTCCGGCAGGATCGCCAGATCCGCAGCCAGGCTGCGTTCGTAGCCGGTAAGCGACAGTTCAGGGAATACCAGTAACTGCACCCCCTGCTCAGCGGCAGCCTGCATGAAACGCTGATGACACGCGAGGTTGACGCGAAGGTCTCCCGCGACGGAAATCGACTGGGCGGCGGCGAAGACTGGAGCGGTCATGGGTCATCCCTGGGAGGCGGTGCAAACCTGAAGTTTGTCATAAAGCCCAGCGGACTCAAGCCAGGGCGAACAATTACATGCCCTCGATAGAATTTTCTGATTGAACCGCCACCCTGCCCTCTAGTAAGCTCAGGGCCATTCATCGGAGACAGACCATGTTCAACGCCCTCTCACCGCTTCAAACCATCAGCGCCCCGCGCTCGGTTGCGGCTGCCCGGGCGAACAGCGTTCAAACTCCGGTCAGCTTTTATTTTGGGTATTGGTTTAGCCACTGGCGCGCCTGATACCCAACCGGCGCCCACTTTAAAACGGGTCGCCTTCCAGAGTTTTCCAAACCCCCGGTCGGCCTCCCGACCGGGGGTTTTGTTTTTCCGGCCCCACACATTTGCAGCACCAGACAACTTGAGGATTGAGCCATGAACTACGCCACTTATTACCGTTACGACAGTTTTTCCGCCTGGCGATTTACCAGCCACCGCTCGGGACAGCCTGCCGCCTCCGATCGGTCACCTACCGGTGGCAAGCCTCAATTGCGGGCCCATACGGCCAATTGTCGAACACCCCACTAGGACCGGCGCGGGAACGAACCCGCTGCCTGTCCAGGAAGCCAGATCATGAATTCGTCCGTCTCTGCTTTGCCGCTGTCCACGCTCAACCCTGCCAACGAAGCCCTGACCCTGCGTCTGCCGAGTTCGTTGCAACTCAAGCATCAATTGCCGCTCAGCACCGCGTTGAGCCACCAAGTGAGCGTCCATCGCCAGGCCATCCGCGCGATCCTCAACGGTGAGGACGCCCGCCTGCTGGTCATCGTCGGCCCCTGCTCGATCCATGACCCCGAATCCGCCCTCGAATATGCCACCAACCTGGCTCGCGTGGCCCACGAAGTGAGCGACAGCATGCTGTTGGTCATGCGCGCCTACGTGGAAAAGCCCCGCACGACTGTAGGTTGGAAAGGCCTGGCCTACGATCCCGGCCTGGACGGCAGCGACGACATGGCCGCCGGCCTGACCTTGTCCCGGGAGTTGATGCGCGAAATGCTGCAACTGGGCCTGCCCGTCGCCACCGAACTGTTGCAACCCATGGCCGCCAGTTACTTCGATGACCTGCTCAGTTGGGTCGCCATTGGCGCTCGCACTACCGAATCGCAGATCCACCGGGAGATGGCCAGCGGGCTGGGTATGCCGGTGGGGTTCAAGAACGGCACGGACGGCGGGGTCGGCATCGCCTGCGACGCCATGCGCTCCGCCGCCCATCCCCATCGGCATTTCGGCGTCGACAGCCAGGGGCATCCGGCGATCATCCAGACCCCAGGCAACCCCGACACCCACCTGGTGCTGCGCGGCGGCCATCGCGGACCGAACTATGACCGCCAGAGCGTCACGCAGATACACAGCGACCTGACCCGCCTCAAGATACCAGCGCGGATCATGGTGGACTGCAGCCACGCCAACAGCGGCAAGGACCCGCTGCGTCAGCCGCAGGTGTTCAATGACGTGCTGGAACAACGGCTGCAAGGGAATCGCTCCCTGATCGGCATGATGCTCGAAAGCCACCTGTTCGAAGGCTGCCAGCCGCTGGGCCCGTCGATGCGCTACGGCGTCTCGGTCACCGATGGTTGCCTGGGCTGGGAGTCCACCGAGCAGTTGTTGCGCGAGGCCCATCGCAGGTTGCAATTGCCAGCCTGAGGTCCCGAACCCACCGTCCCCGGGAACCCGGGAACAGCATGGGGCCCTTATGTGGGAGCGAGCTTGCTCGCGATGGCGTCAGCTCAGCCGGCCTTGGTGTTGCCTGACACACTGTCATCGCGAGCAAGCTCGCTCCCACAAGGATTGCGCGGGACTAGCCTCAGCCCGACGTGCTGGAACGCACCCGGACCGTCACCCACTCGGAGCGCTGGCTGACGTCATCTAGGCGCTCGACCTGATAGAACACGCTCACCGACCTGTCGCGCTGGTCCTGCCAGTAACTTGCGGGAATCACGAACATGAGCGGTTTACCTGCCGTGGCCTCGGTGATTTCGCGCTCAAGCACATAAGCGGAGTTGCCATTGCACTGCAACCAGACCAGCTCGCCCGCCTCAAGCCCGGGATCATCGATGACAATCGTCACCCCCTCTTGCAGATCGTCGACCTCCAGCCAGCCGTCGTTCATCTCCCGAATCTGAAGGGCCTTCAACGCAGGGCGCTGCAGCGGCCCGATGTGCAACGACAAGGGCTCAGCCCGACGCACCGAGTGTCCACGCCTGACGACATAGGTCAGGGCCAGGTCGTGTCCGGAATGGGGCGCGATCAGCGCATGATCGATCCAGAGCGATACCTCGCGGCCCACCGCATGGGCTTCTATGTCCAGCACATCGCGCCACAGCGCTTTGAAATCCTTGCTGGCCGTCAGGATCAGCCGATCGCCGACCGCCATCCTGGCGTAGGGCCGAATGCTCACCCACGTGCCTTCAGGCACCCGACTCGGATCGAGGCTGCCCCTCACCGCATCGTTGGCAATGGCAGGCAGCAGTTGCGGCGATGCATCGCCGATCTCCAGTTGCAGGTGTTCCGAAAACAGTGTGGCCGGCAACCGCTTGCCCGTCACCTGGTAGGAGATCTCCAGCGAGCCGCCGTCCAACTCGGCGATATGCGGTTCGCGCACGACGAACACGACGTCTCGCCCCACTTGCCGTTCCGTGACGAACCCGGCCACTTCATGCCGGTAGGGTCCGCCATCGTTGTTGAGGCCGTGCCAGCGCAGCAACACCTCATCCCCGCAGGTCATCATGGGATAAGGCTTGACGGTTACCACGGCATTGCGCCAGGCGGGATTGATCACCCCGTCCCTGGCCGCTGCCAGGACCGGTGGCGGCAGCCTTGTTGCTGGGGTTGAACGGGATCGTTGAAGCGATGGATAGGTGATCATGTACAGGCTCCAGTCCTTGGATGAAGGCACCGTTTGAATAACGGCGCCCGGCGGAGCCATTAAAACCCGCTCGCGCCAAACCCACAGCCAGACAAGACGACAGCGCGAGTGGTCCTTGGCGCTCGAACCTGTAGCTGCAAACGACAGCGGTTATAGGAGACCTCCTACATCCTCAAGTACCGCTGGGTTACTTCCCACTCTTCCCACTTTTTTTATTCCGGTTTCCCTGGATCAGGGCGGTTTCTTCCTACACCGCACAGGATGAGCCTGCATTAGAGTGAAGTCGCAAATTCAAGGTGAACCTCCTCGAAAAAGGTACGAACATGCAACGGAATGCAACCACTCAATTTCCCATCCTGCTGGTCCATGGGTTGTTCGGGTTTGACAAGATCGGCGGCTTCGAACTTTTCCATGGCATCAAACAGGCCCTACGCGCAGGCGGTGCCCGGGTGTTCATCCCGCACTTGTCGGCCACCCACTCCAACGAAGCCAGGGGCGAACAACTGCTGGTTCAGATCGATCGGGTTCTGGCCGGCACCGGCGCCACCCGGGTCAACCTGATCGGCCACAGCCAGGGTGCGCTGGCCGCCCGGTATGCCGCCGCCCTGGCCCCCGACAGGGTGGCTTCGGTTACCTCGGTCAGCGGCCCCAACCATGGCTCCGAACTGGCCGACTTCCTGCGCAAGGCCCTCACGCCCGGACAGCTGCCAGGGCACGTGGCACGGGGCGTCGCCACGCTCTTCGCCGATTTCATCTCGCTGCTGGACGGCCAGGCGCAGCTATCGCCGGCCGCTGTCGCCGCGCTGCCGGCGCTGACCACCGAGGGCGTGGGGGCCTTTAATGACAAGTATCCCCAGGGCCTGCCGAAGCACTGGGGCGGGAACGGTCCGGAACGGGTCAACGGCGTGCGCTACTACTCATGGAGCGGCACGTTGCCAGAGGCGACGGACAAAGAACGGGAGCCTGTGCAGGTTTTCTGCCGCGCCTTTTCCGAATACTTCATCACCGAGGCCGGGCAGAACGACGGCCTGGTCGGGCGCTTCAGTTCGCACCTGGGCAAGGTCATTCGCTCCGACTATCCCATGGACCACCTGGAGGCTATCAGCCCGGGAGGCGGCAAGGCCTGCAAGGGGACAGACCCTGCAGAGCTTTACCTGCGCCACGCCGAGCGCCTGCGCAAAGCCGGCCTTTGATCGCCAGGCCCAAGGTTTTGACGCAATTTTGACAACACCCCGTCAATGAATCCGGTAGGCTCAACACCTTTAAATACATCGAAAGGAATTTGCCCCATGGCCAAAGCCACTGCCCGCCACATTCTGGTTTCCACCGAAGACAAGTGCAACGAACTCAAGGCCCAGATCGAAGCCGGTGCCGACTTCGCCGAAGTGGCCAAGGCCAACTCTTCCTGCCCGTCCAGCCGTCAGGGCGGCGACCTGGGTTCGTTCGGCCCGGGCCAGATGGTCAAGGAGTTCGACACCGTGGTGTTCAGCGCACCGATCAACACCGTCCAAGGCCCGGTCAAGACCCAGTTCGGCTACCACCTGCTGGAAGTCACCAGCCGCCAGGACTGATCCCGGTTTATCGGCATAACGGCCCGCCCTTCGGTGGGCCGTTGTGCTTGGGTCTCGCGGGACTGGCGATTCAGGCCCCGCTCGCGTACAAATCGTGTCATCGATCACCCGGCTCTAAGGCTGACAATGCGACTGGCGTTCCCTTCACTGCTATTGATTGCCGTAGTCCTGCTGACGGGCGCCGCCGGCGTCGATGCAGCACCGCAACATGCCCTGACCGTCTATGGCGAACCCGCCAAATATGCCGAAGGCTTCGGCCACTTCGCCTACGCCAACCCCCAGGCCCCAAAAGGTGGGACCATGCGCCGCTCGGCCGTGGAGATTGGCCACTTCGACCACATCCTGCCCTACATCGACAAAGGCATCGGCGTCAGCCAGATCGACGGGATGCTCTACTCGCCCCTGGCCCAGCGCTCGCTGGATGAACCCTATACCGTCTATGGCCTGGTGGCGCAGAAGATGGAGCGTGCCGACGATGGCCTGTCCCTGCGCTTCTACCTCAACCCCAAGGCCCGCTTCGCCGATGGCAAGCCCATCACCGCCCAGGACGTGCGCTACAGCTTCGAGCTGTTGATGACCCAAGGCAGCCTGCGCTATCGCACCCAGTTCGCGGCGGTCAAGGACGTCGTGGTCGAGGACGAGCGCACCGTGCGCTTCGACTTCAAGAACAACGAAAACCGCACCCTGCCCCTGGACATCGCCACCCTGCCGGTCTTACCCGAACATTGGTGGAAGACGCGCGACTTCGCCAACGGCGGCGGCTACGAGGCGCCACTGGGCAGTGGCCCCTACCGCGTGAGCAAGGTCGATTCCGGGCGCAGCATCACGTTCGAGCGCAATGCCGATTGGTGGGGCAAGGATTTGCCGGTCAGTCGTGGGCTCTACAATTTCGACCATTTCAGCATCGAGTATTTTGGCGACACTGACGTCGCCCGCCAGGTGCTGCGCGGCGGCGCCTATGACTACAATCGCGAATTCTCCGCCACCGGCTATGCCATCGGCTACGACGGCCCGGCCCTGCAGGACGGCCGCCTGCAAAAGGCCCACCTGGCCAAAGAGGCGCCCCAGGCCGCCCAGGGCTTTGTCTTCAACCTGCAAAAACCGCAGTTCCAGGACCGCCGCGTGCGCCAGGCCCTGGCCATGCTCTGGGATTTCGAATGGAGCAACCGCCAGATGATGCGCAACGTCTATGTGCGTCAACAGAGTTACTTTTCCAACACTGACCTTGCCGCCCGAAAATTGCCCGATGCCGGCGAGCTGGCGATTCTGGAGCCGTTGCGCGGGCAGATTCCCGACGAAGTCTTCACCCAGGTCTTCCAGGCCCCGAAAACCGATGGCAGCGGCGTGATCCGCGACAAACAATTGCAAGCCCTGGCCCTGTTGGAGCAGGCCGGCTGGAAACCCGACGGCGACCGCCTGGTGAATGCCCAGGGCGAACCGCTGAGCTTTACCTTCCTGAACAGCCAGAACGGTATCGACCGCCTGCTGCTGCCCTACAAACGTACCCTGGCGCAAATCGGCATCGACATGAGCATTCGCCGCATCGACGCCTCCCAGTACGTCAATCGCCTGATGAGTCGCGACTACGACATGATCATCACCGGCTATCCCGTCAGCACCTCGCCGGGCATGGAACTCTACAATTACTTCGGTTCGGCGGCCGCCAACGATCCGGGGGCCAACAACTACATGGCCTTGAAGGACCCGGCGGTGGACGCGCTGATCGATGGTTTGGTCAAGGCCAGCACCCAAGCCGACATGCTGCGCCATGCCCACGCCCTGGACCGGGTGCTGCAATGGAATTACTACTGGATCCCCAACTATTACCCGCCGGGCAGCTCGACCGTGTGGTGGAACCGCTTCGGCATGCCCAAGGTTCAGGCCAGTAATGACGAAGCCATCGAAAGCTGGTGGGAAGTGAGCACCACACCGTTGACCAACGAGCAGATGCGCGCCGAACGCATCAGGCGCGGCACACCCGGAGGGCCGCATTGATGTGGGCTTATATCGCGCGGCGCCTGCTGCTGATCATTCCCACGCTGGTGATTATCCTGCTGGTGAACTTCGTCATCGTGCAGGCCGCACCCGGCGGGCCGGTGGAACAGGCCATCGCCCACCTGCAAGGCATCGGCGGCACCAGCGTCGGCGGTTCGGGCAGTGAGATGAGCGGCAATTCCCGCGCCAGTCGCGGCCTGGACCCGCAACTGATCAAGGACATCGAGAAACAATACGGCTTCGATAAACCGGCCCACGAGCGCCTGTGGCTGATGCTCAGCAGCTATGCGCGCCTCGACTTCGGCAAGAGCTTCTTCCGCGGCGCCACGGTCACCGACCTGATCCTGGAAAAGATGCCGGTGACCATTTCCCTTGGGCTCTGGGCGACCTTGATCACGTACCTGGTGTCGATTCCCCTGGGCATTCGCAAGGCCGTGCGCCACGGCTCGGCATTCGACGTGTGGAGCAGCACCGCGATCATCATTGGCTACGCCATGCCGGCGTTCCTCTTCGCGATGTTCCTGATCGTGGTGTTCGCCGGCGGCACCTCGCTGAACTGGTTTCCGGTGCGCGGGCTGGTGTCGGACAACTTCGAGTCGCTGTCGACGCTGGGCAAGATCGCTGATTATTTCTGGCACCTGGTGCTGCCGGTCACCTCGCTGGTGATTGGCGGCTTCGCCACCCTGACGATCCTGACCAAGAACTCGTTCCTCAATGAAATCACCCGCCAGTACGTGGTCACGGCGCGGGCCAAGGGCATGAGCGAACGGCGGGTGCTCTACGGTCACGTGTTCCGCAATGCGATGCTGCTGGTGGTCTCCGGTATTCCCCAGGCGTTCATCAGCGTGTTCTTCGCCGGCTCCTTGTTGATCGAGGTGATCTTTTCCCTCGACGGACTGGGCCGCATGAGCTACGAGGCCGCGGTGTCCCGGGATTATCCGGTGGTGTTCGGCTCGCTGTTCATCTTCACGCTGTTCGGCCTGCTGATCAAACTCATCGGCGACCTCTGCTACACCCTGGTGGACCCGCGCATCGACTTCGCCGCGAGGAACGCCTGATGTTCAAGCTTTCCCCGTTGGGCCGCCGACGCTTCGAGCGTTTCAGGAAAAACCGCCGGGGCTGGTGGTCGTTGTGGCTGTTCATCGGCCTGTTCATCCTGAGCCTGGGCGGCGAGTTGATCGCCAATGACAAGCCACTGGTGGTGAGCTACCAGGGCTCGCTGTATTTCCCGGTATTCAAGCGCTACACCGAGCAGGAATTTGGCGGGCAGTTGCCGTTCCAGGCCGACTACCGCAGCAGCTACGTGCAGAACCTGATCCACAAGGACGGCGGCTGGCTGTGGTTTCCACCGATCCCGTTCAGCGACGACACCCCCAACTACGACCTCACCCAACCCGCCCCGAGTCCACCCTCATCGGTGAACTGGCTGGGCACCGATGACCAGTCCCGGGACGTGCTGGCCCGGGTGATCTTCGGCGCGCGGGTGTCGATCCTGTTCGCCCTGGCCCTGACCGCCATCAGTGCGCTGATCGGCATCGCCGCCGGTGCGTTGCAGGGGTATTACGGCGGCTGGGTGGATCTGCTCGGGCAACGCCTGCTGGAAGTCTGGTCCGGCCTGCCAGTGCTCTATCTGTTGATCATCCTGTCCGGCTTCGTCGAGCCGAACTTCTGGTGGCTGCTGGGGATCATGGCGCTGTTTTCCTGGCTGGCCCTGGTGGACGTGGTCCGCGCCGAGTTCCTGCGCGGGCGCAACCTGGAGTACGTCAAGGCCGCCAGGGCCCTGGGGCTCAGTGATCGCAAGGTGATCGTGCGGCATATCCTGCCCAACGCGATGAACGCCACCCTGAG
Organism: Pseudomonas sp. NFACC56-3; assembly: GCF_900100025.1. Lineage (NCBI taxonomy): Bacteria > Pseudomonadati > Pseudomonadota > Gammaproteobacteria > Pseudomonadales > Pseudomonadaceae > Pseudomonas > Pseudomonas sp. NFACC56-3. Next base: position 417,242 of record NZ_FMTK01000003.1, on the reverse strand, counting down.
CTACCTGCCCTTCATCCTCACCGGGGCGATCTCCACCCTCACCGCCCTGGATTTCCTCGGTTTCGGCATGCCGGCCGGTAGCGCCTCCCTGGGCGAGTTGATCGCCCAGGGCAAACAGAACCTGCAAGCGCCATGGCTGGGGCTGACGGCGTTTTTCACCCTGGCCCTGATTCTTTCCCTGTTGGTGTTTATCGGCGAAGCGTTGCGAGACGCGTTCGACCCACGCTCTTGAAAACAACCATGAAGCGGAACCTTGAGATGAGCGACAACCTGATCGAAATCCGCGACCTGAGCGTGGCCTTCAACGACCAGACGGTGGTGCGCAACCTGTGCCTGGACATCCGCCCTGGCGAATGCCTGGCCCTGGTGGGCGAGTCGGGTTCCGGCAAGTCGGTGACGGCCCATTCGATCCTGCAATTGCTGCCCGAAACCGGCACCCGCACCACCGGTAGCATTCGCTATCGCGGCCAGGAACTGCTGGGTGCCGACGCCAAGACCCTGCGTGAGTTGCGCGGCAACCGCATCGCCATGATCTTCCAGGAGCCGATGACCTCGCTGAATCCGCTGCACAGCGTCGAGAAGCAGATCGGTGAAACCCTGATGCTGCACCGGGGCCTGGGCGGCAAGGCGGCGCGCGAGCGCATTCTGGAGCTGCTGGCCCTGGTGGGCATCCAGAAACCCGCCGAGCGGCTCAAGGCCTACCCCCATCAACTGTCCGGCGGCCAGCGGCAACGGGTGATGATCGCCATGGCCCTGGCCTGCGAGCCGGAGCTGTTGATCGCCGACGAACCGACCACCGCGCTGGACGTGACCGTGCAACGCAAGATCCTGCTGTTGCTCAAGTCCTTGCAGCAACGGCTCGGCATGTCTTTGCTGCTGATCAGTCACGACCTGAACCTGGTGCGCAGCATCGCTCAACGGGTGTGCGTGATGAAGGCCGGGGAAATCGTCGAGCAGGCGCCGTGCGAAACCCTGTTCAGCGCACCGAAACATCCCTACAGCTGCGTGCTGCTGCACGCCGAACCGGAAGGCGAAGCCCTGCCCCGGGACGATCGCGAGGAGGTGTTGCAAGTGCAAGACCTGCGCGTGAGTTTTCCCCTGGGCGGTGGGCTGTTCCGGCGCAAGGAATACCTGCACGCCGTGGACGGTATCAGCCTGAGCGTCCAGCGCGGCAAGACCCTGGGCATCGTCGGCGAATCCGGCTCCGGCAAGTCCACCCTCGGCCAGGCGATCCTGCGGCTGATCGAGTCCGAAGGCAGCATTCGTTTCCAGGGCCAGGCCCTCGATCATCTGTCGCAAAAAGCCCTGCGACCGTGGCGCAAGCAGATGCAGGTGGTGTTCCAGGACCCGTTCGGCAGCCTCAGCCCGCGCATGTCGGTGCAGCAGATCATCAGCGAGGGCCTGGAGGTCCACCAGCCTTCCAGCCCCGAACAGTGTGAAGCCCGAGTGATCCAGGCCCTCAAGGAGGTCGGCCTCGACCCTTCGACCCGTCATCGCTACCCCCACGAGTTCTCCGGCGGCCAGCGCCAGCGCATCGCCATTGCCCGGGCCCTGGTGCTCAAGCCAGCGTTGATTTTGCTGGACGAACCCACCTCGGCACTGGACCGCACCGTGCAGAAACAAGTCGTCGCCCTGCTCCGTCAGCTCCAGCAGAAGTACGACTTGACCTACCTGTTCATCAGCCACGACCTGGCGGTGGTCCGCGCCCTGGCCCACGACATGATCGTGATCAAGGACGGTAAAGTGGTCGAGCAAGGCGCCAGCCAGGACGTGTTCGACTCACCCCAGCATCCCTACACCAAGGAGCTGTTGGCGGCGGCGCATCCCGGGTAATCCTGTCAGCTTGCCGGATTGCGTGCCATGACGATCCACGCCGCGCCGTCCATCATCACCGACCGCTCGCCAGGGAGGCCCGCGAAGACGGCACGAACCGCGGCCCAGGCGCGGGCGCGAATGTCGTCGGACTGATCAGCTAACACAAGCGACAATGGGCCGCCCTCGAACGCCATCTTCACCGCGTCGTCAATCGCCGCGTCCCGCGTCCCGCCCTCGCCGAACGGGATGGCAGCATCAAAGGGCGCGATAGTGATATCGGTGAAGCCGGCCCTCGTCAGGATGCGTGTCAGCCGCCCTCGGTCGCCGAACGAGAACGGGCCGGGCGCTTCGGGACCGGGCGGCGCGGGGAGCGGGACGATGTCCTTGATTGCGGCCATCGGCAAGCGCACCCAATCGTTCTCGGCCACGCCACGCCAGCAGACGAAAGCGACCCGCCCGCCCGGCAGCAGCGCGTGTCGCATATGGGCGAAGGCCCCTGTGGGGTCGTCGAAGAACATGACTCCGAAGCGCGAGAACAGGATGTCGAACGCACCCTCGGGCAGCTCGACGCTGCTGGCGTCGGCGACCCGGAACTGGGCCGGCGTATCCTGTGGCGCCAGTGCGCGCGCTCGACCGATCAGCGGTTCGGATATGTCCACGCCCAGCACATGGCCGCCCGTGCCGACGCGGGAGGCCAGAGCCAGACTCGACGCGCCCGCGCCGCAGCCGATGTCCAGCACGCGTTCGCCCATGGCGGGCGCGGCGGCTTCGATCGCGGCCTGGCCGAATACCGCAAACATGGCGTCGAGCCGGACCTGGTTGGCGGCCCAGTACTCACCGCTTTGGCCATTCCAGTCGGCGACTTGATGGGCATTTTGCTCTGTCATGACATCTCCTCGTCTTGAGTCGTTCTTCAGGCCACGCAAAAGCCGGGGACGGCGACCTTCTGGAACAGGTGCGGGCTGGCCACAACGGATGACGGATATGCAGGAAGTTTCGCGAGGAACGCGGGATCAGTGAAGGCGGCGCGGACCGCCTCGGTGGATTCCCACACCACATAGTTCAGGTAAGTCGGGCTATCGCCGATCGCTCGATGCAGTTGCATGGAAATGAAGCCCGGTTGCTTCGTTATGACCTCGGCAGCTGCCTTGAAAGCGTCCAGGAAGCCCGCTTCATCGGCGGGATCGACGACCGTGAAGAGGTTGATCAGCACGAGAGGCGCGGCCGCGATACCGAGTTGGCGGTCAAATGGAAATTTCTCGTCTAGAGGTTTGAATGGTTTTATGGCGGGCATGGCGGCGCTCCTGTTTATTGTGCAATTGAAACTGGGGAGATCGATGCTGCTTGCCCTCAAACCAGCATCGACTGCTGAGCGGAGATGCCCGCCGTCGCGCCCTGCCATGATGCCGTGGTGACCGAGGGCATTGCCGGGTTGGCGAGGTCGCCGGCGGCGTAGATGCCGGGCACGCTGGTTTCGCGGCGCTCGTCGACCTTGAGGACGATGCCTTGGGGCGTATCGACCGTGGCGAGGCCCAGCGATTCATGCAGGCGTGCGGACGGCTTGTTGCGCGGATGCGCGAACAGGATGTCGACCGCGACAGAGGGGCCGACGTCGAGCCTGACGGTGGCGTTATGGGTCTCGTCATGATCAATTTCGGTGATCCGGCCATCGACGACAGGGATGCCGCGGCGCGCCAGATCGGCCCGCATGTCGGGTGAAATGTCGTGACCATTGGCGAAGACCGTCAACGTGTCAGTCCAATCGTGGTACAGCCTGACGTAGTTGTGCGACATTGGGCCGGACCAGACGAGGCCCCAATGCCGGCCGGCAACTTCAAAGCCGTCGCAATAAGGGCAAGGCACGATGGAGGAGCCCCAGCCTTCGGTAAAGCCAAGAACTTCAGGCATCTGGTCGACGACGCCATAGCTCAGGATCAGGCGGCGCGCCCTGAGGGTTTCGCCCTCGCCCGTGAGGACGGAGAAATCGTCGATGGCGCCGGAGACGCTCTCGGCCCGGGCATTGACCAGTTGGATCGTGGAATAACGTGACAACTGCTGCCGCGCCTCGGCCAGGATCTCCAGCGGTGGCTTGTGGTCGTGGCCGAGCAGGCCATGGGAGTGATCGGCGAAGCGATTGCGCGGCAGGCCGGTATCGAGAACGGTGACCTTGCGGCGGGCACGGCCGAGCTGCAGGGCGGCGGCGAGCCCGGCAAAGCTGCCGCCGATGATGATGACGTCATTCATGGTGATGGGCTCCGCGTATGGATGAAGGAAGATCGGCTTGCAACTTTAAGATACTTAGAAGTACCGTAATTCAAGAATTAGAATACTGTCAAGTACTGGAATTTTTTTATGACCGAAAACAACCAGACCCGGCGCGGCCGTCCTGCCAACGAGGCGCTTGGCCAAACGATAATCGACGCCGCGGGCGAACTTTTTGCGGAATTGGGTTTTCAAGCGACGACCATGGACAAGGTCGCCCAGCGGGCGAAGATCTCCAAGCTCAGCATCTATCGGCACTTCGAGAACAAGGAGGCGCTGTTCAGTGCGGCCATCGCGGCCCACTGCCATCAGTTTGCGCCACAGGCCCTCATTGAAGGCGTCGGCGGTTCGGCGGCAGATCAGCTCATGGCGGTGGGAACTTCCCTGCTGCGCACGTTGTTGAGCCCGGATGTGCGCAGTGTCGAAGCCATGATCGTGGCCGCCAATACCAATCAAAAGTCGCTAAGCAAGCTCCATTACGAAGCCGGCCCCGCCTATGTCATCGCCCAGATCGAGGCGCTGTTGGGTCAGTTGCACGCGAAGGCGGTTCTGAACGTGCCCGACCCTTTGGGATCCGCCCGCTTGTTTGCCGCGCTGTTCAAAGGATCCGATCTCCTGATGATCGCCCGCTTCGATGAGGCCAGAGCAGAGGACGACAACGAAATCGAATCCTATTGCCGGGCGGCCGTCGCCATGTTCATCGCCGCGCACGGTGGCGACGACAAACCCCTCCTCTCTGGAAATGCCTGATGAACCCCACCGAAAGCCTCAAGGATTACAAGCGCGTGCGCACGCTGGCGATCCGTTCGTTGTTCGAGATCATCGAGCAGTCCAGCGAAGGCACGGTGATTGTCGACCGTGACGCGAATATCGTCTGGATGAACGAGCGCTACGCCCGGCGTTTCGGCCTGAACTCGGCGCAGGAAGCGATTGGCCGGGCGTGCGAGAGCGTGATTCCGGGCAGCCTGTTGCGCGAAGTGGTGCGCACCGGGCGCCCGATCCTGCTGGACATGCAGGACACGCCCAAGGAGCCGCTGGTGGTGATGCGCCTGCCGATCCACGACAGCGCGGGCGCGGTGATCGGCGCCATCGGCTTTGCCTTGTTCGATGAATTGCGCAGCCTGTCGCCGATGCTCAAGCGCTACCTGAGCATGCAGGAAGAACTGGCCTCCACCCGCTCATTGCTACGGGCGCGGCAAACCAAGTACAACTTTGCCCATTTCATTGGCACCAGCAGCGCCGGCCTTGAGGTCAAGCGCCGTGCCCGACGCAGTGCCAGCGCCGATTCGCCGGTGCTGCTGCTCGGCGAAACCGGCACCGGCAAGGAACTGCTGGCCCAGGCCATCCACAGCGCTTCGCCGCGGGCGCACAAGGCATTCGTCAGCATCAACAGCGCGGCGATTCCTGAATCGCTGCTGGAGGCCGAGTTCTTCGGCACCGCCCCGGGGGCCTTTACCGGGGCCGACCGCAAGGGCCGTGCCGGCAAACTGCAGATTGCCCAGGGCGGCACGCTGTTCCTCGACGAGATCGGCGACATGCCGCTGCCGCTGCAAAGCAAACTGCTGCGGGTGCTCCAGGAAAAAGAGTACGAACCGGTGGGCTCCAACGAGGTGCTGCAAAGCGACGTGCGAATCATCGCCGCCACCTCCATGGATCTGGAAGCGGCGATCAAGCGCGGAGAGTTCCGCGCCGACCTGTATTACCGCCTCAACGTGCTGCCGATCCGGGTCCCGCCCTTGCGCGAACGCCTGGATGACCTGCCAGCCCTGAGCGAGGCGATCCTGGAAGAGTTGCGCAGCCAGCACGAACTGAACCCCGCCGCCCTCGACCTGCTGCGGCAACACGCCTGGCCGGGCAACATCCGCGAGCTGCGCAATGTGCTGGAACGGGCTGCGCTGCTCAGCGATGACTTGATACTCACGGCAGCGGACATCCGCGCGGCCATCGGGACCTTCATGCCGGTGACGCGCCCAGCGGACATGAGCTTCGAACCCCTGCCCCATGAAACCTTCAGCCAGGCCCGGGCGCGCTTCGACCGACAATTGATCGTAACCACCCTCGCGCAATGCGGCGGCAAGGTGGTGGAAGCGGCCGAGCGGTTGGGGCTGGGGAGGTCGACGTTGTACAAGAAGATGGTGGCGTTGGGGATTGCAGAGTCTCAATAAAGAGACTTCGTTCTCAAAATATAGACTGCCGGTTTTGGAGCGCTTTGCGCTCATCGCGAGCAAGCTCGCTCCCACAGGTCACGGGGTTCTCTTGAACTATGCGCTCAACTGTGGGAGCGAGCTTGCTCGCGATGAGGCCAGCCCACCCCATAAAAATCTCCAAACAGAGACAAAACCCTCGCTTCGCCCCTACTAAACCAAACAATTTCCTTATATTTCAGCCAGTTAAACACCTGGCACAAAACTCGCTAAAGCCCCTCCATAGCATCATCACAACAATAACAATCCAGGAGACACACCATGAGTGTGATCATTGCCTTGGCAGCCCTCGCGCTGCTGATGGTCGCCGCCTACCGTGGCTACAGCGTTATCCTCTTTGCCCCCATCGCCGCCCTCGGTGCCGTCCTGCTCACCGACCCTTCCGCCGTCGCCCCCGCATTCACCGGGGTGTTCATGGAGAAAATGGTCGGCTTCATCAAACTGTATTTCCCGGTGTTCCTGCTCGGCGCGGTGTTCGGCAAGCTGATCGAGCTGTCGGGGTTCTCTCGCTCCATCGTCGCCGCGGCGATTCGCCTGCTGGGGACGCGCCAAGCCATGCTGGTAATCGTGCTCGTCTGCGCCTTGCTGACCTATGGCGGCGTGTCGCTGTTTGTCGTGGTGTTCGCGGTGTACCCGTTCGCCGCCGAGATGTTCCGCCAGAGCAATATCCCCAAGCGTCTGATCCCGGCCACCATCGCCCTCGGTGCGTTCTCCTTCACCATGGACGCCCTGCCCGGCACGCCGCAGATCCAGAACATCATCCCCAGCACGTTCTTCAACACCACCGCCTGGGCCGCACCGTGGCTGGGGGTGATCGGTACACTCTTCGTGTTCAGCCTCGGCATGCTGTTTTTGCAACGCCAGCGCAACAAGGCCCAACGTGCGGGCGAAGGCTACGGCACCGAGCTGCGCAACGAGCCGGAAACCGCCGAAGACATCAAGCTGCCGAACCCGTGGATCGCCGTGTCGCCACTGCTGGCGGTGGGCATCATGAACCTGCTGTTCACCCAGTGGATTCCACAGTGGTATGGCAAGACCCACAGCCTGGCGCTACCGGGCATGGCGACACCGGTGACCAGCGACATCGCCAAGCTCACCGCGATCTGGGCGGTGCAAGCGGCGTTGCTGGTAGGCATCATCATGGTCTTGCTGTTCGGCTTCCGGGCCATTCGCAGCAAGTTGGCCGAAGGCAGCAAGAGCGCCGTGGGCGGCGCGTTGCTGGCGGCGATGAACACCGCTTCGGAATACGGCTTCGGCGCGGTCATCGCGTCTTTGCCGGGCTTCCTGGTGCTGGCCGACTGGCTAAAGAACATTCCCAACCCACTGGTCAACGAAGCGGTGACGGTCACGCTGCTGGCGGGCATCACCGGCTCCGCCTCGGGCGGCATGAGCATCGCCTTGGCGGCGATGTCCGAAAGTTTCATCAACGCCGCCCACGCCGCCAACATTCCCCTGGAAGTGCTGCACCGAGTGGCCGCCATGGCCAGCGGCGGCATGGACACCCTGCCCCACAACGGCGCGGTGATTACCCTGCTGGCGGTGACGGGGTTGACCCACCGCGAAGCCTACAAAGACATTTTCTGCATTACGCTGATCAAGACGCTCGCGGTGTTCTTCGTGATCGCTGTGTTCTACGCCACTGGCATTGTGTGAGGTTCCCATGACAACTGCTCTTTCGGGCAAGACCGCCCTGGTCACCGGTTCTACCAGCGGCATCGGCCTGGGCATCGCCCTGAGCCTGGCCAAGGCCGGCGCCAACCTGATCCTCAACGGCTTCGGCGATGCCTCGGCGGTGATCGCCGAGGTCAAACAATTCGGCGGCAAGGTCGGTCATCATCCGGCCGATGTCAGCGACCCGGCGCAGATCGCCGACATGCTCGCCTACGCCGAGCGCGAGTTCGGCGGCGTGGACATCCTGGTGAACAACGCCGGGATCCAGCATGTGGCCGCCGTGGAGGATTTTCCGGTGGAACGCTGGGACTCGATCATCGCCATCAACCTGTCCTCGGTGTTCCACGCCACCCGCCTGAGCCTGCCGGGCATGCGGGCCAAAGGCTGGGGCCGGATCGTCAACATCGCCTCGGTGCATGGCCAGGTCGGCTCGGTGGGCAAGGCGGCGTATGTCGCGGCCAAGCATGGGGTGATCGGCCTGACCAAGGTGGTCGGCCTGGAGACCGCCACCAGCAACGTGACCTGCAACGCCATCTGCCCGGGCTGGGTGCTAACGCCACTGGTGCAAAAACAGATCGACGACCGCATTGCCGCCGGCGTTGACCCGCAACAGGCACAACATGATCTGTTGGCCGAGAAACAACCGTCCCTGGAATTCGTCACCCCGCCGCAACTGGGGGAACTGGTGCTGTTCCTGTGCAGCGAAGCCGGCAGCCAGGTGCGAGGCGCGGCGTGGAATATCGATGGTGGGTGGCTGGCCCAGTAACACCACAACCTTGTGTGGTGAAAGCGCGCTCTTCGTGGCGAGGGAGCTTGCTCCCGCTGGACTGCGAAGCAGGCCCAACAGGCGGCCGCTACGCAGCCGAGCGGGAGCAAGCTCCCTCGCCACAGAAGCGGTTCTCGCCATTAATAACGCCTTGTGCTGCAATGTTTACAAGCCCGAAAAACAAGAGGCACCCCATGTCCGACCTCCTCTGGCAACCCAGCCCCGAACGCATCGCCCAGTCGCGCATGAACGCCTTTCGCCGGTTCGTCAACGCGCGGCATCACCTGCAACTGAATGACTACCCCGCCCTGCACGCCTGGAGCATCGACCAGCGCGAGGCCTTCTGGCAGGCCATCGTCGACTTCTTCGAGATCCACTTTCACCACGCTCCCGACGCGGTACTGGTGGAGGGTGCGCAAATGCCCAGCGCCCAGTGGTTCCCTGGCGCCACGCTGAACTTCGCCGAGCACCTGCTGCGCCGCCGCGATGACGCCGTCGCGGTGGTGGCACTGGCCGAAAACGGCGGCCAGGAACAACTGACCTGGGCCGAACTCGCCGCCCATGTCGCCGGCCTGCAGAAAAGCCTGCAAGCCGCTGGCGTCACCCGGGGTGACCGGGTCGCCGCCTGCATGCCCAACACCTGGCAGACATTGGTGGGCATGCTCGCCAGCACCAGCCTGGGCGCCATCTGGTCATGCTCGTCACCGGACTTCGGCACCCAGGGCGTCATCGACCGATTCGGCCAGATCGAGCCCAAGGTGCTGATCACCTGCGCCGGTTATCGCTACGCCGGCAAGGTCATCGACCAGCGGGCCAAGGTCAATGAAATCCTCGAACGGCTGCCGTCGCTGCAACAACTGATCGTGTTGCCTTATGCCCAGCCTGACGCCCGCCCCGAGGACTTCGAGACCCCAGCCGCGGTCGCGTTGTGGAACGACTTCTATCAACACGGTGGCGAACCGGAATTCGTCAGCGTTCCGTTCGACCACCCGCTGTACATCCTGTACTCCAGCGGCACCACCGGCGTGCCGAAGTGCATCGTCCACGGCACCGGTGGCGTGCTGCTGCAACACGTCAAGGAACATGGCCTGCACGTCGACCTCGGCTCCGAGGATCGGCTGTTCTACTACACGACCTGCGGCTGGATGATGTGGAACTGGCTGGTGTCGGCCCTCGCCGTGGGTAGCGCGGTGGTGCTCTACGATGGCTCGCCGTTCCACCCCGGCCCCGAGCGCTTGCTGGACCTGATCGACCAGCAGCGCATCAGCGTCTTCGGCACCAGCCCCAAATTCCTCGCCTCCCTGGAAAGCGAAGGCCTCAAGCCCCGGCAGACGCACCGCCTGGACAGCCTGAAGACCCTCCTCTCCACCGGTTCAGCGCTGGCCCCCCATAGCTACGACTACGTCTACCGGGACATCAAGCCCGACGTCTGCCTGGCCTCGATGTCCGGCGGCACCGACATTGTGTCCTGCTTCGTCAACGGCAACCCACTGTCGCCGGTGCGCCGGGGCGAAATGCAGGGCAAGAGCCTGGGCATGGCCGTGCAGGTCTGGAACGAGGCCGGCAACCCAGTCATCGGTGAAAAAGGCGAGCTGGTGTGCACCCGGCATTTCCCGGCGATGCCCATTGGTTTATGGAACGACCCTCGGCAGGAAAAACTTCGCGCCTCCTATTTCGCCCAGTTCCCCGGGGTGTGGGCCCAAGGCGACTACGCCGAGGAACTGCCCCACGGCGGCCTGTTGATCCATGGGCGCTCCGACGCCGTGCTCAACCCTGGCGGCGTGCGCATCGGCACCGCGGAAATCTATCGGCAGGTGGAAAAGGTCGAGCAGGTGCTGGACAGCGTCGCCATCGGCCAGCAATGGCAGGGCGATGTCCGGGTGGTGCTGTTCGTGCGCCTGCGCGATGGTGTGACGCTGGATGACGCCTTGGAACAGCGGATTCGCCAGGTCATCCGGACCCACACCACACCACGGCATGTGCCGGCGAAGATCCTCGCAGTCAGTGATATTCCGCGGACCATCAGCGGCAAGGTGGTGGAGTTGGCGGTGCGCAACGTGGTGCATGGCGAGGCGGTGAAGAACACCGATGCCCTGGCCAACCCCGAGGCGTTGGAGCAGTTTCGGGATCGGCCGGAGCTTGCGAGCTGACCGTCAGGGCCTCATCGCGAGCAAGCTCGCTCCCACAGTGGATCTCCGGTGACTGGCAGAACCCATGTGGGGGCGAGCTTGCTCGCGATGAACGATAACCCGATCAATCCATAAGCCCCCACTCGCCCGCCGCCGGATCGGCCGGTGGCGCCAGCGCCCCCGACTCGGTATGGAGCTTCAAACGCAACCGCAGGTTATTCGCCGAATCGGCATTTTTCAGCGCCTCTTCCTCATCGATGGCACCTTCGACCACCAGGTTGAACAAGGCCTGGTCAAAGGTTTGCATGCCCATTTCCTCTGACTTTTCCATGATGCCCTTGAGCTCGCCAAGCTCGTTGCGCCGGATCAGGTCGGCCACCGTGGGCGAACCCAGCATGACCTCCACCGCTGCCCGCCGCTGGCCGGTACGGGTGCGCACCAGGCGTTGGGAAACGAACGCCTTGAGGTTGTTGCCCAGGTCGTTCAACAACTGCGGCCGGCGCTCTTCCGGGAAGAAATTGATCACCCGGTCCAGGGCCTGGTTGGCGTTATGGGCATGCAAGGTGGAAATCACCAAGTGCCCGGTGTCGGCAAACGACAGGGCATGCTCCATGGTTTCCCGATCGCGGATTTCGCCGATCAGCACCACGTCCGGCGCCTGGCGCAAAGTGTTTTTCAGGGCCGCATGAAAACTGCGGGTGTCGACACCGACTTCTCGTTGGTTGATGATGGATTTCTTGTGCCGATGGATATACTCCACCGGGTCCTCGATGGTGATGATGTGGCCGCTGCTGTTGCGATTGCGGTAATCGATCAACGCCGCCAGGGAAGTCGACTTGCCCGAACCTGTCGCGCCGACGAACAGCATCAACCCCTGTTTCTGCATGATGCTGTCCAGCAGCACCCGGGGCAGTTTCAGGTCTTCGAAGCGCGGGATGTCCAGCTTGACGTTGCGGATCACCATGGATACGTCATTGCGCTGCTTGAAGACATTGACCCGGAACCGCCCGACGCCGGCCAGGGAAATCGCCAGGTTCATTTCCAGTTCCCGATCGAACTCAAGGCGCTGTTCGGCGTCCATCAAAGACTCGGCGAGCCGGGCAATGTCGCCGACCTTGAAGGCCTCGTGCCCCAAGGGCTTGAGCACGCCCTCGAAACGCGCGCACGGCGGCGCCCCCGTAGACATGTAAAGGTCGGAACCATTCTGGCTCGCCAGGATTCGCAACAACGGATCGATTTCCATGGACTGAAACTTCCGCGAGACATCAATGAAACAAGTTGAGCCGAACATGAAACGCTTCAGACCCGCCCGCACTTACTTTCCCCAAAGGATAGTAGACGCCGTGGTACATACACGACAGCCAGGGATCGCGTGATGAACGCGACACCCGCCGGCAGCGATGCCCAGCGCCTGGTCAGCCAGGTGGACTGGGCCCAGACCCCACTGGGCACTGCCCGAAACTGGCCCCAGAGCCTACGTACCGCCGTGGACATCATGCTCCATTCGCCGATGCCGATGGCCTTGCTATGGGGCGCGCAGCTGACCCACCTCTACAACGACGCCTTCGGTCGACTGACCGGCGACAAACACCCCCGGGCGTTCGGCCAGCCGACCCATACAGCATGGCCCGAACTCAAAGGGACGACCGAAGGGATTTACCACCGCGTATTGCAGGGCCAGACGCACACCTGCCGCGATCAGCGCTGGCGCGTGCCTTTCGCCGGTCGCCTCTGCGATGTCTGGCTGGACCTGACCTACAGCCCGGTGCATGACGAAAGCGGCAGCGTCGCCGGCATCCTGGTCACCGCCATCGAGACCAGCGAGCGCCGCCGCCTGGCCATGGAATTCGAACGGCGCTCCGAGGCCAGCCTCAAGGCCCAGCACGAAAGCGAAGAGCGCCTGCAACTGGCCCTGGCCGCCGCCGACGCGCTGGGCACCTGGGATTGGGACATCAGCGAAGACCGCTTCATCGCCGACGCGCATTTCGCCCTGCTGCATGGCGTCGACCCGAACCTGTCGCGCCAGCTGCCCATCAGCGCCTACCTCGAAGGCGTGCATCCCGAGGACCGGGCGATGGTTGCCCGCAGCATCAAGCACTGCATCACCCATGGCACCGAATACGCCGAAGAGTACCGGCTGTTGCAACCCAACGATGAATTACGCTGGGTGTACGTGCGCGGCCGTTGCTACAAGGACCGCCACGGCCGGCCCAAGCGTTTTCTGGGCGCGGCCCTGGATCTGACCGAACGCAAGCGCACCGAGCAAGCCCTGCGCCAGAGCCAGACCGAGCTGCAGTTGATCATCAACGCCATGCCGATCCTCATCAGCTACGTGGACCGCGAAGAGCGCTTCCGGCTGAACAACAGCGCCTACCTGGACTGGTACGGCCTGACCCCGCAAGAGCTCTACGGCAAAACCATCCGCGAAGTGCTCGGCGAAGAGGCCTATGCCGCCCGCGCCCAACAGATCGCCGAAGCCCTGGCCGGCAAACCGTGCTGCTTCACCTTGCAGATGGACCATCGCGACGGTCGCCCGCGCCATGCACTGATCAACTACTTGCCTCGCCACGGGACGGACGGGACGGTGAACGGTTTCTACATCTTCGTGATCGACGAGACCGAGAGCCGGAAAACCGAGGAGGCCCTGCGCAACCTCAACGAAACACTGGAGGAACGGGTCATCGCCCGGACCCAGCAACTGGCCGAAGCCAACCACCGCCTGCAAAGCGAGATGTTCGAACGCGAGCGCGCCGAAGAAGCCCTGCGCCATGCGCAGAAAATGGAGGCCGTGGGCCAACTCACCGGCGGCATTGCCCATGACTTCAACAACATGCTCACCGGCATCCTCGGCAGCCTCGACCTGATGCAACGCTACATCGCCGCCGGCCGCACCGCCGAGATCGGGCGCTTCACCGAAGCGGCGGTGTCCTCGGCCAACCGCGCCGCGGCCCTGACCCATCGGCTGCTGGCGTTTTCCCGCCGCCAGTCCCTGGACCGCAAGCCGCTGGACGCCAACGAACTGGTGCGCTCGCTCGAAGACCTGCTGAGCCGGACCACCGGCGATCACATCGTGCTACGACTGCAACTGACCCACGAGCTGTGGCCGGTCAGCACCGATGCCAGCCAGCTGGAAAACGCCCTGCTCAACCTGGTGATCAACGCCCGCGATGCCATGCCCGACGGCGGCGAATTGATCGTCGAAACCGCCAACGTCTATCTCGACGGCACTGACATCAACACCCTCGAACCGGTCAAGGCCGGCGACTACGTGATGATCGCGGTCAGCGACAACGGCAGCGGCATGACCCCCGCCGTGCTGGCCAAGGCCTTCGACCCGTTCTTCACCACCAAGCCCATCGGCCAGGGCACCGGCCTGGGCTTGTCGATGATCTACGGGTTTGCCCAACAGTCGGGTGGACACCTCAACCTGGACAGCGTGCCGGGCCAGGGCACGCGGGTGCAGTTGTACCTGCCGCGCTTGCACGTTGCGCCGGCCCAACAACCCGCCACGGCGGAGACGGTCGACGTACCGCCGGCCATCGCCGGGGAAACCGTGTTGCTGGTGGAAGATGAACCGGCGGTGCGCATGCTGGTGCTCGACCTGTTGAAAACCTTGGGCTACACCGCCCTGGAGGCCCAGGACGCCATGACGGCCCTGCCCCTGCTGGAATCGGAGCAGCGCATCGACCTGTTGGTGACCGACGTCGGGCTGCCGGGCATGAATGGCCGGCAACTGGCGGAAATCGGCCGCCAGCACCGCCCGGGGCTGAAAGTGTTGTTCATGACCGGTTACGCGCAGAAAGCCGCCGAGCGCCAGGGTTTCCTCGACCAGGGCATGGACATGGTCGCCAAGCCTTTCACCCTCGATCTGCTGGCCAACAAGATTCGGACGATGATCAACCATGACAGCTGACTTGAGGCATAATCGCCGCCCCGTCGCACCGTTCAGGTCACCGCTGCAATGAAAGCCCAAGCCCGCCATATCCTGGTGAAAACCGCCGAAGAAGCCGAACAGCTCAAGCAACGCATCGCCAAGGGCGAAGCCTTCGATGTGCTGGCCAAGAAATACTCCACCTGCCCCTCGGGCAAACGCGGCGGCGACCTGGGCGAAGTGCGGCCGGGGCAGATGGTCGGTGTGATCGATGCGGTGATCTTCAAGAAGCCCTTGCGGGTGGTGCATGGGCCGATCAAGAGCAAGTTCGGCTATCACCTGGTGCAGGTGTTCTACCGGGATTGAAACTGAGCCTGGCGCTTGTGGGAGCGAGCTTGCTCGCGATAGCGGTGGGTCAGCTTGCAGAAAGATTGACTGTGTCGCCGCTATCGCGAGCAAGCTCGCTCCCACAGGTTTTGTGCCCACTTAATTATTTTGGCATCAACGCCCCCGGCACCTGGATCACCCGGCTCGCCAACAGGTGCCCCGCCTCGGCCGCCTCCGCCGGAGTACCGCCCAGCAAGCGGCTCGCCAGGTACGCGGCACTGAATGAATCCCCCGCCGCCGTGGTGTCCACCACACGCTCGACCCGTTGAGCGGGAATCTCATAAGACTCGCCATCGCAACGAATCAGGCAGGCCTCGGCACCGCGCTTGAGCACCACTTCCGGCGTGCCGAACTGCCCATAGGCAGCGAACACCGCGTCAGTGTCCGCATAGCCGAACAGTGCCTGCTCGTCTTCCACCGTCAGCAGGGCCAATTCCACGTGGGGCAATACGCTGCGATACGCCGCCCGCGCCGCCTCGATCGAGGCCCAGAGTCTCGGCCGGTAATTATTGTCGAACACCACCTGGGCCCCACGGCGACGGGCCTCGATCAGGGTTTCGATGAGCCTGGCGCGTCCCTGCTCGCCGAGCACAGCCAGGGTCACGCCACTGAAATACAGCACATCGTAATCCGGCAATGCCGCCAGGATTGGTGCGGCGGCCGGGGTGGTAAAACACTCGCGCACCGCCGCCTCGTTGCGCCAGTAGAGAAATCGCCGCTCGCCCGCCGCATCGGTCTGGATGCAATACAGACCCGGCAGGCGTCCAGGCAAGCGCTGGACCCGTTGCAGGCCGATGTTTTCTTCGGCCCAGCGCTCACACATGGCATCGCTGAAACTGTCGTCGCCCAGGGCGGTGACGTAATCCACCACGCCCCTGTCGCCCAAGGCGCGGGACAGGTACACAGCGGTGTTCAGGGTATCGCCGCCGAAGCTTTGCAGCAGGCTGCCGTCGGCGCGTTGTTGCAGTTCGATCATGCATTCGCCGATCAGGGCGATGCGGGGTTTGGCGTGGTTCATGGGTGATCCTGATGGTTCGGTGATGTCTGGCAGGCCGCTATCGCGAGCAAGCTCGCTCCCACAGTGGATTGCTGTGAATGCAAACTCTGTGATCGTCTCGATCCCCCTGTGGGAGCGAGCTTGCTCGCGATAGCCGCGACTCGATCTCAAGCCTTAGAAGCAAGTCTCCATGCTCTCGACCACCCGCAACCGCTCATCCACCAGGCACCCCACCCGCCACTTGTCGAACGTCAGGCACGGGTGTGAAGTGCCAAACGAAATGATGTCGCCCACACGCAGCTCAATCCCTGCCGCCACACTCATGAACGCATGCTGGTCCATCACCGCCGTCACCTTGCAACCGCTGACATCGTCACCTGCCACCGAATCCGATCCAGGCGTGTAGCGCTTGAGCGGCACCGGTAATCCGGCGTCGTAGGCCACGTCGCGCTTGCCCAGGGCGATCACCGCGAAGCCCGGCTCCGGCAGCGATTGCACATGGGCCCAGACTTCCAGGGCCGGACGCAGGCCTTCGTGCAGGTCGCTGCGGCGCTCCAGCACGCAGCACTGGGCTTCTTTGTAGATGCCATGGTCATGGGCCACGTAACTGCCGGGACGCAGCACGCTGAGGAAACGCCCGTGGGCATTCTGGGCTTCGAAGGATTCGGCGATCAGGTCGTACCAGGCCGAACCCGAGGCGGTGATGATCGGTTTGTCGATGGCGAAGGCACCGTTGTCCTGCAGCTGCACCGCCAGCCGTACCAACGATGCCGCGAATGCGCGGATGCCACTGATGGCGTGGTCGCCATGGATCACCCCTTCGTAGCCTTCGATACCGGTCAACGCCAGCGCCGGTTGACTGCGAATCGCCTCGGCCAGGGCCAACACCTCGGCCTCGGTCCGGCAGCCACACCGACCACCGACCACGCCGTACTCGATCATCACGTTCAGCTTCCTACCGCGCGAGGCGAAGAACGCCCCCAGGTCCGCGACGTTGTCCGGATGATCGACCATGCAATGGAATTCGAACGCCGGGTCAGCCAGCAGATCGGCGATCAGCGCCATATTTGGCGTGCCCACCAGTTGGTTGGCCATCAGCACTCGACGAACGCCGTGGGCGTAAGCGGCACGGGTCTGCACGGCGGTGGCAAGGGTCAGGCCCCAGGCACCGGCATCGAGCTGGCGTCGAAACAGCGCCGGGGCCATGCTGGTCTTGCCGTGGGGCGCCAGTTCGGCACCACTGTCGGTGACGAACGCTTGCATCCAGCGAATGTTGTGCTCCAGCGCCGCGCGGTGCAGCACCAACGCCGGCAGGCTGACGTCCTTGAGCAGATGAGCGGCGACGGTGGCCGCCCCCTTCTCTACGCCAGCATTGGGAATGACAGAAGACATGTTCGTACTCCTCGCACGCGGCCGCTCGCAACCGCGATTATCTATTCATTGATGCGCCGGGCCAGGTTGTTGGCGCTTTCGATCAGCACCCGGCGGTAGTCGGCATAATTGTTCTTGGCGTCGGCCCGTGGGGCGACGATGCACAGGGTGGCGATGGCCACGCCGCCGGGGTCTTTGACCGGGGCGGCGAAGCAGTGGGTGAAGGTGTCGGCAACGCTGTCGAAGGAGAAGAACCCATCGAGGCCGGCCTGGCGGATTTCCTTGAGGAATTGCTCCAGGGGCAAGCGCTCGCCGTCCGGCAAAATGAAATCGTCGGGGTCGATCAGGTCGACGATCTGCTGGTCACTCAAATGCGCCAGCAGCAGGCGCCCGGACGCCGTCCACGGAATCGGCGCGTTTTCACCGATGTCCGATGAAATGCGGAAATGCCGCTCGCCTTCCTTCATCAGCGCGACGGTGTATTTGCGCCCGTTGAGCAGGCACATCTGCGCCGTTTCGTGGGTCTGGCGCACGATCTCCTGCAAGGCCTGGTCAGCCTCGCGACTCAAGTCGAAATGCCGCAGGTGCGCCTGCCCGAGGAAATACAAATGGCGGCCCAGGTAGACGTGACCGTCCTTGCCCACCGGCTCGAGGATGCGGCGCTCCAGCAGCGACGCCACCAGCTCATAGACCGTGGACTTGGGGCTGCCGATGCCGCTGGCAATATCGTTCGGGCGCAGCGGCTGGCCGATTTCCTTGAGGAAATCGAGGATATCGAACGCCCGATCCAGTCCCCGGGCCCGGCGTTTGATGGTGTCTTCGGTCATGTCTTCGGTTCCTGGTAATTCACTCATAGACGCTTGCATTTTCATCGTGGCGAGGGAGGTAGCTCCCGCTCGGCTGCGCAGCAGTCGCTTATTGGGCCTGCTGCGCAGTCCAGCGGGAGCAAGCTCCCTCGCTACACAAGCCTAGAATGCCAGCCTTTATGAAGTCAGGCCTTTTTCTTGTAGGCGATGCAATCGATCTCGACCTTGCAATCGACCATCATGCTCGCCTGCACGCAAGCCCGGGCCGGGGCGTGTTCGGGGCTGAAGTACTCGCTGAACACCTTGTTGAAACTCCAGAAATCCCGCGGGTCATCCAGCCACACGCCGCAGCGCACCACATCCTTGAGCTCGTAACCGGCCTCTTCGAGGATCGCGATCAGGTTCTTCATGGTCTGGTGCGTCTGCTCGACGATCCCGCCGACGATGATCTCGCCGTTCACCGCCGGCACCTGACCGGACACATGCAACCAGCCATCGGCCTCCACGGCGCGAGCGAATGGCCGTGGCTGACCGCCGCCTGCGGAGCTGCCGGTGCCGTAGCGCGTAATGCTCATGGGTGTTTCTCCTTGCTTGGATAAATTAAAGATTCACTGAATTAAAAGCGGGTGTTCTTGAGAAATTCCGCCAACCGCGGCGATTGCGGCCGTTCGAATAATTCTTTCGGTGGCCCCTGCTCTTCGATGCGCCCCTGATTCATGAATACGATCTTGTCGGAGACCTCGAAGGCAAAGCGCATTTCGTGGGTCACCAGCAGCATGGTCATGCCGTCCTCGGCCAGGCCCTTGATCACGTTCAACACTTCACCCACCAGCTCCGGGTCCAAGGCCGAGGTGACTTCGTCGAACAGCATCAGGCTGGGGTTCATGGCAATCGCCCGGGCAATCGCCACACGCTGTTGCTGGCCACCAGACAACTGGCCGGGGAAGTGATTGCGCCGCTCCAGCAGGCCGACCCGCTCCAGCCATTTCTCGGCCAACGCCACCGCCTCGTCCTTGGGCAGTTTTTTCACTTTCAGCAGGCCCAGGGTGACGTTCTGCAACGCGGTCAAATGCGGGAACAGGTTGAATTGCTGGAAGGCCATGCCGGTCATGGCCCGGTGCCGGGCGATGACTTTCTCGGGGTGGCGCACGCGCTTGCCGTCAATGTCGTCATAGCCGATGGATTCGCCGTCGAGCACAATCTGCCCGCCCTGGAATTCTTCCAGCATGTTGACGCAGCGCAACAGCGTGGTCTTGCCCGAACCGCTGGAGCCGATCAGCGTGACCACGTTGCCGCGCTGCATGCTCAGGTCCACGCCCTTGAGCACTTCCAATGGGCCGTATTGTTTGCGCAGGCCGCGAATGTCCAGCAACGGCTGGGTGTTGGAGTGCTCCGTATTGGAGAGATTCGAAACGTCAGTCATGGCAAGGCCACCCGCTTTTCAATGTGCCGCCCGAGCAATTCGATGGCGTAATTGATGATGAAAAAGAGAAACCCGGCGAACAGGTAAAACTCCAGGGTCATGAAGGTCCGGGCGATGATCTGCTGGGTGCTGAGCAACAGTTCGGCGACGCCGATCACCGACAACAGGGTCGAGGCCTTGACGATCTCGGTAGAGGAATTGACCCAGGTCGGCAGGATCTGCCGCAACGCCTGGGGCAACAGCACATAGCCCAGCGACTGGTAGAACGTCAGGCCGATGGCCTGGCTCGCCTCCATCTGCCCGCGGGGCAGCGCCTGCAAGGCACCGCGCACGATCTCGGCCACATGAGAACCGCAGAACAGCGTCAGGCCCAGGACACCGGCCTGGAATGCGCCGATCTGCCAGCCCAGGGCCGGGGCCATGTAGAAGCAGGCCAGCACCAGCACGAACACCGGCGTGCCGCGGATCAGGTCGACGTAGAAGCGAAACGGCGCGCGCATCCAGGTCCGGCCATAGGTCAGCACCAGGCCGGCGACCAGGCCGATCAGCGTGCCCAACACAATCGCCAACAGCGAACACTGCACACTGGTCAGGAAACCGGCCCACAGGGTGTCCCGGGCGACCCATAACTCATGCAACCAACTGGGTGATTCGTACATGGGAGACTCCTAACGGCGGATCGCCAGGCGCTGCTCGAAATACCGCAACACCATGGCAATGAGGTAACAGGCCGCGACATACAGGGCCGTGGTCACCAGCCAGGTTTCGATCACCCGGTAGCTCTCCACGTTGATCTTGCGGGCGTAATAGGTCAGCTCCGGCACGGCGATCGCCGCCGCCAGGGAGGTGTCCTTGAACAGCGAAATGAAGTTGTTCGACAAGGCCGGCAACACGTTGCGCAGCATCACCGGCACGGTGACGTAGGCCTTCACCTGCCACTCGCCCAGGCCGATGGCCAGCCCCGCTTCCCGCTGCCCCTTGTGAATGCTCATCAACCCACCGCGGAACACTTCGGTCAGGTAGGCCCCGGCGTACAACGAGAGGGTGATGACGAACGACGGCAGCTTGTCCAGGCGGATGCCCAGGCTCGGCAAGGCGAAGTAGATCAACAGGATCAGCACCAGGATCGGCGTATTGCGGATCACCGTGACATACACCGACGCCAGCACCCGCAGGACCCGGTGCTTGCTCAGCAGCGCGAACGCCATGGCCAGGCCGATCACGCAACCGATGGCGATCGACACCAGCGCCAGGGAAAGCCCCAGGCCCAGCCCCGCCAGCAAGGTGTCGAAATCGCGCCAGACGGCGGCAAAGTTCAACTGATAATTCATGGTTGGCAGTACCTTCGACGAGGCGCCCGCAAGGGGCGCCCCGGGCTCACAGGGTCATTTGAATTCAACGGGGAAACCAATCGCCGGCGACGGCAGCTCGACGCCGAACCACTGCTTGAACGACGCCGCATAGGTGGGAAATTCCACGCCGGTCATGGCTTCATGCAAGGTGGTGTTGACGAAGTTCAGCCAATCCTGGTCGCCGCGCTTGACCGCACAGGCGTAGGTTTGCGGGCTCCAGGCATAGGCCGGGCTGCGGTAGCGCCCAGGGTTCTGCACCATCAGGTACTTGACCGAGGATTGGTCGGTGGCGGCGGCATCGGCGCGGCCGGAGTTCACCGCCTGGTACATCAGGTCGACGCTGTCGTACTGGTCGACCTTGGCCTTGGGCAGCGCCTGGTGCACCAATTCTTCGGCGTAGACGTTCTGCAGCACCGCCACGGTGACGTCATCGCCCGCGGCCTTGAGGTCTTCGATTTCCTTGTACTTGCTGTTGGCCGGCAGCAGCAGGCCCACGCCTTCGCGGTAGTACGGCAGGGTGAACGCCACTTGCTGGGCACGACTGGCGGTGACGGTGATGAACTGGCAGCTCATGTCGACCTTATCGGTCAGCAGGTTGGGGATCCGCGCATCGGACGACTGCACCACGAACTCGACCTTCTCCGGGTCATTGAACAGGCCCTTGGCGACCATGCGTGCGATATCGATATCAAAGCCCTGCAACTTGCCATCCGCTCCCTGGAAGTGCCACGGCGCATTGGTACTGCCCGTGCCCACGATCAATTTCCCCCGCTGCAGCACGCTGTCCAGCTTGCTGTCGGCCGCCTGAGCGACCCCCATGGCAGCCGTCGTGGCCGCGAAGAGAAAAACACACGCTTTGAACAAGGAAGGTCGGCGTTGCATGGCAAGCACTCCAGAATGAGTTTATTCCGTTATACCGGAACATGGTATGTAACAACGGAATAGACAGCAGAAAGTGTGCCACAGGCTTGCAATGCCTGGGTGAGAAAAATGGAAAGCGAATGAAATCAGGGGGATGGAAAAACCGAGCACCCAGGAACGCTCGTGGACCGCAGGCACGCTTGCTACCGTTGGCTACGGCGTCTGGGTACCAAGGCCCCAAATAGAGTATTTGCGATCCGCTTCGCACTGAAACAGAGCAGGCCACCTGTCAACCCTGACAGTAGCGATCCCCCGCCGGGTTCCTTATCGTTCCTGTCACCGTCGAGGTACAAGGGAGCCGGCCATGAGTTCGCTCATTACTCACGTAGCGTCACAAAAGGACTACCGCCAGGCCCTCAGGACCTGGCGTCCGGTGATTTTTTACTTCGGTCATCCACACTGCTACGCCTGCGGCTGGGCCGAACCGGTGTTCTGCAAGGTGGCCGAGGCATTCCAGGATCGAGCCATCATCTACAAATTGAGCACCCACGAATCGCCCCGGCATCCGGAAGTCAGCGGGACACCGACCGTGCTGTTCTATAAGGATGGAAAGTTGTGCCGCAAGCTCAAGGGCATCGGCGACCAGCCCTCGCTGACGCGCAACTTTGCCGAACATGTCGGCCGGACAAAGCCTCGGCGCTCGTTTCGCCCGATGCGCCATGACGTGAATTGGCTGCGGCAGCAGTTCCAGACTTTGTGCACCGCCAGCCGAGGGCGAGCGCTGATGAGGATGCGGGCAACGTTTCGATAACAGTGGGAGCGAGTCGCGATAGCGGTGGGTCAGCCAAGGTTGATGCCCACCGACCTGACGCCATCGCGAGCAAGCTCGCTTCCACCATTGTTCAGCGGTGTGCCTGGTCTATTTGCGCTTGTAGCTCTTGCTGCCGCCAGGCGTGAGGCAATAGACCCCGCCCCGGGGACCGACGCAGTAATTGCCACTGCCGCATTGGCAACCGTCGGCGGACTTGAGCAGCGACTGCGGGCGCGCGTCGTTCCGAAGCCCCAGCACAGCGGAACAGGACTTCTTCGAAGCACTGATGGAGCCGTCATTGCACAGGAAGGTATCGCCGTCGCATCCGGCAATACCGCCCTTGCGCCCGGAACACGGTTGATTGGCGGCGATGGCCGAAGTACCCAGGGCCAACAACAGGATCGCGACACAGGTGCGAAGTAAAGCGGACGTTCCGTGACAGAGTTTCATGGCAGCTTCCTGGCTGATAGATGGCTCTATGCTATCACTGGAAAGCGTTCCACAAACGCTATCGGGGAAATTTGGCCATTACCGCCTGGCTGCCTCGTCATAAACCTGGCCGCGCTCGCGCTTACCCACTGCAATCACCGTGACGACCAGCACATCATCTACTACGCGGTAAACCAATCGATAACCCGCACTTCGCAGCTTGATTTTATAAGCGTTGCCCAACCCAGTGAGACGGTCCGCTTGGACATGTGGATTCACCAGTCGCTCTTCAAGCTTTTTTTTGAATTGCTCCCTGAGTGTTGCCCCCAATTTCTGCCATTCCTTCCATGCCTTATCGGAAAACTCCAACTCATAGGTCATCAAGAGACACCTTGATCGTTGGATCGTTTTCACGCTCGCGGCAAAGAGCAGCCAACTCCATGTCCTCAAGCCGGTCCATCATGGCCTCATATTCCCTGGCAGGGACGCAATAGAACGCGGGCTCATTACGATTGAGGATCGCTACAGATAATCCTCCACCGGCAGCAACGGTGCCCATTGGGTTTTTCTTGAGCTCAGAAATGCTGGCGACTACTTGGGAAAGCACGATATGTGTCATGAAACGAGTCCTTGAGTACTCTTAATAGCGCTAAAAATAGCACTCTAAAACACCCCTTGCTACTGCTCAACGCCCGCAAAACCTCACCCTGGACAACATCCGCAAATCCCCCCCGCGGTAATAGTCATCACTCCAGCTATCATCCACCGCCAGTGGCTTGACCTGTTTGAGGGCGAGTTTTTTCGCGAAGTAGCGAAAGCGGTAATGCTCATAGAAACGCAGCAATTCCAGCCCGTAGCGGTCGGCCAGGTCGGTATTGCCCTGAATGATCAGGTAGTTCTCGTCATTGCCGCTGCTGGCGGCGGCGCTGAGGTTGTGGCTGCCGCTGAGGATGGTCGGCGTGTCGCTGGTGAAGTCGGTGACGATGGCTTTAGTGTGCACCAGTAGATTGCCCTTCTGGCCTTTCATGTTTTCCCGCAGCCAGCCTTCCAGACCGGTGTTGAGCAACGCGGTGGCGGCGAATTCGGCGGTGCGGTCGGCATGGAAGCCGGTGATGCGGCTCTTGCTGTTTTGCAGGCCGTAGCGCAACACGTCGTCATTGGGCTGGCCGAGCAAGGCGTCGAGGATGCGGTCGGGCAACACAAAGGCGGTGACGAACAACAGGTCCTTTCGCGCCCCGTTGATGATGTCGACAAAGCGATCCAGGTCGCCCTCCCCGGCGCGCGGCGAGAACCCGGCGAACAACGCCTCTTGCGGGGCCATGGCATTGTTCAGGGTCAGCCACTGGCGAGTGGCATCGACGTCCTGGGGCGTTGCCCAGATTTGCTCGAATACCTGGAGATAGCGGCTGCTGATCCGAGGGTCGTCCAGCACATGCACGACGTTGGCCTGGCGGTAGACACCGTTGGCGGTGAAGTTGGTGCTGCCGCACAGCACGGCTTCAGGTTGCAATGAGCCGCTGGCCTCCACCTTGCTCAGCACAATGAACTTGTTATGGAAAATGTTGTGGGTGATCCGCCCACGTTTGTTGGCCGCCGGCATGTTCTCGAGGCTGGCTTCGTTGCGCGCCGTGGTGTCGTCTCCCGGCTCGGCGTGATACAGCACCCGCACCTGGGCGCCGCGAGCGTGAGCGGCAGTCACCGCGTCGACGATCATCGGCAATTCGTATTCATAGATGGCGACATCAAGGGCCCAGTTGGCATCCAGCGCCCGGTCGATGAAACCGGTCAAGCGCCCCAGCAAGCCGTTTTCCAACCAGCGACGTGGTGCGTCGGGCCAGTCATCGATGGACAGGTGCTTGTTGGCATCGAGCAGCGCGTCCACTTCGGGAAACTTGCGCTGGAACGCCTGGCTGGCGGCCACGGCACGGTTAAAAATGACCCGCTGGTCGGCCGGCTGCCCGTCGTCGCTGGTGACGGTGACGGCCAGGGATTCGCCCAATTGCGGTGAATCGGGGCTGCCATAGGCCAGGTGCACGCGGTAGTGGATCGTCACGCCGGGGTTGACGGCGTAGTCGGCCCAGCGAAATTTCTGCAGGGGTGCCTTGTCACTGGGGGTGGCGTGGAACTGGGGAAAGGTGTGGGCCTTGTCGGGGAAGGTCAGGCTGTTGAACAGGAACAGCCAGGGCTTGTCCCCCTGCTGTTTCTCGATGGCAAAACCCAGCAAGCCCTTGCGCCGGGGTTCGGCCAGGTCCATGGCGAGCAGCACGCCGTTGGTGCCGGCATAGGCCTTGACCCGAAAATCGTCCTGGGGGTTGGTGACGAGTACGCGCATGGTTCACTCCTGTGAGGGGCTGCCTGAGCATAGTGCAGCGATACGGGTCAGGAGGGGATGCCATCGCGAGCAGGCTCGCTCCCACAGGGGTCCGGGGTTCGTCATTCATGTGTTTACAAAACAGTGGACTGACCCAAAATGTTCTTCAACAACGGCTGCACATCCAACTAATATCTGCTTGAAAACCTGCTCCGTATGCTGAGAAGGCGCAAGGTTCAACAACTCTGCCGTTTGACGATGAAGCTTGTTGATGTCTGGGCTGTCAGCGCTTCTGCCACACAGATGGCAACCGGTTTAGTTGCGCAAGATGAGATGTCCGGACGTACATATATCGCAAATTGTAACTCCATCGATAAGCAGGAGATAACAATCTAGCGTTTCGCTCAATGCTTTGATCGAGCGCTGACTATCCAGCGTGAGACCCCCGACTGCGTTGAAAATGAAGACGAGATGATCTTATATCGATAACTACCCAATCCACTTAACAACGCCTCGCGATTCATCAGGTTGGACGCCATAAAATAAAGACAACCAGTTGAAGTCAAGTGCTGTGGCGCCTCAGTTAGAAAACGAGTCAACAAATCGCCATTGGGGTCACATAATGCGATTTCAGCTTCGTGCTCTACAGTTTTGTCGAATAAAGGCGGATTAAATAGGATAGTGTCGAAGCGCATGCCTTTCAGATTTGAGAATAAATCACTCAAGATTACTCTCCCCGGTATACCAATACGGCGGAGATTTTCGGTTGTGCTCAAGATTGAGGCATTTGAAATATCGGCCAGAATCAGATCCATCCCTTGGCGATAGAGAGAGATTCCGACAAAACCACTGCCACACCCCAAGTCCAACACGGTTCTCCCCATGTTTTCGTTCAAAAGTGCGTCAACCAAAAGGCTGGAGGATAGTCCGACTCCGGGATGGTACACATTTGGCGGAAGAAATAGCTCGACGCCGCCTATTGAGGCGGCAGGTTGCGGCTTGGCTAGATTGGCAACGTGTTGCGCATGGCTCGAAAACGTACTCGGCCCGATTTCAATCCAGTCCATTGGAAAAATTCGGGGATAGATTTTTGTTGATTCAATTGTATCTTCGAGCATTGCCAACTCCCTTGGTTTGTATTGACTCAAGG
Source organism: Pseudomonas sp. NFACC56-3 (assembly GCF_900100025.1). NCBI lineage: Bacteria > Pseudomonadati > Pseudomonadota > Gammaproteobacteria > Pseudomonadales > Pseudomonadaceae > Pseudomonas > Pseudomonas sp. NFACC56-3. The sequence continues at coordinate 390,626 of NZ_FMTK01000003.1, read as the reverse complement.
TGAGTGGTAACAAATCCGTTGGGGTTCCAATAACTCAACTGACTGCCGCCGTTTGGCAAACCAAAACAGCGAGTTGGCCGCGCCCACCCCGTCTATTGCAGCAGGATGGCCTGCTATCGCGGTAAAGCGGTAGCCACCAGCAAACGACATTGGCGTTGATACCATGCCTCATCGCAATGGCCGCCACGGAAACATCGGACTGCTCGCGCACTCTTGGACTTGACCCGAAAGTCATCCTGGGCATTGGTGACGCGCATGATTCACGCCTGTGAGGGGCTGCCTGAGCATAGTGCAGTGATGCGGGTCAGGTGGACAGTTCATTGAAACCGAGGGGATGCCATCGCGAGCAAGCTCGCTCCCACAGGGGGCCGGGGTTCGTCATTCATGTGTTCACAAAAACAGTGTGGGAGCGAGCTTGCTCGCGATGGGGGCCCTGACAGTCACAGAACCTTTCAGTCAGCCTCATCGATATGCCGATACTCAGCCTGCAACTGCCCCGCCAACTGCCGGGCCCGGCCCAGGCGAATCGGGCCGCGCTCGATGTCGACCAACAGGCACGGGCAATCCAGGGAGGGCAGTGACAGTCCCTCCTTGACTCGCCCGTCGGTCATCACCAACACCCGCTGTTGCTCCGCCGGGAAGCGCTTGCGCCGGGCCGTCAACCAGCGTCCGGCCTCGTTCAGCGCCGCCATCAACGGTGTACCGCCGCCGGCGCCCAGGCCATCGAGCCAGTCGCGCAGGCCCGCCGAGGCCTTGAGCCCTTGCACCTGCCAGTTCGGTTGCGTACCGCTGGCGGTCAACAGCGCCAAGCGAGCGCGTTGCCGGTAGGCGTCGTCGAACAGTTGCGCCAACAAGCCTTTGCCGTCACTCAAGGCGCGATGACGACGGGTCGAGGCCGACGCATCGACGATGACCAGCCACAGCTCATGAGGCGCCCGATGCCGAGCGTGCCAGCGCAAGTCTGCATGCCGGTGTGGCCGGCCATTGAGCAATGTTCCCGGCCAGTTCACCGCACCGCTGGCCGCGGCTTTGCTCCGACCCTGGCGTCCCTGCTCCAACTGTCCTGCACGGGGCCTGGCATTCGCCCCCGCCGTTGAACGAGGGCGAATGCCTAGGGCTTTTTTGGCCAGCTCGGCACGTCACGTCGGGCACCGGTCGGCAGTGCCCGGGCCGGCAGGTCGCCCCATTGGCCTTGGCCTTCGTTGGGCTTGGCCGTTTCATTCGCAGCCGTTTGCGGCGCCTGGGACGACGCCGGTGCCGAATGCCCGCGCCGCCGGTGCCGCAGGGCAAATTCGGCGACCGCATCGATGTCCTCATCGGCAATCCCAGCAGCGCCGCGCCAAGCCGCATGGGCCCGGGCCGCCCGCAGCCAGACCAGGTCAGCGCGCAAGCCATCGACCCCGGCGGCAAAACAGCGCTCGGTGATCTGCGCCAGCGCCGCATCATCCAAGGCGATCCCGGCCAATCGATTGCGCGCCTGTTGGCAGCGTTCACGCAACTGCTGCTGGGCCGTCTCCCACTCCGCGCAGAACGCCAGTGGGTCACTGTCGAAATCCAATCGCCGGCGAATGATCTGGCCACGCTCAGCCGGTGCAGTGTGACCGTCGAGGGCGACGTTCAGGCCGAAACGGTCGAGCAATTGCGGGCGCAGCTCGCCCTCTTCCGGGTTCATGGTGCCGATCAGCACAAAGCGCGCCGGATGCCGATGGGAAATGCCGTCACGCTCGATCAGGTTGGTGCCACTGGCCGCCACATCCAGCAGCAGGTCCACCAGGTGATCGGGCAGCAGGTTCACTTCATCGACATACAGCACGCCACCGTCGGCCTTGGCCAGCACGCCGGGAGAAAACTGCGCGCGCCCCTCCCCCAGGGCCACATCCAGATCGAGGGTGCCCACCAGCCGCTCTTCGGTGGCACCGAGGGGCAAGGTGACGAACTGACCGCTGGCCAGCAGGTCCGCCAGGCCCCGGGCCAAGGTGGACTTGGCCATGCCCCTCGGACCCTCGATCAGCACACCGCCGATTTTCGGATCGATCGCGGCCAGGCACAGGGCCAGTTTCAGGTCATCGGCGCCGACCACGGCGGAGAGCGGGAAATGGGGTTGCATCATGGTGAATGCCTCATGAATGTGCGACGTTCCTGTTGTCCTCATTTCAGCCATCCTCCTCAATGTCCAACAACAAATTCTCCAGCGCCTCGCGATACTCCCCCGGCGCCTGCCACATCCCTCGCTGCTGCGCTTCGAGCATGCGCTCGGTCATGTCCCGCAGGGCGTCGGGGTTGTGCTGGCGGACGAAGTCCCGGGTGTCCGGATCGAGCAGGTAGGCATCGGCCAGCAAAGCGTACTGGTGATCGTCGATCAGCTGCGTGGTGGCGTCGAAGGCGAACAGGTTGTCCACCGTCGCCGCCAGCTCGAACGCGCCTTTATAGCCATGCCGCTTCACGCCGTCGATCCACTTCGGATTGGCCGCGCGGGAACGGATGACGCGGTTGAGTTCTTCCTTCAGGGTACGAATCCTGGGCAAGTCCGGCTGGCTGTGATCGCCATGATAGCTGGCCGCGGCTTGCCCGCTGAGGGTCTCCACCGCCGCCAGCATGCCGCCCTGGAATTGGTAGTAATCGTTGGAATCGAGCAGGTCGTGCTCGCGGTTGTCCTGGTTCTGCAACACCGCCTGCACCTGGCTCAAGCGCCGGGAGAACGGCTCCCGGGCGGCAGTGCCTTCATCGCTACCGCCGTAAGCGTAGCCGCCCCAGTTCAGGTACACCTCGGCCAAATCCTCGCGGCTTTGCCACAAACGACCGTCGATCGCACCCTGCACACCCGCGCCATAGGCGCCGGGCTTGGCACCGAAGATCCGCCAGCCGGCCTGGCGTGCCGCCGCTTCCGGCTCCAGGCCCGACGCCAACAAGGCTTCGCGTTCGCCACGGACCTTGGCCGCCAGAGGGTTCATGTCGTCCGGCTCATCGAGGGCGGCGACGGCCTGCACCGCTGCATCGAACAGCCGGATCAGGTTGGCAAAGGCGTCCCGGAAGAACCCGGACACCCGCAGCGTGACATCGACCCGCGGCCGGTCCAGCAGGCTCAGCGGCAGGATCTCGAAGTCATCGACCCGCTGGCTGCCGGTGGCCCACACCGGACGCACGCCCATCAAGGCCATGGCCTGGGCGATGTCGTCGCCGCCGGTGCGCATGGTGGCGGTGCCCCACACCGACAGGCCGAGCTGGCGCAGGTGATCGCCGTGGTCCTGCAAGTGCCGCTCGAGGATCAGGTTCGCCGATTGGAAACCGATGCGCCACGCCGTGGTGGTGGGCAGGTTGCGCACGTCCACCGAGAAGAAATTGCGTCCGGTGGGCAGCACGTCGAGGCGTCCGCGACTCGGCGCGCCGCTGGGGCCGGCCGGCACGAAGCGCCCGCTCAAGGCATCGAGCAGGCCATGGATTTCCGCCGGACCACAGGCGTCCAGGCGCGGAGCCACGACAGTGCGAAGGTTTTCGATGATGTCGCCCACCGTCTCCCAGCCCGGCGCATTGAGCTGCTCGACCACACCGTCCAGTGCCTGCTCGATCAACTGCGCGGCGAACAACTCCAGGCGCTCGCGGGTATCGCCGGCGGTGCGCCAAGGCTCGTCGCTGACCCGAAGCAAGGCCTCGGGACAGTCGCCAGTCCAAGGCTCGGCCAAGGCACAATCCAGCGGATCGAAACCCAGCCCGAACGCCTTGGCCAGCGCCCGCAACACGCTCGACTGCGCGCCTTTGCCGTCGCCCCGGGGAATGCGCAGCAACGCCAACAACGTATCGATGCGCAGCCGCCCGCTGGGCGACTCACCAAAAATGTGCAAACCGTCACGGATCTGCGACTCCTTCAAGTCGCACAGGTATGTGTCCAGGCGTGGCAGCCAGATCGCGGCGTCAGCATCGCTGTCGAGGCCGGCATCCAGTTGCAGCTCGCGGTCGATGTGGGTCTCGCGCACCAGGTTGAGGATGTCCCGTTGCAGTTCCCGGGCGCGACGCGGATCGAGCAATTGCGCCTCGTAGTATTCGTCGGCCAGCAGCTCGAGGTTACGCAGCGGCCCATAGGTTTCGGCCCGGGTCAGCGGCGGCATCAAGTGGTCGATGATCACCGCCTGGGTGCGACGCTTGGCCTGGGCGCCCTCGCCCGGGTCGTTGACGATGAACGGATAGATATTCGGCAGTGGCCCCAACAGCACGTCCGGCCAGCAATTTTCCGAGAGCCCGACACCTTTGCCCGGCAGCCATTCGAGGTTGCCGTGCTTGCCGACGTGGATCACCCCGTGGACGCCGTAGGTGTGGCGCAACCAGAAATAAAACGCCAGGTAACCGTGGGGCGGCACCAGGTCCGGGTCGTGGTACACCGCGCTCGGATCGACCTGATAGCCGCGGGCCGGCTGGATGCCGACGAAGGTCAGGCCCAGGCGCAGGCCGGCGACCATCAGGCGGCCGTCGCGGAACATCGGGTCCTGCTCGGGCGAGCCCCAGCGCGCCAGCACCGCTTGGCGATTGGCTTCGGGCAGCACGTCGAACAGGGCCAGGTAGGCATCCAGGGCCAGGCTCTGGTGACACGGACGCAGGTCGAGGCTGTCCAGGTCGTTGCTGACGCCGCCGAGCAATTGCCGGATCAACGCAGTGCCGCTCGCCGGCAGTTCGGCCGGCAGTGGATAGCCCTCGGCCTGCAAGGCCCGCAGGATATTCAAGGCCGCCGCCGGCGTATCCAGGCCGACGCCGTTGCCGATGCGTCCGTCCCGGGTCGGGTAGTTGGCGAGGATCAGCGCCACACGCTTCTGCCCATTGGGCAGGCGCGCCAGGGTGGTCCAACGTTGGGCCAGCTCGGCGACAAAATCCATGCGTTCGGGTACGGCGCGGTAGCAGACCACGTCGCTCTGGCTGCGCTCGCTGCGCCAGGCCAGGTCCTTGAAACTGATGGGGCGGCTGATGATCCGGCCATCCAGTTCCGGCAGGGCAATGTGCATCGCCAGATCCCGTGGCCCCAGGCCCTGCTCGCTGGCGCGCCAGCCCGGTTCGTTGTCCTGCGCACAAATGGCCTGGATCACCGGGATGTTGCGACGGAATGGCCGCAGGTGCGGCGCTTCCGGGCTGGACTGGGCGAAGCCGGTGGTATTGAGGATCACCCCCGCCTCCACTTCATCCAACCAGTCTTCCACCAGCGCCAGGCAACCGGGCTCCTTGAGGCTGGCCACGGCAATCGGCAACGGGTTGAGCCCCGCCGCTTGCAGGCGCTGGCAGAACACGTCGATGAATGCGGTGTTCGCCGCTTGCAAGTGGGAGCGATAAAACAGCACCGCCGCCACCGGTTGCCCGGCGTTCCACTCGGCTTGCCAATCGCCGAGGCTGGCGCTGGTTTTTTCCGGGTGATAGATCGCCGTGCGCGGCAGGACTTGCGGTTCGGCCCAGGGATAATCGCGGCCGAACCATTGACTGCCGAGGTTGTGAAACAGGTCCAGGGCATTGCCCAGGCCGCCCTGGCGCAAGAACTGCCAGAGCCGGTCGCGGTCCTCGACGGCTACGTTGCTCAGGTCGCTGAGTTCCGGGTCCGGTCGATCATCCCCCGGCACCAGGATCAACTTCACCCCGCGCCCGGCCAGGTCCATCAGGCGCTCGATGCCGTAGCGCCAATAGCCAATGCCGCCGTGCAGCGACAGCAGGATAACTTTGGCGTGGCGCAGCACGTCTTCGAAATACAGATCCACCGAGGCGTGGTTCTGCACCTGCATCGGATTGGCGAGGCGAAACTCCGGATAATCGCCCGGTAGCTGCTTCGCCGCTTCGGCCAGCAGCGCCAGGCTGGAGTCGCCGCTGCACAGGATCACCAGCTCGGCAGGGGTTTGCCCCAGGTCGGCAATGTTGTCATCCGACACGAAACCGCCGGGCTGGGTCCTGAGCAGGTGCATGGCTTAGGCGCTGAGGGCGGCGCGCAACTGCGCTTCGAGCAATGCCGCATCGAGCGCCTGGCCGATCAGCACCAGACGGGTGACCCGCGCTTCCTCGGCGCCCCACTGGCGGTCGAAATGTTTGTCGAAACGCGTGCCAACGCCTTGGATCAGCAGGCGCATCGGCTTGTTCGGGATCGCCGCGAAACCCTTGACCCGCAGTACACCGTGCTGGACCACCAACTGCGTCAGCGCGTCCAGTAACAGGCTTTCGTCGGCCTGGGGTAGCTCGATGGAGATGGAATCGAAGGCGTCATGATCGTGGTCGTCATCGTGGTGGTGGTCGTGATGGCTGTGGCGGCCGTCGATGTGTTCTTCGGAACCGGCGCCCAGGCCGATCAACACGTCCAGCGGCAGGCGACCGCTGCTGGCCTCGATGACCTTGACCGCCGGCGGCAGCTCTTCGGCGACTTCCAGGCGAACCTTGGCCAGGTCTTCAGGGCTGATCAGGTCGGCTTTGTTGAGGATCACCAGATCGGCGCTGGCCAACTGATCGGCGAACAGCTCGTGCAACGGCGACTCGTGGTCCAGGTTCGGATCGAGTTTGCGCTGGGCATCGACCTGGTCGGGGAAGGCGGCGAAGGTGCCGGCGGCCACGGCTGGGCTGTCGACCACGGTAATCACGGCATCGACCGTGCAGGCGCTGCGGATTTCCGGCCATTGGAAAGCCTGGACCAGCGGCTTGGGCAAGGCCAGGCCGGAGGTTTCGATCAGGATATGGTCGAGGTCGCCACGCCGGGCCACCAACTCGCGCATCACCGGGAAGAATTCTTCCTGCACCGTGCAGCACAGGCAGCCGTTGGCCAGTTCGTAGACGCGGCCGTTGGCTTCTTCTTCGGTACAACCGATGGAGCACTGCTTGAGGATCTCACCGTCGATGCCCAGTTCGCCGAACTCGTTGACGATCACGGCGATGCGCCGGCCCTGTGCGTTGTCGAGCATGTGCCGCAGCAAGGTGGTCTTACCCGAACCGAGGAAGCCGGTGACGATGGTGACGGGGAGTTTGGCCAGTGTTTTCATCGGATGCCCTTTGGCAAGGTGGCGGGCAAACGGGACGACAACCGCGGGCACAGGTGTGCACGGAAGATTTCGCCACCGGATCACCCCGCCCGGTTGTAGTGAGAATCTGTCTCGAGGCAGGTCTCCTGGCTGACGGCGGGCCAGTCTTGCGACTGGCAATGGCTGCGCCTTCCCGTGCGCCTTTGGTAAAAGGGCATGCACAGTGGCCTTGCAGAAACCTCACCGTTCACAGTTGCGGGGGCAGCCGCGGCTTGGACCGCGTTCCCTTCTTAGCTTCGGCGCAGGCCGAAGAACCTCGAAGGCGCAAGGCTACGCAGGGTGTGGGGGCGGGTCAATCTTCGCAAGGAAGTTCTGTGGTGTTCTTGCTCGCGATGGGCTGCGTAGCGGCCCCCTGTGCATTGACGGCCCCGCCCCACCCATGCTCTCCTGTGCGCCTAGTTACGGGTGCCCTTCACAGGGTGAAACGGGAAACCGGTGAATCGTGTGCTTTACTCCAAAGCCACGTCAGTCCGGTGCTGCCCCCGCAACGGTAAGCGAGCGAAGCGTCTGAACCACTGTGTCCCCGGACATGGGAAGGTGACGCTTGCAGGCAAGGCTCAGCCCCTGCCCCTCGCGAGCCCGGAGACCGGCCCATGACTCAAGCATCAACAACCCGCGGTGGGCGGGCGCTGTTCGAACCCTGGCGGTCTTTCGCCCGGGGTCTCATTTTGCGCTCGCATCCCCACGGAACAAAAACAGAGGGAAGCGCCATGTCGACCATCAGCAGCACCGCCCGCACCGCCAGCAGCACCACCCTGAGCCAACGCCTGAGCGCCGCGATCCTGGCTTCGATCCTGGGCGCGGGGCTGGTCTATTTCGCCGGTTTCTCCCACATCGAAGCGGTGCACAACGCCGCCCACGATACCCGCCACAGCGCTGCCTTCCCCTGCCACTGAGAACTGACGACATGATCAAGCGTATCGCGCAGACCGCCGGTTTCAGCGGCTTGCTGGCCGCCCTGCTGCTGACCCTGTTGCAGAGTTTCTGGGTATCGCCGCTGATTCTCCAGGCGGAAACCTTCGAAAAGGCCCCGGCGACCGAGGTCCATGAGCACACCGACAGTGTGGCCCACACCCATGATGCCGAGGCCTGGGAACCGGAAGACGGCTGGCAGCGCGTGCTGTCCACCACCGGCGGTAACCTGGTGGTGGCCGTGGGTTTTGCCCTGATGCTCGCGGGCCTGTACACCTTGCGCGCACCGACTCGCACTTCCCAGGGTCTGCTCTGGGGCCTGGCCGGTTATGCCACTTTCGTCCTGGCACCCACCCTCGGCCTGCCCCCGGAGTTGCCCGGCACCGCAGCGGCCGACCTGGCCCAGCGGCAGATGTGGTGGATCGGCACCGCGGCCTCGACGGCGGTGGGCATTGCCCTGATCGTCTTCGGCCGGCATTGGCTGCTCAAGCTGCTGGGCGTGGCGACGTTGCTGGTGCCCCACGTCATCGGTGCGCCGCAGCCCGAAGTCCACTCGATGCTGGCGCCCGAAGCGCTGGAAAGCCAGTTCAAGATCGCCTCGCAGGTGACCAACATCGCCTTCTGGCTGGCCCTGGGCCTGATCAGCGCCTGGCTGTTTCGCCGTGACGGTCAAGCCCAGCACGAGGCATGAATACTGGGGCGATGCTGGTGATCGGCCTCGGTTGCCAGCGCGGTTGTCCGGCCAGCACGCTGCGGGCCTTGCTCGAACAGACGTTGTCGGCCCACGGCATCGCACTTCACCAGGTACGGGCCCTGGCCAGTATCGACCTCAAGCGTGACGAGCCCGGGCTGCTGGAACTGGCCGGGCAACTGGCCCTGCCGCTGACCTGCTTCAGTGCCGAACAGCTGGCCGGTTACGAGCGACGGCTCAGCCATCGTTCCGAGATCGCCTTCGAGCGAACCGGTTGCTACGGCATCGCCGAAAGCGCCGCCCTGGCCTTGGCCGACCAATTGGGCACGACGCCCGCAACGTTGTTGATACCCCGCCAGAGAGGCCCCATGAGCACGTTGGCGTTGGCGGTCGTGGCGTAAATCCCGATAATCGGCGTCCAGGATCATGAGCGATCTTCATCTGGGCGACGCTCACCCACCTTCCACAGGAGCCGGTCATGACCGTGTACTTCATCGGCGCCGGCCCCGGCGACCCGGACCTCATCACGGTCAAAGGCCAGCGACTGATCCGCCAGTGCGCGGTGATCATCTACGCCGGCTCGCTGGTGCCGACCGCCGTCCTCGAAGGCCATTGTGCCGAACAGGTGATCAACAGCGCCGAGCTGCACCTGGAACAGATCATCGAATTGATCAGCAGCGCCCATCTCAAGGGCCAGGACGTGGCTCGGGTGCACTCCGGCGACCCGAGCCTGTACGGCGCCATCGGCGAACAGATTCGTTGCCTGCGAGAACTGGACATCCCTTTCGAAATCATCCCGGGCGTGACCGCGACCTCAGCCTGCGCCGCCCTGCTGGGTGCCGAACTGACCTTGCCGGACATCTCCCAGAGCCTGATCCTCACCCGTTACGCCGATAAATCCCCGATGCCCGCTGGGGAAGAACTGGGCAACCTGGCACAGCACGGGGCGACCATGGCGATTCACCTGGGGGTCAATCACCTGGAAAAGATCGTCGACGAACTGCTGCCCCACTACGGCGCCGACTGTCCGATTGCGGTGATTCACCGGGCGACGTGGCCGGATCAGGATTGGGTGATGGGGACGCTGGCAGATATTGCCGAGAAGGTGCAGGCCAAGGGTTTCCGCCGAACGGCGTTGATCCTGGTGGGGCGTGTGCTGGGTAATGACGTGTTCAGCGAATCGTCGCTGTACCGCGCCGGACATGCGCATCTCTACCGGCCCTGACGCAATCCGATCCCCTGTGGGAGCGAGCTTGCTCGCGATAACGACGGCACATTCAACATCATCGCAGGCTGACCCACCACTATCGCGAGCAAGCTCGCTCCCACAGGGGCGGTGGGTACAGGCTGACGACTGAAACCAGTGTGGCGAGGGAGCAAGCGCCCTCGCCACACACTACCCGCAGCGAACACCTATCAGTAGTAGGCGTTTTCTTTCTGCGTATGGTCGGTCACGTCGCGCACGCCCTTGAGCTCTGGAATGCGCTCGAGCAAGGTGCGCTCGATGCCTTCCTTCAAGGTCACGTCAGCCTGGCCGCAGCCCTGGCAGCCGCCGCCGAACTGGAGCACGGCGATGCCGTCTTCCACCACGTCGATCAGCGAAACCTGGCCGCCGTGGCTGGCCAGCCCCGGGTTGATTTCGGTTTGCAGGTAGTAATTGATGCGCTCGTTGACCGGGCTGTCGGCGTTGACCATCGGCACCTTGGCATTCGGTGCCTTGATGGTCAGCTGGCCGCCCATGCGGTCGGTGGCGTAGTCGACCACCGCATCGTCCAGGAAGGCTTCGCTGAACGAGTCGATGTACGCGGTGAAGCTCTTGAGCCCCAACGCGGTGTCTTCGGGTTTTTCTTCTCCCGGCTTGCAGTAGGCAATGCACGTCTCTGCGTACTGGGTGCCGGGCTGGGTGATGAAGATGCGGATCCCGATCCCCGGGGTGTTCTGCTTGGACAGCAGGTCGGCCAGGTAATCGTGGGCGGCATCGGTAATGGTAATGGCGGTCATGGAAACTCCTCGCAGGCTTGCCGGCAGTTTACGCCAATCATCGCGCCGGACAAAGTCCTAGTATTTTTGTCAGGAAAGCGTCCGACGGCAGGGAGTTTGCCGCCGGACAGGCCGATCAGAGGTTCTGGTAGCGATTCATGTCCAGCACACCGCTTTCCACGGGCTCCGTTTCCTGGATGTACTGGCTCAGGTCATGGAAGTAATACCAGAACTGCGGGTGACTGCGGCGAATTCCCCAGCGCTCGACGATCCGCTCGAACGCCGGCTCATCCTGGGCACGCTCCATGGCCTCGACGAATGCCGGCACTTGCCCGGCCGGAATGTTGAACATGAAGTTCGGATAGCTGCTGAGCACGCCCGGGTAGACCGTCAGCGTATCCAGCCCCGGCTGGTAGCGCGTCTCCTCGCCCAGCAGGAACGCCACGTTGCTGTGGGCCCGGTTGCGCAGCAGGCTGTAGACCTCACGGTGGCCGCTGGCGGTTTCGATGCGCAACAGGGTCGCTTCCGGCAGTTGGTCGATCACCTTGAGCCCCGCCGCTGGGCGCGACACCAGCCGACTGAGGGCCTGTTCGGCGTTTTGCAGCGCCGGGTCGATGTTCGGGCGCGAGCAGTAGGCACCGTCGCAGCGGTTGATCGGATCGGGGTGCGCGTTCAGCTCGCCATAACGGGCCAGCAGTTGCCGGGCGAAATCACCCTTGGGGTCGCGTTCGTCAAGCTTGAGGGCGGTCGGCTTGTCATTGTCGATGGCCTCATAATCGAGCCACATCTTGAATTTGCCACCGGCTTGGTACCAGTCGTCGAGGTAGCCTTCCCGGGAGTCGGCCGGCATCAGGCGCAGGAAGTTCTGCTCCGCACCGTTGCGGATCAAATCGAAATACAACCGGGTCTGGGCCTGGTGGGAGACGTTGCCGAACACGTCGAAATTCACCGCCAACTGATAATAGGTACGCTCCAGCAACGGGAAGTCGAACAGCCACATCGTCTGCGGGACCTCCCCGATCAGCCCCTTGGTGACCGACGCGCTGTCGAAATGCCGGAAAATGCTCAGCAGCGCGTTGTCGTTGCCGGCCCACAGCGTCGACCAGCTCGGAGCCGGCAGCTCGGCATAGTTGTCGCGGCGCAAGGCCTCGTACTCGTTGCGCTTGTCACGGTAATCGAGCCACAGGCTGAGGACGCTGCCCACATCGTCGTTCTGCCCCGGCATCGCCAACAGCGGCGTGGCCTGGCCGCGGTAGTTCGGGTCGGTGATGTACAGGTCGTGTTCGGGGGCCTGGAACAGCGCCCAGAAATTGTCGCGGATCACGTCCGTGGCGATCTGGCCCCGGCACACCGGCCCGCGAATGAACGTCCGCACGAAATACTCGGCGTTATCGAGCATGAATTGGTAGCGGGCCTGGGCCGGGATCGCTTCAAAGGTGGAAAACGGGTTGGCCCGGCGCTCCGGACCGTAGCCCGGCAACGCGGTGACCTGCCACTTGCCGCTGTAGAACAGGCTCTTGATCCGCGCCATCTTCGCCGCGCTCAAGCCGTAGGTGATGTGGGTCTTGTGCACGATCATCCCTTGCACCGGCCAGAGCCGATAATAGACGCGGGTGCCGGGATCGTCGTTCGGGCGGCGGGTGTTGATCAGGTCGATGGGCTGCCCGGTGGGCGTACGCGAACGCACCCATTGGAAGAAATGCCCCGGCTCGCCGTCCTTGAAATAGATATGCGCCAGGAACCAGTGCTCGAACAACCAGCGCCCCACCAGGCTTTCCCGGGCACCGGGGGCGTTGAGCAGGTTTTCCCATTGCACCACTTGCAAGGCTTCGGCGGCACTCGGGGCCAAGGCCTGCTGGTCGATGGGGGCGCCAGCGGCCAGCCAGCGCTGCAGGGTCTGGTATTGCTGGTCGGTCAGGCCGGTGACTGCCAGCGGCATGCCTTCGCGGGGATGCGCAGCGGCGTATTCGTCGAACTGCCCCGGCACCGGGCAGGTGTTGTCACGGTTGAGCCCAAGCACGATGTCTTCCGGCAATTTGGCGTTGGGCTGCAATGGCGTACGGTGCCCCAGTTCCAGCATCCGCGCCATCAACGCCGCCTGGCTGCCTTGGGCGTCGAGCACCGAATAGAAGCCTTTGCGCTGCCAGGCGCGCTGGCCGGAGGCATCGTAGAACAAGCGCGTCGGCTCGGCCGCCTGGCGTCGCTCGCCGTCATACACCGAGAGCTTGCTCGCGCCCCGGGCCACGCCTTCGCCACTGCCCAGGTTCAATTGGCAGGCGGAGTCGTAGCAGGCATGACACGCCACGCATTTTTCCGTGAAGATCGGCTGGATATCGCGGGTGTAGGACAGCGCTGGGACGGGATCCCCGGCCACTGCATTGAAAGACAACAGCAGCCACAGACTGCCGAAGAAGACGCGGTACGGCATGTCTCGGGTCCTGAAGGAGAATCCGGCGATTCTACCGGGCCAGCATCGCCTTGCAAACATGAGCGATATTCATGCAAAAGCCCCTCACGATCAAATCCTGCGCAGGTTTGCTATCATCCCGACCTTCGTAATGGTCTTTTTTTCCAGGTAGTCCTATGTCCGATCGCAGCGCTCGCCTTTATCTTCTCCAGCAAGCCCTCAAGGAACGCATCCTGATCCTCGACGGCGGCATGGGCACGATGATCCAGAGCTACAAGCTGGAAGAACAGGACTACCGCGGCAAGCGTTTTGCCGACTGGCCGAGCGACGTCAAGGGCAACAACGATTTGCTGGTGCTCAGCCGTCCCGACGTGATCGCTGCCATCGAAAAAGCCTACCTGGATGCCGGCGCCGATATCCTGGAAACCAACACCTTCAACGCCACCCAGGTGTCACAGGCCGACTACGGCATGCAGGGCCTGGCCTACGAGCTGAACCTGGAAGGCGCGCGCCTGGCCCGCCAGGTGGCCGACGCCAAGACCCTGGAGACCCCGGACAAACCGCGCTTCGTCGCCGGCGTGCTCGGCCCGACCAGCCGCACCTGCTCGCTGTCGCCGGACGTGAACAACCCCGGCTACCGCAACGTGACCTTCGACGAACTGGTGGAGAACTACACCGAAGCCACCAAGGGCCTGATCGAAGGCGGCGCCGACCTGATCCTGATCGAGACCATCTTCGACACGCTGAACGCCAAGGCGGCGATCTTCGCCGTGCAAGGGGTCTACGAAGAACTGGGCGTCGAACTGCCGATCATGATCTCCGGCACCATCACCGACGCCTCCGGCCGCACCCTCTCCGGCCAGACCACCGAAGCTTTCTGGAACTCGGTGGCCCACGCCAAGCCGATCTCCGTGGGCCTGAACTGCGCCCTTGGTGCCAGCGAACTGCGCCCGTACCTGGAAGAGCTGTCGAACAAGGCCGGCACCCACGTATCGGCCCACCCCAACGCCGGCCTGCCCAACGAGTTCGGTGAATACGACGAACTGCCGGCCGAGACGGCCAAGGTCATCGAAGAGTTTGCCCAGAGCGGCTTCCTGAACATTGTCGGCGGTTGCTGCGGCACCACCCCGGCGCACATCGAAGCCATCGCCAAGGCCGTGGCCGGCTACGCACCGCGGCAGATTCCAGAGATCCCGAGGGCTTGCCGCCTGTCGGGCCTGGAACCGTTCACCATCGATCGCAGCTCCTTGTTCGTCAATGTCGGCGAGCGGACCAACATCACCGGTTCCGCCAAGTTCGCCCGGTTGATTCGCGAAGACAACTACACCGAAGCGTTGGAAGTGGCCCTGCAGCAGGTCGAGGCCGGCGCCCAGGTGATCGACATCAACATGGACGAGGGCATGCTCGATTCGAAGAAGGCCATGGTGACCTTCCTCAATCTGATTGCCGGCGAACCGGACATTTCCCGCGTGCCGATCATGATCGACTCCTCCAAGTGGGAAGTGATCGAAGCCGGCCTCAAGTGCATCCAGGGCAAGGGCATCGTCAACTCCATCAGCATGAAGGAAGGCGTCGAGCAGTTCATCCACCACGCCAAGCTGTGCAAGCGCTACGGCGCCGCCGTGGTGGTGATGGCCTTCGACGAAGCCGGCCAGGCCGACACCGAGGCGCGCAAGAAGGAAATCTGCAAGCGCTCCTACGACATCCTGGTCAATGAAGTCGGCTTCCCGCCGGAAGACATCATCTTCGACCCGAACATCTTCGCCGTCGCCACCGGTATCGAAGAGCACAACAACTATGCCGTGGACTTCATCAACGCCTGTGCCTACATCCGCGACGAACTGCCGTACGCGTTGACCTCGGGTGGCGTGTCCAACGTGTCGTTCTCGTTCCGTGGCAACAACCCGGTGCGCGAGGCGATCCACTCGGTGTTCCTGCTGTATGCGATCCGCGCGGGCCTGACCATGGGCATCGTCAACGCCGGCCAACTGGAAATCTACGACCAGATCCCGGTGGAACTGCGTGACGCCGTGGAGGACGTGATCCTCAACCGCACCCCCGAAGGCACCGACGCCCTGCTCGCCATCGCCGACAAGTACAAGGGCGACGGCAGCGTCAAGGAAGCGGAAACCGAGGAATGGCGCGGCTGGGAAGTGAACAAGCGCCTGGAGCATGCGCTGGTCAAGGGCATCACCACCCACATCGTCGAAGACACCGAAGAGTCGCGACTGTCGTTCGCCCGGCCGATCGAGGTCATTGAAGGCCCGCTGATGGCCGGCATGAACATCGTCGGCGACCTGTTTGGGGCCGGCAAAATGTTCCTGCCCCAAGTGGTCAAGTCCGCCCGCGTGATGAAGCAGGCCGTGGCCCACCTGATTCCGTTCATCGAGGCGGAAAAAGGCGACAAGCCGGAGGCCAAGGGCAAGATCCTGATGGCCACGGTCAAGGGCGATGTCCACGACATCGGCAAGAACATCGTCGGCGTGGTGCTCGGTTGCAACGGCTATGACATCGTCGACCTGGGCGTGATGGTGCCAGCGGAGAAGATCCTGCAGGTGGCCAAGGAGCAGAAATGCGACATCATCGGCCTGTCCGGCCTGATCACCCCGTCCCTGGATGAGATGGTGCATGTGGCGCGGGAGATGCAGCGCCAGGACTTCCATCTGCCGCTGATGATCGGTGGCGCCACCACCTCCAAGGCCCACACGGCGGTGAAGATCGAGCCCAAGTACAGCAACGACGCGGTGATCTACGTCACCGACGCCTCCCGCGCCGTGGGCGTGGCGACCCAGTTGCTGTCCAAGGAACTCAAGCCGGCGTTCGTCGAGAAAACCCGCCAGGACTACATCGAAGTACGCGAGCGCACGGCCAACCGCAGCGCCCGCACCGAGCGCCTGAGCTACCCCGCCGCCGTGGCCAAAAAGCCACAGTTCGACTGGAGCAGCTACCAGCCGGTCAAGCCGACTTTCACCGGCGCCAAGGTGCTGGACAACATCGACCTGAACGTCCTGGCCGAATACATCGACTGGACACCGTTCTTCATCTCCTGGGACCTGGCCGGCAAATACCCGCGCATCCTCACCGACGAAGTGGTCGGCGAAGCCGCCACCGCGCTGTACGCCGATGCCCGGGCGATGCTGCGCAAGCTGATCGACGAGAAACTCATCAGTGCCCGCGCCGTGTTCGGCTTCTGGCCGGCCAACCAGGTGCATGACGACGATCTGGAAGTCTACGGCGACGATGGCAAGCCACTGGCGCGCCTGCATCACTTGCGCCAGCAGATCATCAAGACCGACGGCAAGCCGAACTTTTCCCTGGCCGACTTCGTCGCGCCCAAGGACAGCGGCGTGACCGACTACGTCGGCGGCTTCATTACCACCGCCGGCATTGGCGCCGAAGAAGTCGCCAAGGCCTATCAGGAGGCGGGCGACGACTACAACTCGATCATGGTCAAGGCCTTGGCCGACCGCCTGGCCGAAGCCTGCGCCGAATGGCTGCACCAGCAGGTGCGCAAGGAATACTGGGGTTATGCCCGGGACGAGAGCCTGGACAACGAGGCGCTGATCAAGGAGCAGTACACCGGCATCCGCCCTGCCCCCGGCTACCCGGCCTGCCCGGATCACACCGAGAAGGCCACCTTGTTCCGCCTGCTCGACCCCGAAGCCAGCGAACTGAAAGCCGGCCGCAGCGGCGTGTTCCTCACCGAACACTACGCCATGTTCCCGGCGGCAGCGGTCAGCGGCTGGTATTTCGCCCATCCCCAGGCGCAATACTTCGCCGTGGGCAAGATCGACAAGGACCAGGTCCAGAGCTACACCGCGCGTAAAGGCCAGGACTTAAGTGTGACGGAGCGTTGGCTGGCGCCGAACCTGGGTTACGACAACTAAGCGCCCTTAAAATAAGCGCCCTTAAAAGATCGCAGGCTTCGCCAGTTCCTACAGGTTTTGTGTGTTCCCGTAGGCGCTGGCGAAGCCTGCGATCCTTTTTTGTCTATGCTTGTCCCACACACATGGCAGACGAGGGATTTATGGACGATCCAGTCGACAACAAGCCGCCGACCCTGTTGCAGATGATGCACAGCGTGCTGGCCGCCGCTTTCGGCGTACAGAGTGGCAAGAACCGCGCCCGGGATTTCACCCACGGCAAGCCGAGTCACTTCGTGATACTGGGGATCACGTTCACGGTGATTTTCGCTTTGACGCTGTTTGGCATCGTCAAGCTGGTGGTGCACCTGGCGGGGTTGTAACGCTCTCCAACACAACACATGACCCTGTGGGAGCGAGCTTGCTCGCGATAACGGTCTACCAGTCGACATCAATCCGACTGAACCACCGCTATCGCGAGCAAGCTCGCTCCCACAGGGTTTTCATCGCCATGGATAAACCGTTTACTGGTGACTGACCCAGAACACTGCGGTGCCCACCACCAGGATAATCAGGAACAAAATGGCCCAGGCATCAACGGTACTGTCGCTTTTCCTTGCTTTGGTCGGATTACTCATTGCATCGCCTCTTGTCGGTTTTGTAGGTGATTGCATAGGGACTCGACCATAGTTAAGACGATGATTGCCCGTACGACAAATGTGGGTTAGGCAATAATCAATCTCATTAGTCGATTTGGTTCTTTACATATATTCAAACATCACTTTTGCGCATAACTCAAAACAGGTATCTTGCACCGGCTCCTCTAGGAGTGCGCGGCCGTGCGCGCAGAATTGCCGAGGCAGAACCCGATTCCAGCGAGCCAACATGCAGCTGTTTCTGATCGGCCCAAGCCTGAGACCGAGACTTATATGTACGTATATGACGAGTACGATCAGCGAATCATCGAGGACCGCGTCAAGCAGTTCCGTGATCAGACCCGACGCTATCTGGCAGGCGAGCTGAGCGAAGAAGAATTCCGCCCTCTGCGCTTGCAGAATGGCCTGTATATCCAGCGCTTCGCCCCGATGCTGCGTGTGGCGGTGCCTTATGGCCAGCTGACTTCGCGCCAGGTGCGCAAGCTGGCGCAAATTGCCCGTGACTACGACAAGGGCTATGCCCACATCAGTACCCGGCAGAACGTCCAGTACAACTGGCCGGCCCTGGAAGACGTGCCCGAGATCCTGGCCGAGCTGGCCACCGTGCAGATGCACGCGATCCAGACCAGCGGCAACTGCCTGCGCAACGTCACCACCGACCAGTTCGCCGGTGTCGCGGCCGACGAGTTGATCGACCCACGGCCGTGGTGCGAAATCGTTCGCCAGTGGACGACGTTCCACCCGGAATTCGCCTACCTGCCGCGCAAGTTCAAGATCGCCATCAACGGTTCGAGTTCGGACCGTGCGGCCATCGAAGTCCACGACATCGGCCTGGAGACGGTCTACAACGCAGCCGGCGAGCTGGGCTTCCGTGTGCTCGTGGGCGGCGGCCTGGGGCGTACCCCGGTGGTCGGCGCATTCATCAACGAGTTCTTGCCGTGGCAGGACCTGCTGAGCTACCTCGACGCCATCCTGCGGGTGTACAACCGCTACGGTCGTCGTGACAACAAGTACAAGGCGCGGATCAAGATCCTGGTCAAGGCCCTGACACCTGAAGTGTTCGCCGAGAAGGTCGAAGCCGAGATGGCTCACCTGCGTGGCGGCCAGACCACCCTGACCGAAGCTGAAGTCCACCGTGTGGCCAAGCATTTCGTCGATCCAGACTACAAGGCCCTGGGCAATCAGGACGCCGAACTGGCAGCCCTCGACAAGGAACACCCGGGCTTCGCCCGCTGGCGCACCCGCAACACCCTGGCCCATAAGAAGCCGGGTTATGTCGCGGTGACCCTGTCCTTGAAACCCACCGGCGTCGCACCGGGCGACATCACCGACAAGCAACTGGACGCCGTGGCCGACCTGGCCGAGCGCTACAGCTTCGGCCAACTGCGCACCTCCCACGAGCAGAACATCATCCTGGCGGACGTTGAACAGAGCCAGTTGTTCACCCTGTGGGGCGAGCTGCGCGAACAAGGTTTCGCCACCCCGAACATCGGCCTGCTGACCGACATGATCTGCTGCCCGGGCGGCGACTTCTGCTCCCTGGCCAACGCCAAGTCGATCCCTATCGCCGAATCGATCCAGCGTCGTTTCGATGACCTGGACTACCTGTTCGACATCGGCGAGCTGGACCTGAATATTTCCGGCTGCATGAACGCCTGTGGTCACCACCACGTCGGCCACATCGGCATCCTGGGCGTGGACAAGAAAGGCGAAGAGTTCTATCAGGTCTCCCTGGGCGGCAGCGGCAGCCGCGACGCCAGCCTGGGCAAGATCCTCGGTCCGTCGTTTGCCCAGGATGACATGCCTGACGTGATCGAGAAGCTGATCGACGTGTACATCGAACAACGTACTGCGGACGAGCGTTTCATCGACACTTACCAACGTATCGGCATCGACCTCTTCAAGGAACGCGTCTATGCAGCGAATCATTAAGAACAACGAGGTCATCGACGAAACCTGGCACCTGTTGCCCAAGGACGCGACCCTCGATGGCATCTCCAACTGCGACGACCTGATCGTGCCACTGGCCCTGTGGCGCGATCATGCCCACGCCCTCAAGGCCCGCGACGGCGGCCTGGGTGTGTGGCTGGACGCCGACGAGGAAGCGGAAGAAATCGGCGAAGACGCCAACCAGTTGCAGGTCATCGCCCTGAACTTCCCGGCCTTCACCGATGGGCGCAGCTACTCCAACGCCCGCCTGCTGCGTGAACGCTATGGTTTCAAGGGTGAGTTGCGGGCGATTGGCGACGTGCTGCGCGACCAGTTGTTCTACATGCGCCGCTGCGGTTTCGACGCCTTTGCCTTGCGCGCCGACAAAGACCCCTACGAAGCCCTCGAAAGCCTCAAGGACTTCTCGGTGACCTACCAGGCTGCCACTGACGAGCCGCTGCCACTGTTCCGCCGTCGCTGAAACAGCCCCATGAAAAAGCCCTGATCCGGGTGTGCCGGTTCAGGGCTTTTTTTGTTTTGGGGTCTTGAATCCACCTCACTCCCACGAAGGGATAACTGTGAACCCGAAGCTTCAGCACACCTCAGAACCCCTGTGGGAGCGAGCTTGCTCGCGATAGCGCTGGGTCAGCTTGCATCCATGCTGGATGTGCCGTCGCTATCGCGAGCAAGCTCGCTCCCACAGGGGGGTAGGCATTATTTCTGCAATTACCAGAACCGTTGCTGGGTCAGGCGGCTCCACCAACTGAGCAGCACCCGATCCACCGAACCGCTGGCCGCCATGCCAATGCGTTCCTGCAGGCTTTTACGTTCGGCGTAGTGCAGATGGTACAGCTCGGCACCCTTGGCCCGTTCGGCCAGGTACTCGTCGCTGGTTTTCAGCTCGTCCACCAGATGCTTGCCCAGCGCCGCGACACCCAGCCAGACCTCACCCGTCGCCACTTCATCGATGGCCAGTTGCGGGCGATAGTTGGACACGAAGTTCTTGAACAGTTCATGGGTGATGTCCAGGTCTTCCTGGAACTTCTCCCGGCCCTTCTCGGTATTTTCGCCGAACACCGTCAACGTGCGTTTGTATTCGCCGGCCGTCAACACTTCGAAATCGATGTCATGTTTCTTCAGCAGACGGTTGACGTTGGGCAATTGCGCGACGACGCCAATGGAGCCCAGGATCGCAAAGGGAGCGCTGATGATCTTCTCGCCGATGCACGCCATCATGTAACCGCCGCTGGCCGCCACCTTGTCGATGCAGACGGTCAGCGGCACGCCAGCCTGACGGATCCGCGCCAGTTGCGACGAGGCCAGGCCATAGCTGTGGACCATGCCGCCGCCACTTTCCAGGCGCAGCACCACTTCATCCTTCGGCGTCGCCAGGGTCAGCAGCGCGGTGATTTCATGACGCAGGCTCTCAGTGGCCGAGGCCTTGATGTCACCGTCGAAGTCCAGCACGAACACCCGGGGCTTGGCCGCCGGCTTGTCCTTGTTTTTCTTCCCGGCCTTTTCTGCCTTGCCTTCGGCCTTGCGCAAGGCCTTGAGCTGGTCCTTGTCCAGCAACGTCTGTTCCAGGCGCTCACGCAACCCCTTGTAGAAATCGTTGAGTTTGCTCACCTGCAACTGGCCGGCCGACTTGCGCCGCCCCTTGCTGCGCAGCGCAGCAAAACTGGCCAGCACCACCAGGATGGCGATCACCAGCGTCACGGTCTTGGCCAGGAAACCGGCGTACTCGATGAAAAACTCCACAGCAACTCCTTAAATGCGATGCGCCATTGAACGCAGGCGCGTGACAGTCCCAGCATACCCATGCGCCTGCGTCGCGACCAGCCAAGAAACCTATGGTTACCTTGACGCGAGCCAGGCAGGACAAGGCTGCAACGGGCATTTCAAACAAGCGTATGTTTTTTCATTGACAGCTCACCGCCATCCCCATAACCTCGCCAAACCTTCAACGTACCGGGATGACGCGGACGTGGGCAGTATCTATCTGATTCGACATGGCCAGGCCTCCTTTGGTGCGGACGACTACGATGTCCTCTCGCCCAATGGCGTACGCCAGGCGCAAGTGCTCGGCGACCACCTCGCCCAGCTTGGTGTCGTATTCGACCGCTGCCTCTCGGGTGACCTGCGGCGCCAACAGGATACCGCCGTCGGTGCGCTGGGCCAGATGTCCGCCGCCGGCATGCCGGTCCCCGAATTGGAAATCGACCCGGCGTTCAACGAGTTCGATGCCGACGCGGTCATTCGCGCCCTGTTGCCGGACATGCTCCCCCAGGAACCCGAGGCGGTGCATATCCTGCGCAACGCCGCGCAGAACCGCGCCGAATTCCAGCGTATCTTCGTGCTGATCGTCGAGCGCTGGCTGAGCGGCCAGTATGACCCGCCCGGTCTCGAAAGCTGGCTGGGTTTCGTCGAGCGGGTCCAGGCGGGCCTGCAGCGCATCCTGGAGGAAGCCGACAACACCCACAAGATCGCCGTGTTCACCTCCGGCGGCACCATCACCGCCCTGCTCCACCTGATCACCCGGATACCGGCCCGACAGGCCTTCGAACTGAACTGGCAAATCGTCAACACCTCGCTCAACCACCTGAAATTCAGGGGCCGCGAGGTGGCCCTGGCTTCCTTCAACAGCCATGCCCACCTGCAGCTGTTGAAGGCCCCGGACCTCATCACCTTTCGCTGAGTCCGGATTACTGTAGACCCTTGCTGTACCACCCAAATAAGGATCGAAACCATGACCACCGTAGCCGACGCCGTACAAGCCATGAAAGCCAAGTTCAACCCAGCCGCCGCTGCCGGCCTGGACCTGGTATTCGGTTTCCGCATCGATGAATCCAAGCATTTCTCGCTGATCGTCAAGGACAGCACCTGCGAACTGCAGGAAGGTGAAAACCCGGACGCCCAGGTGACCCTGGTGATGGACGGCGAAACCCTGCAAGGCATCGTCGACGGCAGCACCGACGGCATGCAAGCGTTCATGGGCGGCAAGCTGCGCACCGAAGGCGACATGATGCTGGCCATGAAACTGTCCGAGCTGTTCCCAGCCTGAGATTGAGTTCGCACCTCTCGCGAGCCTTTTGATTGCCAACGAATCCCGCCCCCATGGCGGGATTCGTGTTTTTACCCCTCCCTGATTCCCCACCGTACACAACCTTGACCCCTGTCAGTTCCCGCTCCTCCTTCAACCGCTAACGTAGCGCTTCCATCAAGGCCAGGGACGGCTCATCGGGAGCCTGTGCCTGCGCATCTCAAGGAAGAGAGATATGCCCCCACTGAAGATCGTTCTGCTGTCCAGCGCATTCAACGGCTTGACCCAACGCGCCTGGCTGGACCTGCGCGAGGCCGGTTATCGCCCCAGCGTGGTGCTGTTCACCCATGGGGCCTTGGTCTGCCGGCAAATCGAAGAAAGCGACGCCGACCTGGTGATCTGTCCGTTCCTCAAGGACCGCGTACCCGAGCAGTTGTGGCGCAACCCACGGCGCCCGGTGGTGATCATTCATCCCGGGATTGTCGGCGATCGCGGTGCCAGCGCCCTGGACTGGGCGATCACCCGGCAAGCCGAACGCTGGGGGGTCACCGCATTGCAGGCGGTGGAGGAAATGGATGCCGGACCCGTATGGGCCACGTGCGAATTCGACCTGCCCAAAGGCCTGCGCAAATCGGAGCTGTATAACGGCCCGGTCAGCGACGCGGCCATTCGTTGCATCCGCGAGGTCGTGGAAAAATACCGTGGCGGTTTCGTCCCGGTGCCACTGGACTATGGCCGCCATGATGTGATCGGGCGCCTGCAACCGAACATGACCCAAGACGATCGCAGCTTCAGCTGGCATGACAGCAGTGGTTTCATCAAGCGTTGCATCGACGCCGCGGACGGTCAACCCGGTGTGCTCGCAAGTCTGGCTGGCGAACAGTTTTACCTGTACGACGCCCATCCGGACGTTCGCCACGGCTTGCCCGGCGAGCTGCTGGCCGTGCGTGACGATGCGGTGCTGGTGGCGACAGGGGATGCCAGCCTGTGGATCGGCGCACTGCGCCGCAAACCGCAACCCGGCGAACAGACCTTCAAGCGCCCGGCGCGCCATGTACTGTCGAACCGCCTCGAAGGCATCCCGGTGCTCGACAGCTCCCTGGCCCGGCAGCCGTTCAGCGACGAGCCCTATCAACCCATTCGTTACCGCGAATGCGGCCATGTCGGGGAGCTGACGTTCGAGTTCTATAACGGGGCGATGAGCACTGAGCAATGCCAGCGCCTGGTGGCGGCATTGCGCTGGGCCAAGTCCCGGGACACTCAGGTGCTGTTGATCCGTGGTGGGCGCGGCAGCTTTTCCAACGGCGTTCACCTGAACGTGATCCAGGCCGCCGCCGAACCGGGCCTGGAAGCCTGGGCCAACATACAAGCCATCGACGACGTCTGCCTGGAGTTGTTCAGCGCCCGGCAACTGGTGGTCAGCGGCCTGACGGGGAACGCCGGGGCCGGCGGTGTGATGCTGGCCCTGGCCGCCGATATCGTGCTGGCGCGCCGTGACATCG
The DNA here is from genome assembly GCF_900100025.1 of Pseudomonas sp. NFACC56-3. Lineage (NCBI taxonomy): Bacteria > Pseudomonadati > Pseudomonadota > Gammaproteobacteria > Pseudomonadales > Pseudomonadaceae > Pseudomonas > Pseudomonas sp. NFACC56-3. The sequence continues at coordinate 366,621 of NZ_FMTK01000003.1, read as the reverse complement.
TGCTCAATCCGCACTACGCGACCATGGGCCTGTACGGCTCTGAATACTGGACCTACAGCCTGCCCCGCGCGGTCGGTCCGGACATGGCTTGGAAACTCACCCAGGACTGCCTGCCCATCAGCGCCTTGCAGGCGTTGCGCTATGGCATGGTCCAGGAGATCGGCCCGCGTTGCCCCGACGAGTTCGGCCTGTGGCTGCTGCAGCGCGCCAACCGCGCGCTGCTCGATCCGACCTATGAAAGCATCCGGAGGCGCAAGGCCGAACGGAGCCTGTCGGCGATCCAGGCGTGTCGCGATGACGAACTCGCACAGATGCGCCGCGACATGGTGGAGGATCGCCACGGCTTCGCCGACAAGTGCCGTCGTTTTGTCTTCAAGCACAAGGCCTGCGGTACGCCTGAACGCCTGGTTGCACCCTGGGCGCGGACAAGACAGGCCCAAGCCGTCCAGTAACTCCCGGTATCGGGGGAGGCTAGGCAACTCTTACAATACCCGCCTCCTCCGCATCGGCCTGAACATGGACATCGACCTCGCCCGCACTTTCCTGGAAATCGTCCGCCACGGCAGCCTCGCCGCGGCGGCCGACAAGCTGCACGTGACTCAGACGGCGATCACCGCCCGGGTCCAGAAGCTCGAAAGCCAGCTCGGCTGCGTGCTGTTCGTGCGCAACCGTGCCGGCGCGCGCTTGACCGCCGACGGCGAGGCCTTTGTGGTCTACGCCAACCAGTTGGTGCAAACCTGGGAAGCGGCCCGCCGGGGCCTGCCGCTGCCCGACGGCTATCGCAACGTCCTGCACCTGGGAGGCGAGGTCAGCCTGTGCAACCCCTTGATGCTCGCCTGGGCCGGAGCACTGCGCCAGAAGATCCCCGGTCACGCCCTGCGGATGGACATCCGCGACGGCGAGAAGCTGCTGCAACAGTTGGAACTGGGCCTGCTGGATGCGGCGCTGGTCTATCAGCCCGAATACTGGCCGCGCCTGCAGGTAGAACAACTGCTGGAAGAAAAACTCATCTTGGTACGCCTGGCCGCCCGTCCCGAACCCTACGTGTATATCGACTGGAGCGCGGACTTCCGGCGCCAACACGACACCGCGCTGCCAGACAAGGCCAAGGCCGCCGTGACCTTCAACCTCGGCCCCCTGGCCCTGCAATACATCCTGGAAAACGGCGGCAGCGGTTACTTCCGCACGCGGGTGGTGCAGAGCTATCTGGACAGTGGAATCCTGGAACGGGTGCCCAAGGCACCGGAGTTCAATTACCCGACCTACCTGGTCTACTCCCGCGATCGGGACTCAGCGGCGTTGCAGCAGGCATTCGACGTGCTGCGAGAGATCGTCAAGACCGGCAGCGACTGGTCGCAGCGCTGGGATCCATTGACCTGACATGGCCAGGGATTGCTCCCGCTTTTCAGGCGCTGGCGAAGCCGACGATCTTTTGACCTTTCTCTTGCGGCTCAATCGCCAGTGGAAAGATCGCAGCCCAGCGGGAGCAATCCTGGCCACAAAGCCCTTCGCGATACGAAGGATCGGGTTCTATGACTCGCTCTGCATGTGATCCACGATCTCGTCCTTGATCAGCAATCGCTTCTTCTTGAGCGTCTCCAAGACGTCGTCGGGCAGCGCGGCGGAGGACGGCTTCTCGGCATCGACCACCTCGGCATCAAGTTGGGCGTATTTTTGAAGTAACGAGTCGAGCCTTGGATTCTCGCTGCGTTTTTGCTGGATTTGATCTTTTGTGTAGTTGAGATCCTGGCACAAATCGTGGGACACCGGCATGGAACACCTCCTTTGATGGATCGGTGGCAGGCGTCCTTTCAACGCCCGTCGATGATCAGGATGGCCTCTTGAACGGGGTTCTGTCGACCGCCAATCCGACCAGCGGTGACCGTTCGTCGTCCCGGATCGCTTGGCGATCAAACCTTTGCCTGGGCACAACCCTCCATTGATCAGAGACGACAAGAATCGCTCGTTCAACCTGTATGGAGACTTACTTATGGACAAATTCATCCTGCGTCAACTCGGCCTGGCAGTTGCCCTGAGCACTAGCATGGGCATGGCCTGGGCCGCGACTTCCAACGACTTCGTCGACGAAGCGGCGGCCGGTGGCCTCGCGGAAATCGAAACCAGCAAACTGGCCTTGGAAAAAAGCCAATCGGCGGACATCAAGGCGTTCGCCAACAAGATGATCACCGACCACACCAAGGCCAACGAAGAGCTGAAGTCGCTGGCGAAAAAACATGACATCGAAGTGCCCGACGACACCACGTTGATGAAGAAAGCCAAGGCGAAGATTCTCGAGGTGCGCGATGAGTCCTTTGATGCGGCCTTCGCCAACAACCAGGTCAAGGCCCACGAAGAGACCATCGCCCTGTTCAAGAAAGAAGCCGAGACCGTTACCGACGACAAGAAAGCTGGCAACACCGAACTCAAGGCGTTCGCCCAGAAGATGCTGCCGGACCTGCAACACCACTTGGATGAAGCCAAGAAACTTCAGGCGGCCCACCCAAGCAAGTAACACTAAACCCGCTACTTGAGCCGCCATAGGGCTCGCTCAAGAAAAAACGGCGCTTTTTCCAAGACTGGAAGGCGCCGTTTTCGTACCCGGATTTCTATCAGGCCTGAAGCCCCTTGCGCGCAAGCGCGGCACCCGCCTGCAACGCCCTTCCCACCTGTTCTTCGAAATCCCCCCGGCTCATCACCTGCAAGGCGGCGGCCGTGACACCTCGGTAGGCCACCAAGGCGTCGATCATCTGCTGGGGGTCACGGCTCGCCAGCAACTGGCTGCTGTTGACCACGACACTTTTCGCGGCCAACTGTGCGATATCGCCAGGTATGCCGGCCAGCATCGCCTGGCGGGCCAGCGCCGTCATCAACAAGGCTGGAAAGGCCGGGCCAGTGCCCGAGAGCGCGGAGAGGTAGTCAATGAAATCTTCTTTTTCGACCTCAACCGCAGTGCCCACGCATTCGAACAGTTGCTGCACGAGGCTTTTCATCGTCGGCGCTATCGCGCCAAACCCATACCAAGGTGTAAAGGACTGTCCGATTTCCACCGCCGCGTTGGGCATCGCCCGCACGACCGCTGAAGCGGAAGTCTGTGCTGCAATCGCCTGCGCGGTGATCCCGGCCATCAAGGAGATCACCGTCTTATCCGTCGCATTGATGCCCAGGCTGGCGAAATGCTCGGGGCGAACGGCGATGATCACCAAGTCGCTGCGATCCACCAGGTCCTGGTTGTCCGTGACCAGGCAAGCACCTTGTCGAGCCAGCGGGTGGTTGCCCGAGCGATTGGAAATGATCAGGTTGCCCGCCGGCACCAGCCCCTTCGCCAGGACTGCCTTGGCAATCGCGCCGCCCAACCAGCCGGTGCCGCCTATGATCCCCACGGTCTCATTGATCATCGCCGTGACCTTCGAACGTGTCGGTCAGGGGCACAAAGACCCCGGGCTCTTTTTCGGCATAACCGAACTTCCCGTAGAAACGATCCAGTTCCCGCTGCTTGGGGACTTTGCCGGTGAAGATGCTCACGTAATGCGGGATGCGCTGGAAGCGCACGGTAATCAGCTCACTCGTATTCATGGTGATGTAGCCGATCTGCGTCAGATAAATCGTTCGGGCCCGGGTATCAGCTCCCTGGCTGTCATAACCAAAGCGCTTGAACATGTTCGCCAGGGCGTTCATGCGCTGCTCGTCCACTACAGCCACCTCTTGGGCCACTTCAGCAGACTGAAGCGCCCAGCTGCGCACGGCGAACTCGAATTGCGAGTCGAACAATTGCGGGTTGAGCCAGCACTCGAACACATTCAGGATCGCCTCGGAAATGCTTTCGGCATAGCTTTCACTTTGCCGGATCAGCCCCCCCGTGTTGGTCTCCCGCCAACGCGACAGCAATGCAGCCAGCAGTTGCTCACGGTCCTCGAAAAACCAGTAGAAGCTGGTGCGTGACAACCCCAGGCGCTTGGCCAGTGGCATGACCCGGACCGCATCGATGCCCGACTCTTTCAAGGCCACGTAGGCCGCTTCCAGCCAGCCCTCCGGCGAGCCGCGCCAGCCTGCGTCCTGGGCCTTGCTACGGGCCTTCCCTACCTGCGGCATCGTGCGCCTCCTTCTTCAAATACGAGATAGAAATGTACTCTGACGACCCCTTAATGTACACATGAGTACATTTTATTGACCCGGCCGTCTTGAGTACTTAAAGTCCAGCAACATGGAGCTCCAACCACCGTTCCCATCAAACAAGCCGGGCCCAGGCATGAAACAACCTGTCCGTGAGACGCGCCGGGTTGTATCTCCAAGAGGCAGGGACTTTAAAACAACAACGAGCCGCCATTATGATTTTTTGCTGAACGCCGCTGAAAGAACTTCGCCAACCGGTCAAAGAATGCCGGAACAACTGCCTTCGTCATCCCCTTCATCTGATCGTCGGTGGCATGAGCCACCAGGCACAGCGTTGGAACACCTATGCAACCCAGCGATATCGATAAAAAGGTCAAGGGCTATCGGCGGTTGATACCGTCGATGACGGCGTTGCTGGAATTCGAAGCCGTGGCGCGGCTGGCCAGTTTCACCCTGGCCGCCCAAGAGCTGGGCGTGACGCAGGCCGCCGTCAGCAAACAGATCCGGTTGCTGGAAGATACCCTGCAGACCAAGCTGTTCCATCGCCTTCATCGGTCGATCAAGCTGACGCACGAAGGCTATGTCCTGCATCTGGTCGTCGCGGAGTCCATTCATCGCATGGCCAGTGTCTTCGACAAAATTGCCGAGGGCATTGGTGAACAGGAGATCACCATCGCCTGCACGGAAGCGTTTTCTCACTTGAGAATACTCCCCCGGTTGATTGCCCTGCGCACCCTGCAACCGAAGTTGAAGTTGCGCTTGCTGACGCAACAGGTCTCGCCCAGTTCATACCGCGATGACGTCGACTTGGCCATCCGCTTCGGCAATGGGAAATGGGAGGATGGCAGTGCGATTTTCCTGTTCGATGAAGAAGTGTTTCCCGTTTGCGCGCCGGCCTGGCTTGCCGCCAACGCAGCCCCTTCATCCGTTACCGATTTCCTGGACACGGCGCTGATTGATTCGGACTCCACCCTGGAAGGCTGGATGACCTGGAATCGTTGGTGCCGGGAACTCGGCGATATGCGCCCCAAGCTCAACTACTCATTTCGCTGCAGTTCCTATAACGATGCGATCGAGGCGGCTATTCAAGGCCACGGCATTGCACTGGGCTGGAGTCGGCTGATCGCGCACCGGCTCAACAGTGGTGAACTGATCAGAATCACGCCCTACGTGGTCAAGCCAAAAGACGCTTATTACCTGGTTATTCCGAGCGGTCGGAAACCTGAGCCCATCACCCAGGCCCTGATCGACTGGCTGTGCGATGACAGCCATCGAAACCATTGATTAAACAGAGGTTAAAGACCACTTTTACGCATAACGCAAAGTTATGCGAGCGTGAAAATAAAGCGCGTTGACGGTCTTACCCCACCTTTCCAAACTGGACTCGCCGCCTGATCAACTTTGCGTTTGAGCGAGACCCATCATGACAATTAATACCGTGAAGACCCACCGCGAACTTCTGACCGACCGCACGCCGGGCCATGGTATGCCGGGCGGTTTGTTCGGTCGCCAGGATATTTTTGAAACCGATGTCGATATCTTTTTTACCCGGCATTGGATTCTGGTGGGGGTCACCAGCGACGTCCCCGAACCCGGTGATGTCTTCACCCTCGACATCGGCAAATCCTCCATTCTCCTGGTACGCGACGATGATGAGCATGTGCAGGCGTTTCGCAACGTTTGCCGGCACCGTGGGGCGCGCTTGAAACAGGCTGGCAAATCAACGGTGGGCATGCTGGTCTGCCCCTATCACCAGTGGACCTACGACCTGGACGGTAGCCTGAAACACGCGGCACACATGGGCCAGGACTTCGACCCGACCTGTAAAAGCCTGATCCCGGTGCACACTCGGATCGTCGGCACCCATGTCTTCGTCTGCCTGGGTGACGAACCGCCCGAAGACATCCTGTACCTTGACCAGGTCATGACACCGCGTTTCGCCCAATATGACCTCGTCCATTCCAAGATCGCCCACGAATCGGAAATCATCGAGAACGGCAATTGGAAACTGGTGATCGAGAACAATCGCGAGTGTTATCACTGCGCCGCCACCCACCCGGAATTGACCGCCTCTTTCCTGCCCGAAGATTTCGGTTTCTGCACCGACGGGTTGGGGGAGGATTCACTCCAGGCGCTGGCGGAGTATCACCGCCGCAATGCCGAGACCAAGGCCAACTGGGAGCGCGAAGGTTATATCTGCGATGCCGTCGAGCACCTGGGCGAAGACGCCGTGACCCAGTTCCGCTCGCAACGCCTGGCCATTGCCGGCAACGGCGAATCCCAGACCCTGGACACCCGCGTGGCGTGCACCCGGCTGTTTGGCGAGCTCACGCGCCGCGACTTGGGCGATGTGCATCTTTGGACGCACAACTCGTGGAGCCACATCATGAGCGACCATGCCGTGGTCTCCTACATCATCCCGCTGGCGCCCGATAAGACCCTGGTGCGCACTAAATGGCTGGTCCATGCCGATGCCGTCGAAGGCGTCGATTACCAGGTGGATAAGCTGACCGAAGTCTGGGTCGCGACCAACCTGCAGGACGCCAGCCTCGTCGGCATCACCCACAGCGGCACCCAGGATCCTGCCTACACGCCCGGGCCGTTCTCGGCCTTCACCGAAACCTATGTCGACCAGTTCTCTCGCTGGTACGCGGCGCGTCTGGCCGCCCATGGCGTGTGAGCAATGATCATGACGACTTACGAAAACCCGACGCGCCCTGGACATGCCAGCGTGGTCCAGCGTTTTACCGACCCGGCCACCTGGGGCACGTTCGGCGCGCAATGGCACAGCGGCGAACAGAAAACCCTGCAATGCTGCGCTGTGCGCCAGGAAACCCATGACGTCAAAACCTTCATTTTCCGCTGTGCGGACTTCAGCGCCCTGAGCTTCGAGCCCGGTCAATTCATCACGATCTCGCCGGTCATTGGCGGGCAGACCATTGCCCGCTGCTACACCCTGTCGTCCGCCCCGACCCGGCCGTTTGCGTTTTCTATTACCGTCAAGCGCGTACCCGGGGGCACGGTGTCGAACTGGCTGCATGACCACCTCAAGCCCGGCGACAACCTGAAGGCCTGCGGCCCGGCGGGCAGCTTCACACCGGTCGGCCATCCGGCGACCAAGTGGTTGTACCTGTCCGCCGGTTCCGGCGTAACGCCGCTGATGTCGATGACCCGGGCCGCCTGCGACATGGCCGGCAATCTCGACATCGTGTTCGTGCACAGCGCCCGCACGCCCACCGACATCATCTTCCACGGGGAACTGACGCGCATGCAGGCCAGCATGCCGGGGTTGCGGGTCATCAGTGTTTGCGAAGGTCTCGGCGACACCGCTCAATGGCATCAACCGATAGGCCGGCTCGACTTGTCGTTGTTGAACCAGTACGTGCCGGACTATAAGGAACGGGAAATCTTCACCTGCGGTCCCCAGGGTTACATGGAAGCGGTCAAGTCGCTGCTCAGGGAAGCGGCCTTCGATTTCGCCCACTACCACCAGGAAAGCTTCGACATCGCCGCACTGAATGAAGAACCGTTGATCGAGCAGGCCGCTTCGCTCAATCAACAGGACGTCTTCACCGTGACCCTGTCGCGGTCAGGCAAGACGTTCAGCATGCCCGGCAATCAGACCGTGCTGTCTGCCGCCAGGAAAGCCGGCGCGATCGTGCCCTCCTCCTGCAGCCAGGGTATTTGTGGCACCTGCAAGACGGCCCTGCTCCAGGGCACGGTGGACATGCATCACAATGGCGGCATCAGGCAGCGGGAAATCGACAAAGGCCTGCGCTTGCTGTGCTGCAGCAAACCCACCTCAGACTTGGTCCTTGATCTTTAGCCTTGCCTCAGGCGTCAGCCGCTTGCACCAGTGAGCGTGGGGGCCATTTATCACCATTTCGAAAATTCGTCAGGCGCACCTCTGGGCTCAGCGTTTTTCTGCGATCAATCTCAAAAACGGCCAATAACGGCCGATACCCAGGATAAGACCCCGCCACTGGGGCGCAGGACAGAACGGTAGGTCAGTCATGACAGAGATTTATTTGCTGATAGCGCACGGCACGGACCAGGGCGAAGCTTACGTGCTGGGCTGGTTCGACGACCGGGGCAAAGCCCGGGAAGTGGCCGAGCAGAAAGAATGGGAAGCGTACCGCGCCAGTCTGAAGGAGAAACACCCATGGTCCGGCCACAAGCCGCTGGCACCGGACCAGACGGACTACCGCCGCTACTGGATCAAGACCATTTCCAAATTCGAACATGTGCCAGTGCCAAGGTCCTTTGCGGTCCATTGATCATCACGCATGAATATTCGACGAAACGAGCGCTATCGGTGGCGGTCTAGACGATTAAGCCCATCCGATGAGAGCGTTCTTATGTTGAAATTCCTTGGCGGCACCGTAGGTATCATTTTCCTGATTGGCCTGATCGTGGTGATTGCGCTGTTCAAGTTCATTTTTTGAGCGTTGCAGCGGCGATCTTTGACTTGGTGTTCCACCTACCTGGAGAGCAGATCGCAATAAATGACAATCACAGGGACGGATAAGGCTGACTGGGAACCGCTGAACCTTGAATGGCATCAAGGCTTCGCATTCATGGACGGTGTGCTGCTGGGCGATGGGCAAGTGCCTGATGTGTACATCATGCTCAACCCTCAAGGCACACGACCCAGCGAGTTGGCACAATGTGCCAGCGCTGGGCACTATCCGCCCTCGCCCTTGCTGGCCGGTCAGCCGGTTTGGCGGCATCGACGCAACCCTTGGATCTTGCGCGGCGCCCTGCGTGATTACTACCTGCTTCCGGCCTACCGGGAGCGCCACGGCTACCACGCGCTGCAGCCCCTGCCGTTTCGGTTCGACAAAGGCCTGGAAAGCCTCGGTCACCAGTACTGGCGTGACGCAACCGGTGCCTATTGGTTCGGCGAGTACGCGATCACCCAAATCCACGAGGCGCAACCCGACAGGCTGGCCCTGCTGGCCTCGTCCCCAGCCTCGGTGACTTCAGCGTCCGCCCTGTTCTGCGACGGCGTGCATCTCTTTTTGCAGGGACGATTTATCGCCAGCGCCACGGCGCGGGTGCGGTATTGCAACCACCCGTCCTATCGAGTGATCGACGAGCAAGTCTATAGAGGCTTCAAGCCCCTGCACCAGAAGGACGGCACGCCGCTGCTGGTCGCCAACCCGGACGACTTCCGGATGCTCGCCCAACGCTGGGGCACCGATGGGCAGTCGATCATCGTGCAAGCGCAGCAAGGCTCGAGCGTTTCATACGAGTACTTCTACCGCATCGACAATGCCGACCTGGCGACCTTCACCGTGCTTAACGAACGCTACGCCAAGGACAAGCAACGCGCCTATTACCTGACCGGAAAAACCATTCGCTACGTGGGCGACTTCCACCTGCTCCAGTGCTGGCAGCCGACGTTCGATGCGTGCGGTCGCGTGGTCAGCGCCCGCGAATACGAAGATGAGTATTTTGCCGTGGACGACCAGTACGTCTACGCAGCCGGGACCCGCCTGCGCGATGCCCATGGCCCGAGTTTTCGTCACATGGGGTTCGATTATTACCGTGATCACCAACACGTCTACAGGCGCCAGAAACGCCTCGATGTCGACGTGGAAAGCTTCGTCGTGACCCAGCTCTGTCGTAGTGACCAGGATGACTCGCCCGTGCTGGCAGGTGACAAGCACGGCCCGCTGGGCTCTGGCGGCATCATCGATGCCGCCATGCAAGCGGCGTGGGCGCCTTACTTCGAAGCCCATCCGCAGTTGAAAGGTTATTGGTGGCACCGCTTGCAGGCACGGCCTGAAGCCGCGCAAACGCACACGGAAACGCTGCCGCTACAGGCCATCGGTCTCGGTTTTGAGCTAGGCGACCAGGTGTATTTCCATGGACGCGTGATCAACGGGCTGGACGCTGCGAGTTTCAAATTGCTGGACACGCATCTGTGCGGCGACGCCAACGGCTTGTATCTGATCCCATTCCATAACGCCGACACGGAAGTACCCGAACGTTTTTCCCCGGAATCGGCGGAACATTTTCGCTCACTCGGCCCACCCTACCTGACCGACGGCAAGACGGTGTTCTGCCACCGGATTTTTTACCATCCCCCGGAACCGATTCGTAAGGCACAAGCGGCCTCTTTCGAGTCCTGTGGGCATGGCTGGGCCAAGGATCAGGACACGGTGTATTACTACGGGGAGGCGAAAAAAAAGCTACCTCCCTCGGATACCCGCATTCTCGGCACCTATGCTGTCAGCCCTACGCTGATCTTCTCGGAAGGTAAGCCGCTGGACGTGGCGTTCGTTCCTGATGAAGTGCGCGTGCCCCATCCCGACTTCCTGCAACTGGGCACGCGCAAGTTGTTCTGTCATCGACGCCTGTTGAGCGCCAAGCGGATCGACCTGGCCACCCTCGAATTTCTGAGTGACCGCTACGCCCGTGACAGGCATCGGTTCTACCATTACGACGGCTATGCGATGCTGACCGAAGTCGACGAAGCGCATTATCGGGAATCCCTCGGCCAGCCAGCGGCAAGCGTTTAGAACTGCGTCACAACCGTAACGCCTGCGGTGTCAAACCGGTCCATGTTCATGAGCGCATCAATCGATTGCTCAAGGCTGATGGTCTTACCCACCAGTTTTTCAGGCGCCAGCTTGCCGGACGTGATCATCTCCATCATCGCGCCGTAACGGTGAGCCTGCATGCCATGGCTGCCGCAGATCTCCAGCTCGTAGGCAATGACCTTACTCATTGGGATCGAGGGCGTGCTGTGGTCCGCCAGCATCAAACCAACCTGGACATGCCTTCCACGCCGTCTCAGATTATTGATGGAGTTGAAGCAGGTCGTAGGATGGCCCAGGGCATCCAGCGAAACGTGAGCGCCGCCCTTCGTAATCTCGAGTACCGCCTCGGTGACATCCGCCACCCGGCTTGCGTTGATTGTCGCGACGGCACCGAGCGACTGGGCAAGCTTGAGCTTATCGTCGCAGATATCGAATCACAGACCTATTCCCGACTCGGGCAACTGCTCGGCCAGGAGATTGTTCGTGTCTGGGAAAGACCAGTCAGGATGCCGTCACTCGCGTCATGGGGACCAACCCCAGATCGCTGTCGATAGCCAAGCGTTTCCACGGCCTGGGCGCAGCCTTGGTGGAGCAGTTCGCCAAGAGTGGTTCGAGCATTTCCCAGTCAGTGCTCCATACCACCACGGACAGGGCTCACAACGCCGCCGAGATAAAATCCGAACAGACACTGCTGCACAATAAAGTCGACAACCTGATCAGCCTCGGCATCAAGACCGCCAGCGGCAAGACGGTCACCTTCAGCCTGACCAGCCAGGACGATGGACTTGGCGTTCAGGCTACGATGGACGGCGGCCCGCTGAGCGAGGACGAACTCAAGGCGATTGGCGTTCTGGGCAGCGCCTTTCAAGCGGCTGTCGACTGGCTGACCGCCGAGCCGTCCAAGCTCGACCTGAGCAAGCTGACGCAGTTCGACTCCAGCGTATTGGCTCGCCACCCTCCACAGTTCGGTGCTGAACTCGGCAACGAGACACTGAATGCTGGTCAGGATCACCGGTAAGCGGGGTATCACGGCGGACCTCAATCCGGTGTCGTCTCTTACGACAATGGAACAACCCTGAGCCTGTTTGATTCGACCGTCGCAGCCATCTGCATTGCCTGCGGATAAGCCAGCAAACACTCAGCGATGGCAGGCTCCAGCTCAACCCGCACTCGCCTTGTCAGGGCCCGAGCACCGAAGCGTGGGTCATGCTTTTGGCACAGCCAGTCGCTTGCCGCAACGTCCAGGACCAGCGTACGGCGATGCTGACCGAGACGTTGGTTGAGTTTGTTCAGTTCGATCTGCAACAACGCTTCCAGCCATTGGGTTTCGATGCGTTGGAAAACCAGGATGCGATCAATACGGTTTAAAAACTCCGGTTCGAACCACGCGTGCAACGCCAGCTCCAACATAGCCTGCTCACCTTGTGGGGCGATGCCGAGCCAGCGCCGCCAACCGCGTGAAAAACGTTCCCTGTAGGTGGTCGCTTGCCGGGCTCCAATGTTGCTGGTCATGAAGATCAGGCTATTGCGAAAATCCAGTGTTCGGCTACCGCCCGCCAAGGTCAGTTGGCCGTTCTCAAGAATGCCCAGCAAACTGCGCACCACTTCCTTGCTGGCTTTTTCCAGCTCATCGAACAGCACGATGCCTGGGCGACTGTAGGTGCCTTGAATCAATTCGCTATTGAACAGACTGACGCCCTCTTTGCTCCCCACATAACCAGGTGGCGCTCCGGTGAGCGCCGCCGAGTAATGCTCCTGGGCCAAGGTGTGCATGTCGATGCGACAAAAAGCATCGGCGCGACCGTGTATGGCCAGTGCCAGCAGACGTACTATTTCGGTCTTGCCGACACCGGTCGGCCCCATGAACAGGTTCACCGTCAACGGTCTCTCACGTTCACCAATATCGACCTTAACCACGTTTAGCAACGCCTCGACTGCGCTCATGGCGTGTTCTTGGCCGACAATTCGACTGCGCAACAACGCCATGACTTGGGCGGGATTGAAGACGAAGCGTGAGGTCAACACATCTGCCGCCGGTGATGCGCTGGTCAGGCTAGGCTGGGGGTGGTTTGGGTCGATGCGATCTTTCACGAAAGGCATGGTTTAGCCTGCGTGTTTTTCTTTACCGTCGTGGGGAAGCTCTCCCACCGGGCAATGAGCCACGCCGACGGTGCTACGGGTCAGTTTTTCGACGTTTTCCTGGGCTTTCTGCGCGTCCAGTACCCAGGTGCGGTAAAAGTCGAACGGGCAGTCAGCCACTCCCTTGTCGCCGTCCCCGGAGTGATAGACCCCGGTGTAACCGCGATGCAGCAGCTTGAACAAATGATTCTGTGATTGGTCGTTCGCTCGCGCATCGCGGATTTGCGAAACGGATAATTGTGCGTACTGAATGCCCATTTCCTCTTCACCGCATTCGCCCAGGGTGCGACCGTCGAAGCCAATAATCGCCGAGTGACCAAAGTAGGAATAGACCCCATCGAAGCCGGCCGCATTGGCCACTGCCACATAGCAATTATTGGCCCAGGCCATGCTTTTGGACATCATCACCTGCTGCTCTTTGGCCGGGTACATATAGCCCTGGCAACGGACGATCAACTCCGCCCCTTTCATTGCACAGTCGCGCCAGATCTCCGGGTAGTTGCCGTCATCACAAATGATCAAGCTGATTTGCAGGCCCTTGGGACCCTCGCAGACATAGGTCCGATCACCCGGATACCAACCTTCTATGGGGCACCAGGGAATGCACTTGCGGTACTTCTGGACGATTTTTCCCTGGTTATTGATCAACACCAACGTGTTGTACGGGGCTTTGTGGGGATGTTCCTCATGCCGCTCACCGGTCAGTGAAAACACCCCCCACGTGTCAGCCGCACGGCACGCGGCGGAAAAGATCGCAGTCTCTTCGCCTGGAATACTGGCGACAGTCGCCATCATCTCATCGTGGTCGTACATGATGCCCATGGTGCTGTATTCAGGAAACACCACCAGGTCCATGCCGGGGAGACCGCTTTTCATCCCCGTGATGATGTCGGCAATCTTGCGGGCGTTTTCAATGACCTCGGCTTTTGTATGCAGCCGCGGCATTTTGTAATTGACGACCGCGACACCCACGGTGTCCGGGCTGCTGGAAATATCACCATGACGCATGAGATTAACCTCTGTTAATGACTGATCATCCAAGGTCTGGAGCCGGTTTTACGCTTGAGCCCCTGTGGATTTTCTTTGGTCGGGGCCAGCGGTTTGCTCGGTGTGCAACAACTGCACCCACTGGGATGACGACGGTTCTGCTGGTACTCGCCAAGCGTCTGCGGCGCGTGGGCACTTCGCTCGTTGGTCGCCATGGCCTGGCGTTGACTGCTCGACAACGTCGTCAGTGCCGGCGCAGACAACAGCAACCGCCCTCCCGGGCCCGCGCAAGACGGGCACTGGCACGACTCGTGCCGTTGGGCCATGGGCCGCAACATTGTGAAAGAACCACAGGTTTGACATTCGTACTCATAGGTCGGCATGGCGCTCTCCAGATATTGATCGAGCTCGGGCGTGTCTCACAGGTCCGGGGCAATCGGCAGATCGATACTGCCGTCGAGGTGTTTGATGGGACCGTTGGCGTTGGGGTTGATGTCGAACTCGAAGATTTCGGTGGGTAACCAGAGGGTCGCGCAGGCGTTGGGGATATCGACCACGCCGCTGATATGCCCTTGCACCGGCGCAGAACCCAACAGGGCATAGCCTTGGGCGGGGGAATAACCAAACTTGGTCAAGTAGTTGATCGCATTCAGGCAGGCCTGGCGATACGCGATATTCACGTCCAGGTAGTGCTGTTTGCCGGCTTCATCCACCGAGATACCTTCAAAGATCAGGTAGTTCTGGTAGGTCGGGATGATCGGGCTGGGTTTGAACACCGGGTTCTTGATCCCATACTTGGCCATGCCGCCCTTGATCAGCTCGACTTTCATATGAACCCAGCCGGCCATCTCGATAGCACCGCAAAAGGTGATCTCGCCGTCGCCCTGACTGAAGTGCAGGTCCCCCACCGACAACCCGGCGCCTTTGACGTAGACCGGGAAGAAAATCTTCGAGCCCCGGGACAAGTCCTTGATATCGCAGTTACCACCATGTTCGCGCGGTGGCACGGTGCGCGCGCCCGTTGCCGCGGCATCATCCCGGGCCTGGCCCTTGAGCTTGCCCATGTGTGCGGTGGCAGCCAGCGGCGCGTTGGCCAGGGGCGGCACGCGGGTCGGGTGGGTGTCGATCAGTTCCTGCTCACGGCGGTTCCAGTCGCCGAGCATTACCGGGTCGGGCAGGCAACCGATCAATCCGGGGTGGATCAGGCCGGCAAAGTTGACCCCGGGAATGTGCCGCGAGCTGGTAAACATGCCTTTGAAATCCCAGATGGCTTTCTGTGCGCTGGGAAAGTGATCCGTGAGGAATCCGCCACCGTTCTGCCGCGAGAAGAAGCCGTTGAAGCCCCACATCGATTCGGTCTTGGCGCCGATGTCCAGCAGGTCGACCACCAGCAGATCCCCCGGCTCGGCGCCGTGCACGCCCACTGGACCGGACAGGTAGTGCACGGTGGACAGGTCGACGTCACGCACATCCGAGGCGTCGTCGTTGTTCTTGATCGCGCCAGCGGTCCAGTCGTAAGTCTCAAGAATAAAGTCATCCCCCGGCGTGACCCAGCAGGCCATGGGAATGTCCGGATGCCAGCGGTTGTGGATCTGTTCGTTCTCGGTGGCGGGCTGGTTGAGGTCGACTTTGATCAAGGTATCGGTCATGGCGAAGCTCCTGAACATTAGGGATGTACCGCGTTGGAACCAGTCTCGAATGGCGGCACGAATCGGCCAATACGTTGGATGACGTACCCCTTTGAGCCTGGCTTGCCAGCTGCTACAAGGGGGCCGATCGCGCCTACACGCAGAGGTAGCGACTGATGGTGGATTCGTCGACCTTGTCCCGGGTCTCCTCAATCACGAAGCGCCCCTTCTCGATCACCAGGAAGCGGTCGGCGATTTCCAGGGTGAATGACAGCACCTGCTCGGAGACCACAATGGTCAGGTCGCGCAGGTGGCGGATCTCTTTCAAAGTGCGGGCGATGTCCTTGATGATCGACGGCTGGATGCCCTCGGTGGGTTCATCGAGCAACAACACCTTGGGATTGGTCGCCAGTGCCCGGGCAATCGCCAGTTGTTGCTGCTGCCCGCCCGAAAGGTTGCCACCCTTGCGCGAGCGCATGTCGTGGAGCACCGGAAACAACGCATAGAGATCTTCGGGCACCTGGCCCCGGGCCGATGCCGGCAGGCCGGTCTGTATGTTTTCCAACACCGTCATGCTAGGGAAAATCATCCGCCCCTGAGGCACATAGGCGATGCCGTGCTCCACCCGCTCGTGGGTTTCCAGATTCGAGACTTCCTGACCATCGACGCTGACCTGCCCCCGCCACTGCGGAAGGATGCCCATCAAGCTCTTGAACAGCGTGGTCTTGCCCATGCCGTTGCGTCCCATCACGGCGACGATTTCGCGTTTGGCCACGGCCAGGTCGAGGTCGTGAAGGATCTGACTCTGGCCGTAACCACAGGACAGCTTGTCTACGTTGAACATGCCTGCTTCCTCAATGGCCTAAATAGACTTCGATGACTTTCGGGTTGTTCTGCACCGACTCCATGCTGCCCTCGGCCAGAACCTTGCCCTGATGCAGCACCGTGACCTTATGGGCGATGCTCTTGACGAACTCCATGTCGTGTTCGATCACCAGCACCGAGCGGCCCTGGCTGATGCGCTTGAGCAGTTCCGCAGTCTGTACGCGCTCGTTGACGCTCATCCCTGCGACCGGTTCATCGAGCATCAACAGGTCAGGGTTCTGCATCAGCAGCATGCCGATCTCCAGCCACTGCTTCTGGCCGTGGGACAGCAGGTCGGCCTGTTGCTGCAACAGCTCGCCGAGAAAGATCTCCCGCGCCACCTCTTCAACCCGGGCAATCACTGCGGCACTGCGCTTGAAGAACAACGCGCCAAACACCTTGCGCCCGGCCGGGTAGGACATCTCCAGGTTCTCGAACACCGTGAGGTTTTCGTAGATCGACGGGTTCTGGAATTTGCGCCCGACACCGGCACGGACGATGTTGTACTCGCGCATCTTGGTCAGTTCCTTTCCATCGAACTGGATGCTGCCGCTGGTGGCGCGGGTCTTGCCGCAGATCAGGTCGAGCACCGTGGTCTTGCCTGCGCCGTTGGGCCCGATCACCACTCGCACTTCATTGCGGTCTATGTACAGGTTGAGGTTGTCCACGGCCTTGAAACCGTCGAAGGACACCGTCAGCCCCTCGATAACCAGCACCGGCTTGTTCATCTGAAAACCTACGGCGGTCATGGCTGCGTCTCCAGCGAAGGGCGTTCAAAAGCAGGAGTCGGCGTCTCCGGCAGGGGCGCGGCAACGGCAGCTTGCTGCGGGGTACGCCGCAATAAACGGCCAAGGGTCTGGCGGCCATGGCTGTCCCAGAGTCCGGCCAAACCATTGGGGAAGTACATGACCACGGCAATGAACAGCCCGCCCATCAGGTACAGCCACAATTCGGGGAAGGACTCGGAGAAATAGGTCTTGCCGTAGTTCACCAGCAAGGCCCCATACACCGCGCCGAGCAGCGACATGCGCCCGCCGACAGCGGCAAAGATCACCATCTCGATGGATGGCACGATGCCGACGAACGAAGGCGACATGAAGCCCACCTGCAAGGCGAACATGGCGCCGCCTATGGCCGAGAAGGCAGCGGCGATGCAGAACACGAAAATCTTGAAACTGGCCACGTCATAACCGGAGAAGCGCACCCGCTCCTCTTTATCGCGCATCGCCATCAGCAGCCGCCCGAGCTTCGACGCAAGGACGAAACGGCCGATGAAAATGCAGCCGAACAACAAGGCCGCGTTGATGAAGTACAGCAGCAGCTTGGCGCTGTCACTGCGCAGGTCCCAGCCGAGCAGCGTCTTGAGATCGGTGATGCCGTTGACTCCGCCGGTCAGGCCCTGCTGGCCGACGATCAGCACCGTGAGAATCAGCGCGATGGCCTGGCTGACGATAGAGAAATAAACATCCCCCACCCGCCGCTTGAACAGCGCCATGCCAATGATGAAGGCCAGCACTACCGGCACCAGGATCACCGCCAACAGGGTGAAGCTGAAACTGTGGAACGGTACCCAGAGCCACGGCAGTTCGGTGATCTGGTTCCAGTCCATGAAATCCGGAATGCCCGGCGTCGACTGGATTTTGGTGCTCTGCGGGTCGGAGGCTTCGAGCTTGAGAAACATCGCCATGCAGTAGCCGCCGACGCCGAAGAACACCCCTTGCCCGAGGCTGAGAATGCCGCCATAGCCCCAACACAGCACCAGGCCGACAGCGACGAAGGCATAGGTCAGGTACTTGCCCACCATGTTCAGGCGAAAGGCATCCAGGGTCAGCGGGAAGACCACGAGAATCAGCAGCGCCAACAGGGCCAGGCCCAACAGGTTCTGCTTGCCCGCCAGCATCTTGTCTAAAAGCTTCATTGGCTCGCCTCTACTTGCGCACTTTGATGGAGAACAACCCTTGAGGGCGCAACATCAGGATCAGAATCACCCCGGACAGGGTCAGCACCTTGGCCATCGAACCACTGAGGAAGAACTCCGAGATCGATTGGGTCTGGGCAATGACGAACGCCGACGCAATAGTGCCGAACAGGCTTTGTGCGCCGCCGAAGACCACCACCAGGAAGGTGTCGACTATGTACTGCGAGCCCGCGGTGGGCCCGGTGGAGCCAATGGTGGTAAAGGCCGCGCCGGCCACCCCCGCGACACCACAACCGAGGGCAAAGGTCATGCGGTCGACCTTGCGCGTATTGATGCCCACGGCACGGCTCATCAGCCGGTTTTGCACCGTGGCCCGCACTTGCAGGCCCCAGCGTGAGCGGTAGAGCAAGAGAAAAATGGCCGCGGTGAGCAGCAGAGTCAGGGCCATCATGAACAGGCCGTTGCGCGGGATCTCGATGGACTCGGTGAAGTTGAACGAGCCCATCAGCCACTCCGGCGGCGTGGCGCTGACTTCACGGGCGCCGAACACCGAACGGAAGGTCTGCTGCATCACTAGGGACAGCCCCCAGGTCGCCAGCAATGTGTCCAACGGACGCTTGTAGAGCCGACTGATCATCGCCCACTCCACCAGCCAGCCGATGGCCCCGGCCACCAGAAACGACAGGGCGATGGCGATGAAAAAATAATAGGGTTGAAACCACGGGGCGAAATGACTGGTCAGGCTCGAACAGACATAGGTGGTGTAGGCGCCGATCGTGAGGAACTCGCCGTGGGCCATGTTGATGACCCCCATCTGGCCGAAAATGATCGCCAGCCCCAATGCCATCAACAGCAGCACACAGAACACGGACAAGCCGTTGAACCCCTGCATCGCCGCGATGGCACCAAATTCCGATAGCCATTCCATGATGATGGACTCCTGCTTGGAGGAAGGATGTGGAAAAACGTTGGAGCTCCATCGCCGGCAAGCCAGCTCCTACAGAGTGTTGGAGTCGGCCTGCCGCGATGGCCCAGACCTTACTGATAGCCTTTAGGGAACGGATTCGGCTCGATCAGATCGGACTCGTACACCACTTTGAACTGGCCATCGGACTGCACTTCACCGATGCGGGTCTTGCTCCACAGGTGATGGTTTTCATGCACTTTGACGTAGCCTTCAGGCGCGGTTTTCAACTCGATGCCCGGCGAGGCTGCAACCACTTTGTCGACATCGAAGCTGCCGGCTTTTTCCACCGCAGCCTTCCACAACCATGGGCCCAGGTACGCGGCCTGGGTCACGTCGCCGATCACCGAATCCTTGCCGTACTTGGCCTTGAAAGCGTCGACGAAGGCTTTGTTGTTGGGGTTGTCCAGGCTCTGGAAGTACTTCATCGAGGCATAGAAACCGGCCATGTTCTCGCCGCCGATGCCCAGCAACTCATCTTCGGTGACCGAGAGAGTGAGCAAGGTCTGCTTGGCCGAATTGACACCCGCCGCATTGAGTTGTTTGTAGAAGGCCACGTTGGAGCCACCCACCACTGCCGCGAACACCACGTCGGGCTTCTTCAACTTGACTTTGTTGATCAGCGAACCGAACTGGGTGTTGCCGAGCGGGTAATAGTCTTCGCCGACCACGGTGCCGTGCAGCACGTTTTCAATGTGCTTGCGGGCAATCTTCATCGAGGTGCGTGGCCAGATATAGTCCGATCCCACCAGGTAGAAGGTTTTGGCGCCTTTGGTCTTGGCGATCCAGTCGAGGCTGGCGAGGATTTGCTGGGTGGCTTCCTGGCCCGTGTAGATCACGTTCTTCGACTGCTCCAGCCCTTCGTAGAAAGTCGGGTAGTAGAGCAGGCCGTTTTCTTTCTCGAAGATCGGCAGCACAGCCTTGCGCGACGCCGAGGTCCAGCAGCCGAACACCGTGGCCACCTTGTCGTTGACCAGAAGCTTCTTGGCCTTCTCGGCGAAGGTCGGCCAGTCGGAGGCGCCGTCTTCTTGGATCACCTTGATCTGCCGACCGAGGATGCCGCCTGAAGCGTTGATCTGCTCAATGGCCAGGCGTTCGGCCTGGATCGAACCGGTCTCGGAAATCGCCATGGTGCCGGTGGCCGAGTGCAACTGGCCGACCGTGACTTCAGTGGCGGTCACCGCCAGGCCGGTGCTATTGGCCTCGTCGGCCCATACACCCTGGCTGAACACACTGGCAGCCAATAGCGACAGGGCCGCCGCCCCCAGCGCCAGGCGGCGCGGCAACAGGCCTTTGGTCCGGATCAATCGTGGTTCCATGCTGCTACTCCTCTGCGGTGACGCTGACAGCTCGCCTTGGGACGGCCGGCAACGGTGGTGGCATCAGCATGGCGGCGCGGATCGGCGACGGGTATACGCAGCCTGACGTAAGCGCATACGTCATTTGACGTAGGGAAAAATGCACCAAGGCGGCGCAAGCTATCGCTTCAGGCACCGCCTGAACGGAACTGCGCGGACACGCGCGCAGGCAACAGTTGGCGCGGCACGACGGCGCGGTGCGGGGCATGAAAATTGCTCGGTTATCCGCCACGGGCACACCCGCCAGGCACGGAGCGCCTTGACCCCAGGAGTCTTTCGCCGTGCTTCCACCTGGCACCCAGCGCATCGCCAAGATCCGTCGCGACTACAACAGCTGGGTCGCCGACGAAACCATGGAAGACTACGCCCTGCGTTACACACCAAAGTCCTTTCGCAGATGGTCGGAGCTGCGCATCGCCAACACCGCCCTGGGCGCGGTGTCGTTCCTGGCCCTGGAGGCGATTGGCGGGGTGCTGGCCCTGAGCTACGGCTTCACCAACACCTTCTGGGCGATCCTCGCCGTGAGCCTGATCATCTTCCTCACCGGCCTGCCCGTCAGCTACTACGCCGCCCGCTACGGCGTCGATATGGACCTGTTGACCCGCGGTGCCGGCTTCGGCTACATCGGCTCGACCATCACCTCACTGATCTACGCCAGCTTCACCTTTCTGTTCTTCGCCCTGGAAGCAGCGATCATGGCCCTGGCCTTGGAGCTGTACTTCCATATCCCATTGGCCTTTGCTTATGTGATCTGCTCTGTGCTGGTGATCCCCCTGGTGGCCTATGGGGTGACCCTGATCAGCCGCCTGCAACTCTGGACCCAGCCGTTGTGGCTGGTGCTGCTGGTGCTGCCCTATCTGTTTGTGCTGCTGAAAAACCCCGAGGCCTTCAGCGACTGGACCAGTTTCCAGGGCCGTGATGCCAGCGGCGACTTCAATCTGCTGGCGTTTTGCGCTGCCTGTACCGTGGCCCTGTCCCTGGTGACGCAGATCGGCGAACAGGTCGACTACCTGCGCTTCCTGCCGGAAAAAACCGCGTCCAACCGCAAGCGCTGGTGGGCCGCCCTGCTCTGCGCCGGCCCCGGCTGGATCCTGCCCGGCGCCCTGAAAATGTTCGCTGGCGCCTTCCTGGCGTTTCTCGCCCTGCAACACGAGATCCCCATCGAGCGCGCTACGGAGCCGACCCAGATGTACCTGGTGGCCTTCGGTTATGTGTTCGCCTCGCCGGAATGGGCCCTGGCGGCCATGGTGCTGTTCGTCTTCGTCTCGCAGATGAAGATCAACCTGACCAACGCCTACGCCGGCTCCCTGGCCTGGTCGAACTTTTTCGCCCGGGTCACCCACAGTCACCCCGGCCGCGTAGTTTGGCTGGTGTTCAATGTGGCGATTGCCCTGATGCTGATGGAGCTGGGGGTATTCGACGTCATCGACCAGGTGCTCGGTCTCTACGCCAACATCGCCATCGCCTGGATCGGCTCGGTGGTCGCCGACCTGGTGATCAACAAACCCTTGGGGTTGTCACCGAAATACATCGAGTTCAAGCGCGCTCACCTCTACGACATCAACCCGGTGGGCGTCGGCTCCATGCTGATTGCCTCGCTGCTGTCGGTCCTCGCCCACTTCGGTCTGTTTGGTGCGCTGGCCCAGGCCGCCCCGCCCTTCGTCGCCCTCGGCACCTCGCTGGTCATGACCCCGCTGCTGGCCTGGGCCACACGCAGCCGCTATTACATTGCCCGCACCCGCGATCCGCTACTGCTGCAACCGGTGGCACCGAGCATGCTGATCACCTGCGGCCTGTGCAGCAACCCGTTCGAAACCGCCGACATGGCTTTCTGTCCGGCCTACAGCACGCCCATCTGCTCACTTTGCTGTTCGCTGGACGCGCGTTGCGGAGATCGCTGCAAACCTCACGGGCGTCTGTCGGCGCAGTTCGAAGCGCTGTTGCATTGGTTGCTGCCCAATGCAACGGTGCCACGCCTGCACACCCGGCTAGTGCATTACCTGGGCCTGCTGCTCGCGCTGATCCTGATGCTCAGCGGCGCTCTGGCGCTGATCTATGGCCAGGCCTCCCAGGGACTGCCCCACTCGCCGCAAGCCCAGGCGACGCTGTACCAGGCATTTTTCCAGGCCTTCCTGACGCTCTCGGTACTGGCGGCCATCCTCGCCTGGTGGGTCGTTCTGACGCGGGAAAGCCGCCGCGTGGCCCAGGAAGAATCGGACCGCCAGACCCTGCTGCTGATGCAGGAAATCGAAGCCCACCGCTTGACCGACCAGGCCCTGCAAGATGCCAAGGAGGCTTCCGAGGCGGCCAACGCGGCCAAGAGTCGCTACGTCACCGGACTGTCCCACGAACTGCGTACGCCGTTGAACAGCATCCTCGGTTTTACCCAGATCCTGCAGCGCGACGCGGCCATGCCGGAGCAGCATCAGGATGCCTTGGCGACCATCCTGCGCAGCGGCTCGCACCTGCTGTCGCTGATCGACGGCCTGCTCGATGTGGCCAAGATCGAGGCTGGCAAATTGCGCCTGGAGCCGACGGAAATCCCCTTCCCGGAACTGATCCACGATCTGGAGCTGATGTTCACCCCACAAGCACGGGACAAAGGGTTGCGCTTTAGACTGGAGCTGATCGGCAAGATGCCGGCGGTGGTGCGAGGTGACGAAAAGCGCGTCCGGCAGATCCTCATCAACCTGTTGGGCAATGCGGTCAACTTCACCGACAGCGGCGAGGTCTGCCTGCGGGTCAGTTACATGCGCGAGACGGCAACCTTCGACATCATCGACACGGGTATCGGCATCGACCCCGAGCACATCGAGCGAATCTTCCAGCCTTTCGAACGCGGTGATCTGATGCGCCAGGACAAGGGCGTTGGCCTGGGCCTGACCATTACCCGCATGCTCACCTCGCTGATGGGCGGCGAGTTGCAGGTCAAGAGTCAGCAGGACAAGGGCACCTGTTTCCAGGTGCGCCTGTTTCTCTCGCAAGTACGGGTGCCGCAAGCGGTGATCCATGTCGAACACGACATCATCGGCTACCAGGGGCCGCGGCGTCTGGTGCTGGTAGTGGACGACCATGTGGACCATCGCAAGGTCCTCAGCGGCATGCTTACGCCCCTGGGCTTTGAAGTGGTCCAGGCCAGCAACGGCCAGGAAGCGATTCGCCAGGTCGCCCTGCTGGGGCCGGACCTGATTCTCATGGACCTGTCGATGCCGACGATGGATGGCTGGGAAACCAGCCGGCTGATCCGCCGCAATGCGTTGTCCACGGCACCGATCATCGTGATATCGGCCAATGCCTTTAACGACGAGCGCGAGCGCAGCCTGGCCAGTGTCTGCAACGACTACCTTGCCAAGCCGGTACACACCCCGGAGCTGCTTGAGCGGATCCAGAAACAGCTCGACCTGCACTGGCTGCGCCGCGAAAAACCAGCCCCTGCGACATTCCCCGAACCGGGGATATTGCCCTCACAGCCTGACCTCATCGCCCTCGGCGAACTCAGCGCCATCGGCTACGTACGCGGTCTGCACGAAAAACTCGACGCCATCCAGGCCGAGACGCCAGCCACCGCCCCTTTCATCAGTTCGCTACGCAAGCTGCTGAAAAATTTTCGCCTGGACGAAATCAACCGCGCCCTCAAGGAGGCAGAAGATGAATGCACTGACCACAGTCGCTGAACCCGGTGTCGTGTTGATTGTGGACGACACCCCGGACAACCTCGCCATGCTCTCCGACGCCCTCAACGATGCCGGCTACATGGTGCTGGTGGCCCTCGACGGGCTCAGCGCCCTGAACCGCATCGAACGCCGGCGTCCAGACCTGATCCTGCTGGATGCGATGATGCCGGGCCTGGACGGCTTCGAGACCTGCCGGCGGATCAAGGAGCAACCGGCCAACGCCGATATTCCGGTGCTGTTCATGACCGCGCTGACGGAAAGCAGGCATGTGGTCCAGGGCTTTGAAGTGGGTGGCAGCGACTACGTGACCAAGCCGATCCAGACCGACGAAGTGCTGGCCCGGGTCGCCGCGCACCTGCGCACCTCGCGCATCCTGCTGTCGGCCCGAGCGGCGTCACAGCCAGCCCCGCCGAGCCTGGACGACGAGCCGGCGCACAGGGTGCTGTCGGCACGCTTTCAGCTCACCGGTCGGGAAGTCGAGGTTCTGCGCTGGGTGGCCTGCGGCAAGACCAACCGCGACATCGGCACCATTCTAGATCTGAGCCCACGCACCGTGAACAAACATCTGGAACATGTGTATGTGAAGTTAGGTGTAGAAACACGCACAGCAGCGACCTCCGTGGCCTTGTCGGCCATGACCGATTCTCGCAACAGTGCTTCAAGGTAAGCCACGATAACCGGACGTATTGTTGGATGAGCACTGGGGCCGTTTTCGTCCATGACAGAACCTGGTGGATGAAGCAGGAACGTTGGAAACGGCTCTGGATTTTCAGCCCTGCCACCCAGGCAATGCGGGGGTATTTTTTAGGCATGGGCCTGCTGGTGAGGACGTGGTGTCGGTGATTCAGCCGATATCGACATTCATGGCGATGTCCCAGGTGCCGGCGCCGTTTTTAGCCAGGCCGATCATCATCAGACCGAGCCATTCGAGCGACTGGGCCATCTGCAGGCCGCCGACATCCAACGGACGCAGCCCGAGACTCTCGAGGAAGGTCGAGACCCGTGCCTTGGCGTCCGCATCGTCCGCCGCGATGAACGCATCGAGGCGTTCATCCTTGGCAAGTACTCGGCCGAAGAGGGTATTGAACGCTTTGACGACATGCGCGCTGGCCGGTGCGCCCTTGGCGATCTCCTGCGCGCCAGAGCTGCCGTGGGGGGTAACGAGGCCCGAGAGATCGGGAGCGATCGGGTTGGTGATATCGATGATCACCTTACCGTCGAGCGCATTCCCGAAGTCGGCCAGCACCGCCACCGCACTGGTGTATGGCACGGCGAGAATAACGATGTCGCCCGCCGGAGTGGCGCCGTAAGTGCCTGTGATCGCTGCGGATGCGAGCTTGTCGGCAAGCGCCTGCGCCTTGGCGGGATCGCGGCTGGTCACCTCGACGGTGTGTCCGGCCTTGGCGATACGGCCAGCCACCGCCGTGGCCATGCCTCCCGAACCGATGATGCTGATGGTGCTCATGTTCAGTCTCCGTTATGAATCAGGGTGTTTTCCAGATTTTCCGGACGGGTTACGCCGTCGCGGCCTGGGCCACCCGCCGGGCGCAGTGACCCGACGGTTTGCCGTCATCAGTCGGCCGGGAAGTAATGACCGTTATCAAGATCGGCGAAGAGTCCGGGCTGGGTCGGTTCCCAGCCAAGAACCCGGCGCGTGATGGCGTTCGAGGTCGGGGTGTCCAGCGTGACCAAGTTCGCAAGGAACCCGAAGTAGCCAGGCAGCATCAGCACGTCCGCGGGAATCGACACCGCCGGCAGATTCAACCGGCTGGCAATGGCTTCGGCGATCTGGCGATACGGGACAGCCACTTCGGCGATTGCATGCCAGCTTCTGCCCGCCGCGCCTTTCTCCAGCGCCAGGCGGAACACGGTGGCAAGGTCACGGGCGTGCACGGCCCCCCAACGGTTGGCACCGTCTCCGGGATAGCCGACAACCCCCTTTTCCTTGGCTAGCCCGATCAAGAGTGGAAGGAAGCCGGCGTTATCGGTGGAGCTGTGCATGATCTCAGGGATCCGCACGATCGAAGACCGTATGCCCTTTTCGGAGAGACCGATCACCGTGGTTTCCACGATGTTCCGAACCCGCAGGGTGTTCTTGTATGGATCGCCGCCGGGAAGGGGCGGATCCTCCTCGGTGGCCGGCCGGCCCAACCCCTCCCACCCGGGCGAGCCGACGCTTCCCGACACGACCAACGGCTTTGCGCTTCCGGCCAATGCTTCGCCATAGGCGAGCATGATCTCAAGCTCCGCGGCCGCAACGGCGTTGATCCCGCCGGTTGGAATCAGGTCCTGCCGGTGCGCGAGGTGAATGACGCCGTCCGACGCTGCGGCCGCTTCCTTGAGCCCGTCGAGATCCTCGAGATTGCCGCGATGAACCTTGGCGCCGAGCGCAGCCGCCTGCGCCGCGGCCTTGTCGGACCGAGCCAGGGCCGTGACCTCATGGCCGGCGGCGATAAGATCGGCGATGACGTACGGACCGGAATGGCCGGTGCCGCCGGTAACAAAAACGTGCATATGCGTGTTCCTCATATGGGTGATGGGGTACGGGAAAAGCTGTCAGGGAGACTGTGCCGGGCGCAGTAGCGATCCAACGCCCCGACGTCAGCTCAAGTCAGTCGGCGCAAAGTAATGGCCGATGTCGAGGTTCTCGATCAGACCGGGCTGTACGGGGTGCCAGCCAAGCGCCTGGCGGGTGATGGCGTTCGACGCGAGGAGGTCTAGCGTGGCCAGCGCCCATGCCATGGCGGCGTCACGACTCATCACCTCGACGATATGTCCGGCCTTGGCGGCGAGGCCGCCGATCGCTGTGGCCACGTCACCCGAGCCGATGCTGCTGATAGTGCTCATGTGCAGTTCCCTTACAGAGATGGGTTGAGCATTCGAAAGACTGCCGGCGTGTTCCGTCGACCTCATTCAACGTACGATCCATGCTGGTCGCATCACTTGCAAAAAGCAAGTGAATCACAGAAATTTACTTGCACGACGCAAGTGATGCTAAGATCCCGCCATGAAAAAGACCCTTAAAGAAGACTTCCGGTCCCATTGCGCGGTGAACTACGGCGTGGAGATTTTCGGCGACCGGTGGTCGCTCCTGATCATTCGCGACATCATTTTTGTTGGAAAGAAAACCTATGGAGACTTCCTGAAATCGGAAGAGGGAATTGCGACCAATGTCCTTGCTTCCCGACTTGCCTTCCTGGAGGAACAAGGCGTTCTCTCGAAGGCCCCCAGTCCCGACGACAGACGCAAGGACTTCTACACGTTGACCGAGAAAGGTCTGGACCTCATTCCCATCGTGATCAACATTGTGCTCTGGAGCGCGAAGCATGATTCGAAGTCGTACGTGCGGCGCCGCGAGGAGTTTGTCGCTCGATTAAGTCAAGATCCGATGCGGGTGAGCGAGGAAGTGAAGGCGCTGGTCCGCAATGGCGGGTGCATCTTTCCCGAGGGTGGGGGGTGAACAAGGCGGCAAAACGCGCCCTGTCACCGCGCAATTGCCACCTGTCCAATCAATCGAACTTGATCAAATCCTTAAAGATCAGTTGTCCCCAGCTATTGCCGCGCGCCTGCACCAGCAGTCCACCTTCCGAAAGCCCGCCAAGTTTGACCGGCGAAAAACCGAGATTTTCCGCAAGCGCACCAATCTCCGTGGCGGCGTCGTCATCGTCGCTCGCCAGGAACACGACTCTCCTGCCCCCCTGTACGGCCGGGTCCTGGCCTAGAACGGCAGCGACCAAATGGTTGAAGCCCTTGACCAGTCTTGCGCCCGCGAAGGCCTGCGCAACGACCTTGGAGGAAGGCTGTCCTCCCAGTTCCTCAGGAGGCACACCGTAGGCATTGGTCACATCGATGATGGTCTTGCCCTTCCAGGTCGGCAGCGCCTTTGCGACTTCCCGGTGCGACTCGTAACGGACCGCCAAGAAGACGACGTCCGCTTCGATGGCTTGCGCCAGTGTTTTTGGAATAATCCCGGGGCCTATCGCGGCCACATCGGCTGCAAAACTTTCCGGGTCGCGTGTGGTTGCAACGGATACTTCGATGCCTTTGCGGGCAAACGCCTTGGCAAGCGCCTGGCCGAGCTTGCCAAAGCCGATGATTGCGTAACTCATAAAAATCTCCTTTGGTCTGCCACGCCCTGCGGGCTCCAAGGATGGAGTGGAGTCACCGCCCGGGCGTAGCGAATCAGATTTGCGCCAGGCCGCCGTCGACGGCGACCTCACTGGCGGTCATGAAGCTGCTGTCCTGCGACGCGAGAAAGGCGGCCACCGCACCGATCTCCATCGGCTCGGCCATGCGCTGGAGCGGATTCATCGAGGCAAAAACCTTCATGCCTTCCTCGCCTAGCGCTGCCTTCGCGAGTTCGGTCGCCGTCGGCCCGGGCGATAGCACGTTGATCCGAA
Source organism: Pseudomonas sp. NFACC56-3 (assembly GCF_900100025.1). Taxonomy (NCBI): domain Bacteria; kingdom Pseudomonadati; phylum Pseudomonadota; class Gammaproteobacteria; order Pseudomonadales; family Pseudomonadaceae; genus Pseudomonas; species Pseudomonas sp. NFACC56-3. The sequence continues at coordinate 338,031 of NZ_FMTK01000003.1, read as the reverse complement.
TGCCGGAGCCCTTCAGGTCCTGCGCCCAAGTCCGGGCGAGGTTGCGCACTGCCGCCTTGCTTGCGCTGTAGACGCTGAATGCCGGGGCGCCCGTGGTGCCGGCGCTCGATCCGGTCAGGATGATCGAACCGCCCTGCCCCATCAGCGGCAGCGCCTTCTGGACCGTGAAGATCAAGCCCTTCACGTTGGTCTCGAAAGTTTCGTCAATGTGCTCGGCGGTGATATTGCCGAGCGCAAGCGGGCTTCCCGTGCCGGCATTGGCGAAGACGATGTCGAGGGTTCCGCGCTCGGCCTTTACCGCCGCGTAGAGTCGGTCGAGGTCGGCAAGATCGGAGACCGAGCCCTTCACCGCGCGGGCATTGGGCCCGAGGTCGGCCATGGCGGCGTCGAGCGCTTCCTGGCGGCGGCCGAAGATGAAGACGAAGGCGCCTTCCTCGATGAAGCGCTTCGCGGCGGCGAGGCCGATGCCGGTAGCGCCGCCGGTGATCACGGCGGTCTTCCCATTCAGTCTGGTCATGATGTGCATCCTTCGTTGGCGTTGTAACCAAGCAGGAAATTGCTTGCTTGAGACGAGGATGCAGCGCTGATAACCTAAGGACAAGTATGCACCTTTTGGTAAGTATAAAAAAATGACAACGACATCTGAAATCTGCGACACCGGTTGCGGGCTCAACGCCACGCTACGCATCATCTCGGGCAAGTGGAAACCGCTGGTCCTGTTTTTCCTGCGCGGCGGCCCGAAACGCTATGGCGAGCTCAAGCGCTTGATGCCTGGCGTCAGCGACAAGGTCCTGATCCAGCAGTTGAAGGATCTGGAAGCCGATCAGGTGCTTGCACGGACCGATTACAAGGAAGTGCCCCCGCGCGTGGACTACACGTTGACCCCCCTGGGCCATAGCCTGGCTGAGGCGATCGTTCCCCTGTGCACCTGGGGAACCGAGAACGCTGCGCAAATGGCAAGCATCTTCGCCAAGCGCGACGCGTTGGCCTAGCGGGATGCAGACGAATCGCTGATTGGTTGGGGGGGGGCAGGTCTCGAGTATTTACGCTTTTTGCTTCATCAGATCCCGCTAAACCAGTTATAGCCCTGATCTTCCCAATACCCGCCTGGATTATCATTGCTGACGAAAATCTCAACGATATGCTTGGGATTTTTGAAGCCCAGCTTGGTCGGTACTCGAACCCGTAGTGGATAGCCATACTCCGGCGGCAACGCGACTTCGCCGTAATCCAGTGCCAGTAGCGTTTGCGGATGCAATGCCGTCGGCATGTCCAGGCTGGAGTAATAACGGTCAGCACACTTGAAGCCGACAAATTTAGCCGTGGTGTCGGCCCCAATGTGTTCCAGGAAGGTTTTCAGCGGCACGCCACCCCACTGCCCGATGGCGCTCCAGCCTTCAACACAAATCAGACGCGTAATGTCAGTGCGCTGCGGCAGTTTGCGCAAGCCTTCGAGCGTCCACGGCGCCTTGTCCCGTACCCGTCCGGAGACGGCCAGCGAATAATCGGACAGGTCCACCTCCGGTATATCGTCCTGACCGTAGAATGCATTGAATGGAAATGGCGTGGTCATTTGCGCCTTGGTGAAGGTCGGCGCCAGTTTCTGCCCGCTGAACAGCCAGGCCTGAACCCGGTCGTTCCAGCGCGACATCGCCCACAGCACCTTATCGACCTGATCGCCGTCCTGCAGGTTACAACCGCTCAACATCGCCATCGCACCGACGGTCAAGCCACCCCGGAGAAAGTTCCGGCGCTGGATATTTTCCAGCTGAAGCTGCTGTGCGGGCTCAAGCTTGATGCGCTGAATCACGCGCTTTTCGGGCTCAATCATGGTCGGTTTTTCCGCTTTCAATGGGCCGTACGCCACCCGTGATCATGGGCAGCAAGGTTTTCGGCACCAGCATCACCAAAGCCAGATGCACAATCACGAACGCGCCAATCACCGCCATCGCCGCGAAATGCACGTACCGGGCAATGTCGTAGCCGCCCAGGAGCGCGACCAGTTCTTGCAGTTGGATGGGCTTCCAGATCGCCAGCCCCGAGACGACGACCAGTACCCCTGCCGCCAGCACCATCCAATACATCAGGCGCTGCACCGCGTTGTAAACGCCCTTCTCGTGAACCAGTCGAAAACGCAGTGCATCGGTCAAATCATGTTTTAGCGCTGGGAAGCTGATCGGCAACCAATCACGTTTGAAATGGCGGCTGATCAACCCGTACAGCACATAGACAAGGCCGTTGATGAACAGCAGCCACATAAACGCAAAGTGCCAGGCCAGTGAGCCGCCAAGCCAGCCACCCACCGTCAACGCCACCGGAAACTTGAAGGCGAACAACGGAGAGGCGTTGTAAATCGCCCAACCGCTCATGAACATGCAGGTCATGCCGATGGCGTTGAGCCAATGGGTGAGGCGGACGGGCCAGGAATGGATTGATTCTTTACTCATGTTTTTCCCACTCAGAAACCATCCGTGCGCTGGAGCGATGCCGGACGACGTCGCTCCAACCTGTTCAGGTGATTACATCGGTGGCTGGAACCCATCCTTACCGACGGCAATACCGCGTGCGGTTGTGCCGCCCTCGGCCGGGAACACGACAATTTTCGCGCCTTTGACCAGCTCACTGGCTTTGCCTGGTTCTACGTAGGCGATGGGTACATCTTCCGGCACGACGAGTTGCTTCTCGCCGCCCTTGTAATTGACGGTCAGCGTGCGGCCATTGGCTTTGGACAATTTGCCCACGGTGCCGTTGGTCATGGTGCCTGTGCTGCCATCCGCATTTTGCCAACCGTAGTGACCTTCACCGCTGCCCTTGAGGCTGGACTCGAATACGGTGACTTCCAGCGCCTTCAGCGAACCGTCGGCCTGTGGAATGGCCGCAGAGCCAACGAAGCTGTCGGCTTTGATCGAATCGATATCAGTCTTTGATACCCGGTTGATACCGGTCTTGTCAGTCAGGCCTATGGTCTGCTGTGCGCCGGAGCGGGTGGTGAAGGTCAGCGTGTTGTTGCTGACACTTTCGACGGTGCCCCGCAGCGGCTTGATCACCGGCATATCGGCCGCAGTGGCCATGACAGCAGCACTGAGCATCAGCAAACCGAAGGTGGTGGACAGAGCAGTCTTGAGCTTCATTGCGACAATTCCTCACGGGTTTAAGTGCCGCTATCCTCGCCCCCGGATCGGGACCTCACGATGACCGCCGAATGACATTTCTGTCATTCGCAACGACGCCTTTACGAATGACAGAAATGTAACCGACTCAACCTTCTCAGCTGGTTACACTGCAATCCTGAGATGCCGATACTGCGGGTTGAATCCCGTTATAAAAGAGACCCGAGCGCCCCCTGACGATGCATATCCTGCTGATCGAAGACGACACCAAAACCGGCGAGTACCTGAAAAAGGGACTTGGCGAGTCCGGCTACAACGTCGACTGGACCCAGCACGGCGCCGATGGCTTGCATATGGCACTGCAAACGTCCTACGACCTGATCGTGCTGGATGTGATGTTGCCCGGCATCGACGGATTTCAAATCATCGAGCTATTGCGCGCCAAGCAAGATGTGCCGGTGCTCTTTCTCACCGCTCGCGATCAGTTGCATGACCGCATTCGCGGTTTGGAACTGGGCGCCGATGACTATCTGGTCAAACCGTTTTCCTTCACCGAATTGCTGTTGCGCATTCGCACCATCCTGCGCCGTGGCGTGGTGCGCGAAGCCGATCATTTCCACATCGCCGACCTGGAGCTGGACCTGGTGCGTCGCCGCGTCACGCGCCAGCAGCAAGTGATTGTGTTGACCAACAAGGAGTTCGCCCTGCTGCATCTGTTTCTGCGCCGCGAAGGCGATGTCCTGTCCCGGGCGCAAATTGCTTCGGAAGTCTGGGACATGAATTTCGACAGCGATACCAACGTCGTGGACGTGGCCGTCAAACGCCTGCGCAGCAAGGTCGACCAGCCCTACCCGATCAAACTGATCCATACCATTCGCGGTATCGGCTATGTGTGCGAGGTGAGGCCATGCGGACCCGACGCCAACCATCCCTGACCCTGCGCTCGACCCTGGCGTTCTCGCTGGTGGCCATGCTCGCCGTGGCCGGGGCCGGGTTTTATCTGTACCAGTCGATGAAAGCTTCGGTACTGATCTACAGCGATCACGCGGTCATGGGCCGCCTGGATCACTTCCGTAAATTGCTGCATTACGAACTGGCCATCGAGAAGCTGCGTGACAGCCCGCAGATTTTCAAGAACATGCTCGACAGCGAAGACGATATTTTCATCATCGAGGAGCCCGGGCAGCAGCCGGTGATCCTGGTCAATCCATTGAACGTCACGCTGCCCGATCTGCCCGTGATCGGCCAAGAGGCGAAGCTGAGCGTCAACGACCTGCGCAGCGGCGTGACCGACTCCGGAGTACCGCTGCGCGCCGCTTCCGTACAAACCACCTCGGGCGGGCGCGAAGTTCGCCTGACTGCCGCGCACATCATGGGCAAGGAAATGGCCATGCTCGCGGCGTTTCGCGAGCGTATTTACCTGGCCGTGACCTTGGCCTTTCTGCTCACGGCGGTGCTCGGTTACGTGCTGCTGCGACGCGGTCTGCGCCCGTTGCGCAAAATGGCCGCCCATGCGGCAAACATAACGCCTGAGCGGCTCGACAGTCGGATGGACAGTGCCGACACACCGGTTGAACTGCAACAATTGAGTGACGCCTACAACGCGATGCTCGATCGCCTTGCCAAGGGTTATCAACGACTGACGCAGTTCTCCGCCGACCTGGCTCACGAAATACGCACGCCAGTGGGTTCGTTGATGGGGCATTGCCAGGTCGCCCTGCGCCAGCCCCGTAGCGAGGATGACTACCAGGCGCTTATCGCCTCGAACCTTGAGGAACTGGAGCGTATTTCCCGGATCGTCGAAAGCATCCTGTTCCTCGCTCGCGCCGACGAAGCGCAATCGCTGGTCGAGCGCCAGCCACTGTCGCTGCATGACGAATCACAGCGCATCGCGGGTTATTTCGAAGGTCTGGCCGAAGAGCGGCAGATGTCCATCAAGATTCTGGGCGATGGCACCGTGCACGCGGACCCTTTGCTGCTGCGCCGAGCGCTGAGCAATCTGGTCGCCAACGCGATTCGCTACGCCGACGAAGGCAGTGAAATTCTGATGCGCGTCGTTGCAGTCGACGGCGGATGCCGAATTGAAGTGGAGAATCAGGGCCCCGTGCTAAGCGACGAAACCCTGAGCAAACTGTTCGACCGTTTTTACCGCGGCGATGCCTCCCGTCACCAAAGCTCCGACTCCTACGGCCTCGGCCTCGCCATCGTCATGGCGATCATGCAATTGCACGGTGGTACTGTGAGTGTCGAACAGCCCAAGCCCGGGACCATCCGCTTTTCGCTTTTATTCCCCGCTGCCTGAGTGACACAACCGGACATCGCTTAGATTTGTGAGAGGCCACCGTCGACCATCAGCTCTACGCCGTTGACATAACTGGCGTCAGCGGAGGCAAGGAACAGTGCGGACGACGCTATTTGTTCCGGCTGGGCCATGTAGCCCAGCGGCACGATTTGTCCTACATGATTTCTGAGGGCTTCGATCTGGCTCTCATCCATCTTCAGTCCGTTGTCCATCAATGGCGTCCTGGTAAAGCCAGGGCTGAGCACGTTCGCGCGAATTTTTCGGCCTTTGAGTTCATTGGCCCAAGTACGTGCAAATGAACGCACCGCCGCCTTTGACGCATTGTAAAGACTCAGGCCTTCCATCCCGTTGCTGGAACAAATGGAGGCGGTCAGCACGATTGACGAGCCATCCTTCATCAACGGCAACAGCGTCTGAATCGTGAAAAATACGCCCTTAACGTTAATATCGAACATCGTGTAGTAAGCGGCTTCAGTCGTTTCGCCCACGGGATTTTTTTCGCAGATACCGGCATTGGCAAACACTACATCGAGTTGACCGTCCCGGCCTTCGATCAATGCCTTGAGCGAATCCAGATCGGTCTGCTGAGCGACATCGGACACCACTGCCACGGCATTCATCCCCAATGCGGTAGCCGCAGCGTCCAACGTTGCCGCCGAACGTCCAGTGATATAGACGCGTTTGGCGCCCTCGGCTAACAGGGCTTGGGCAATCGCAAAGCCGATTCCAGTCGAACCGCCCGTGACGACCGCTACTTGATTGATAAACTTACCCGTCATGTTTTGACTCCTTTTAAGTAACGTATTTAGGCTGAGTTGAACAGTTGGCTACTGCTCGGCGCTGGCGTCAGTCACGGTTCGGGCTGATCGAAACGTCGAAAGGAGCAGCCGCTTTTGTTGAACGAGGCATCGAGGCATAAACCGACAGCAGCGCTGAAACGACCAGGCAAGCCGCAATGCCCAGCAGGGTGGCAATGAATCCGGTGGCAAGGGAGGAAGGGCTTTGCGCGGGAGCGGCCAGTGCGTAAAACACGCCACCGAGCACCGCCACCCCAAGCGCGGCGCTGATCTGCAAGGCCGAATTGACTACACCGGAGATCATTCCCGATCCGCCGGGTGGCGCACGATCTATCACGGTTCGAATAAGGGTTGGCAGCGCCCAGCCCTGGCCAAACCCGAGTAACCCCACCGCCAGGATCACCAACGCCAATTGAGGGCTCTGTCCTGTCGGCGCGGCTGCGACCGCCGCGCTCAGGATCAGGCATCCCAGGACCTCGAGCGTCATGCCCATGGCGGGTACAAAACGGCCGAACAAGCGGATGGCAAAGGGCGTGGTCAAAGGACCAATCAGAAAGCCCACGCCGAACGGGATGAACATCATCCCCGAGGCCAATGGCGTTGCACCCAGCGCGTCCTGTAGATAAATCGAAAACGTCAGGAAGAATGCCGATACCACGTAGAAGAACAGTACGCCCGTCAGTCCGGCCACCAAGCCGCGTGCTCGACTGAGTTGCGGACTGACCAAGGGCGTGCCGCCCCGACGCTCCAGCGCGATCTCGTAGCGCCAAAAGGCCGCTGCGGCTATCGGCGAGCCGAGCAGCAACACACACAGCCACCAGGGCCAACCCGCTTCCCGGCCTTCAACCAACGGTACCACCAGCAGCCCGACCGTCAGCGCACACAGCAACACGCCAATGCGATCCAGCGGCACCGGAACTTGGCTCCGGGTATCGGGAAGCAGCCGTATTCCGCCCATAAACACAGCGGTGATGATGGGCAGATTGATCAAGAAAACTGCACGCCACTGCAGGTCCCAGATATTCAGCGATATCAGCCAGCCCCCCAGTGCCTGGGCGACCACCGCCGCGAAGCCGATCGTTGCGCCGTACACCGCTAACGCACGCGAACGTTCATGCTCCGGGAACAGGCTGTGGATGGACGCCAGTCCCTGCGGTGCCATCGCCGCAGCGCTCAGACCTTGCAACACACGTCCGCCAATCAACACCGTCGGCGAGTTGGCCAGGCCACACATCAAGGAGGCAACGCCGAAGCCGGCCATGCCCGCGAAGAACACCCGGCGGCGGCCAAACAGGTCGCCCAGCCGACCGCCCGTGATCAGGAAGACGGCGTAACTGGCGGCATAACCTGAAATGACCCATTCGACCTGCGCCGGTGTAATCGCCAGGCCGCTGCGAATGGACGGCAACGCCACATTGACGATGAAAAAATCCAGCGGCGGAAGAAAGGCGCCGACGAGAAGAACAGCGAAAGCAAACCATCGGCGCGATTCGGCTGCTGGGCCGCGGTCCAGTTTGGATGTCATTGGGCAACTCCAGAAAGATACGACTAGCGCAGGCTGACTTCATATTCACTCAGGTGCGCTGCCTGACAGATCAAACGGCAAGCCTCATGTTTGTTGCCGTCGTTGGGGGTCTATTGTCGAAGTCAACGAGCGACGGCGGCACTGCCAGGGATGCACATTCCTCGTACATTTTTGTAAGGCCACCGTCCGTTGTGCAGCGCCTTCAGTCAGGGGCAAAAGCCGATTTGAAATGTTCGCCTCCAGCAATGGGCATATGCGGCAACTTCCGCCCGCTCTGTTCCGCCATGGGGTTGCAACGGGACTGCCATTGCTGCATCTTCGCCGTTCATTTTTGTTGGGGGTGAGCCCATGGACTGGAACGACTTGCGCGTTTTTCTGGCGATTGTCCGCACCGGCTCGCTGGGCGCTGCCGCGAAGCAACTGGGCGTTAGCCACCCCACCGTAGGACGGCGGCTTCACGTCCTTGAGCAGCACAGCGGGCAGGTTTTTTTCCGCCGCACCGGGCAAGGTCTGGTGTTGACAGACAGCGGTGAAAAAATTCTGGGGCTGGCTGAGGAAATGGAGCGAAGCGCTCTCTCCATTGAACGGCACCTGGCAGGCGACAGCGATCAACCTGAAGGACTGTTGCGAATTTCATCGGCGGACTGGTTCGCCTGCTATGTGCTCGCCCCTGTACTCGACGAAATGTCGCGAAGGTACCCGCTGATCGTTCCAGAGGTGATCCCCGGACATCGCCTGTTCGATCTGACTCGCCGCGATGCGGATATCGCCTTTCGCATCGTGCCGTTCACCGAACCGGACATCGTTCAACGTCGACTGACCACACTCAGCTACGGACTGTACGTTGCCGCGCACTTGCCCTTCCCACCCTCGGAAGAGGGAAAAGGTCTCGGGTTGATCCTCATGAACACGGCGCAAGCTCACTACCCCGACGTGCTTTGGCTCCAGCAGATGTTTCCCCGCGCCAAAACCGTGTTCACCAGCAGCAGCCGTACCGTTCAGGCGCAGATGTGCGCCCGCGGATTGGGTGTGGCGGTCTTGCCACGCGTGCTTGGCGATCAGTTGACCGCCCTGAGACGGGTAGACGTCGGCAGTGAACCACCAGGACGCGATATCTGGATGGGTTATCACCACGACATGAAGCAGATGGACAGGCTCCGCGCCCTGGCGGATCTCGCGGGTGAAATGATTGGTACGTAGGGTCTCGCTTTGCGAGGGTCAGTCCCGATAAGTAAGTAGGTATCTGGAATGACGCGGCTAGTCTGTATTGGTTGCGTGCGTTGGCAGGTATCACCGAGGCAGGTTTTCACACATCCGCGGGGAGCAACCACATTGGAATTGAGACAACTGCGCTATTTCGTAAAAATCATTGAGCTTGGCAGCCTGGGGCGTGCGGCACTTGAACTGGACGTAGGCGTGTCAGCCCTCAGTCAGCAAATCTCCAAGTTGGAAAGCGAACTGTGCACCCGCCTCCTGAATCGAACTTCCACCGGCGTGACGCCCACTAGCGCCGGATTTGCGTTTTTACACCATGCCCAATTGACGCTACGCCAGGCGGAAAACGCCATCATGGCCGCCCATCGCGGGCGAATGAGCGGTTATGTCAGTGTCGGCTTACCGCCAACTACCGCAACGGTGCTCGCGTTGCCCTTGATCAACGCAATGCGTGCGCGTTATCCGGACATACAACTGCATTTGGTGGAAATGCTTTCCGGCCACTTGGCGGCGCAGCTCAACGCACGGCAAATTGACTTGGCCATCCTCTTCCAGCTCGAAGGGGGTAAACGTTGGAGCGTGACGCCGCTGCTGGATGAAAAGCTGTTTGTCATTGCCTCGCCCAGCCTCCCTCAAGCGCCTTCTGGTGACAGCGTGCAGTTAGCCGATCTCGGCGGCCTGCCGCTGGTCATGCCCAGTGCGCAACATGGATTGCGCTCGGCATTAATGAGCGCGTTCGAGCGGGTCGGGCTAACACCCAATGTCATTATGGAAGTCGACGGTCTCGCTGTTTTGATGAACGCCGTTCGGGCCGGTCATGCGGCAACGATACAACCGGGGGCGGCCGCTGCATTGAAAGACGGGTCCGGACTTTCACTGGTCAGGATTGCCGATCTCCACGTGGGCCGGCGTAATCTTCTGGCGACGCTGGCTGACGACGAACTCTCTCCGGCGGCGCTGGCAACGCGATTGGTCATCGTCGATGTTGCACGACAGTTGGTCGTCGATAAACAGTGGCCTGGAGCTACGTGGATAGAAGGGGCAGACGCGTAATCCTCCTTCAACCCAGGACATCTGCTGACGACAAAGCCTTTAGAAAAACTAAACACCCCGTATCAAAAGCAGCCTTTCGACCACTCCCTCCCCACCCTATCGTTCTCCCCACTCGCAAGGAGCACTTCGTTCCCGCTTCCTTGCAAATCGAGGAGCAATAATGATCGATGTCTTAATCATAGGGGGTGGCAACGCTGCCTTGTGCGCCGCTCTGATGGCGCGAGAAGCGGGCGCCAGCGTGATGCTACTGGAAGCCTCTCCGAAAATCTGGCGCGGTGGCAACTCCCAACACACCCGTAACCTGCGATGCATGCACGACGAACCGCAGGACGTGCTGATCGATGCCTATCCGGAAGAAGAATACTGGCAAGACCTGTTGAAGGTTACCGGTGGCCTCACGGATGAAAAGCTTGCACGCATTGTAATTCGGGCATCGTCTTCTTGCCGCGATTGGATGCGTTCACACGGCGTGCATTTTCAGCCTTCGCTGTCCGGCGCGCTGCACGTCGCGCGGACCAATGCATTTTTCATGGGCGGCGGCAAAGCGCTGGTCAATGCGTATTTCCGCAGTGCCGAGCGCCTGGGTGTAAAAGTTCGATACAACACGCAAGTGACCGACATCGAGTTGGATGAGGGGAAATTCGTCGCTGCCCATGTGGGCGAACATGAGGTCGATGGTCAGCGTTTCGCCGCAGAACGCATTGAAGCCCGGGCCTGCGTGTTGGCGGCCGGCGGCTTCGAATCCAACCGTGAATGGCTCCGCGAAGCCTGGGGTCAGAACGAACGCGGTGAATGGCCATCGGATAATTTCCTGATCCGGGGTACCCGATTCAACACCGGCATTTTGCTACGGCGCATGCTCGACCTGGGCGCAGATGTGATCGGCGATCCGACGCAAGCACACATGGTCGCGATTGATGCCCGCGCGCCATTCTACGACGGCGGCATCTGTACCCGAATCGACTGCGTATCGCTGGGTGTGGTGGTCAATCGTGATGGCGAACGCTTCTACGACGAAGGTGAGGATTTCTGGCCAAAACGTTATGCGATCTGGGGGCGTCTGGTGGCCGGACAACCCGGTCAGCAGGCGTATTCGATCATCGATCAGCAAGCCATCGGCCGCTTCATGCCGCCGGTTTTTCCCGGAACCACCGCCAATACCCTGCAAGACCTTGCCCGTCTGTTGAAGCTGCCTCAAGAAAAATTCGTCAAGACTGTCGAGGACTACAACAGCGCCTGCCGCGTTGGCACGTTCGATCACACCGCGTTGGACGACTGCCACACCCAAGGACTGACGCCCGCCAAAACCCATTGGGCGCGGCCATTGGTGAAACCACCTTTCTACGCCTACCCGCTTAAACCGGGTGTCACGTTCACCTACCTCGGGCTCGCTACCGACGAAACCGCTGCCGTGCATTTCAACGGCAAAGCGAGCCCCAACCTGTTCGTCGCGGGGGAAATGATGGCCGGCAATGTTCTGGGTAAGGGCTACACCGCCGGCATCGGCATGGCCATCGGTACCGCGTTTGGCCGCATCGCCGGTGCGCAGGCGGCCGCTTCGGTGGGCTTTGGCATTTCATCTGCAAACACGGAGCCTCGACATGCAACTGTTTGATCCCCAAGCGTCGGACGGGCTGATCCCGGTGTTGAATCTTGACGAAAGTGAAGTCCAGCGGCAGATGGCCATCTGCAATGCCTGTCGTTATTGCGAAGGCTTTTGCGCAGTATTTCCGGCGATGACCCGGCGCTTGGAATTCACTCAGGCCGACATCCATTACCTGGCGAACTTGTGCCATAACTGCGGCGCGTGCCTGCACGCCTGTCAGTACGCCGCCCCACACGAATTCGACGTCAACATACCCAAAGCCATGGCCAAAGTGCGCCTGGATACTTACGCCGAATACGCCTGGCCGCAAGCGCTGGGCAAGTTGTATCAGCGCAACGGCCTGACCCTGGCGCTGGCTTCCGGTGGGGGACTGGCGTTGTTTTTATGCCTGACCCTGATGCTCATGGGCAACCTGTTCACGGCCATTCCCGGGGGCGACTTCTACAAGATTTTCCCGCATAACACCCTGGCGCTGATGTTTGGCTCAGTGTTCGGCTTTGCGGTACTCGCCCTGACCATGGGTGTACGGCGCTTCTGGCGCAACGTTTCACCGGTCGCAGCGCCACTGCCGTTGAAAACGTCCGCGGCATTGGAGGCTACGGCCAACATCGCGAAGCTCAAATACCTGGACGGCGGTCATGGCGAAGGCTGCAATAACGCCGACGATCAATTCACCTTGTGGCGCCGCCGATTCCACCACCTCACCTTCTACGGCTTCATGCTGTGCTTCGCCGCCACCGGTGTCGCCACGCTCTTTCACTATCTGCTGAAGTGGTCGGCGCCTTATCCGATCTTCAGCTTGCCGGTGATGTTGGGTATTGCCGGTGGCATCGGCCTGCTGATCGGTCCGGCGGGGCTTCTTTGGCTGAACCTGCGTCGCAACCCTGCGCACGGCGATGAGAACCAAAAACCCATGGATCGCGGCTTCATCGCACTGCTGTTTCTGGTCAGCGCAAGCGGCCTGGCGCTACTGGCTTTTCGTGAAACCAGTGCCTTGGGCTTCATGCTGGCGATTCATCTCGGCCTGGTCATGGCGTTTTTCTTGACCATGCCCTACAGCAAATTCGCCCATGGCATATTCCGCAGCGCAGCGCTGCTCAAACACGCCATAGAGAAGCGTCAACCCAACCCGATCAATGCCGGCAGCGACTGACAACGGCAACAACCTGGGCCAAGGGATCTATAAATAAAAAAGGGTCGCGAGATAAAATCTCGCAACCCTTTGAATTATATGGTCGGGACGGAGTGATTCGAACACTCGACCCCTAGCACCCCATGCTAGTGCGCTACCGGACTGCGCTACGCCCCGACTAGGCGTGAATCTTGTTCCGCTTCTCAACGGAACGCTCAGGAATATATCGCAAGCTTTTGAAAACTGGAAGTATTTAAAGCAGAAATTTTATTTCTTGAGCACCACCAGCACATCTTCAAGCTCGGCGATCATCTGGCGGATCATTTGTTTGTACTGGGTTGTATCGTCCTTGGCCTCATCACCGGAGAGGCGCAGGCGTGCGCCGCCGATGGTGAACCCCTGGTCGTACAGCAGCGCACGGATCTGCCGGATCATCAGCACGTCTTGTCGCTGATAATACCGGCGGTTTCCGCGGCGCTTGACCGGGTTGAGTTGAGGAAACTCCTGCTCCCAATAGCGCAGCACGTGCGGTTTTACCGCACACAGCTCGCTGACTTCACCGATGGTGAAGTAGCGTTTGCCCGGGATGACGGGTAGTTCGTCGTTATGACTTGGTTCCAGCATAAGCCTCAACTCGGGCCTTCAACTTCTGCCCTGGACGAAAGGTGACCACACGGCGAGCCGTGATCGGGATTTCTTCTCCCGTTTTCGGATTGCGGCCAGGCCGCTGGCGTTTGTCCCGAAGGTCGAAATTGCCGAAACCGGACAATTTGACCTGTTCGTTGTCTTCCAGAGCGTGCCTGATTTCTTCGAAAAACAGTTCGACCAATTCTTTGGCCTCCCGTTTATTCAGGCCCAACTCCTCATACAGACGTTCCGCCATCTCAGCTTTCGTCAGAGCCCCCATACGTCACTTCCTTAACGTGGCGTTCAACCTGTTTTCGAGCGAGGTGAGGATATTCTGCGTTGCGGTATTCACCTCATCGTCATTAAGAGTGCGCGATGGATGCTGCCAGGTCAAGCCAACTGCAAGGCTTTTTCTATGCGGATCAATGCCTTTACCCTGATACACGTCAAATAGCCTGAGGTCCGTCAGCCATTCGCCTGCATTTTCACGGATTACCTCCAGCACGGCGCTGGATGCAACGTCGCGATCGGCCAGCAACGCAAGGTCACGACGCACTTCAGGAAAGCGCGATAACTCTTGGAATTTCGGCATTTTCCCTTGGGCCACTTCGGCCAGAACCAGCTCGAAAACGAAGACTGGACGGTCGAGACCCAGGGTTTTCGACAGTTCCGGGTGGATGGCGCCGACATAGCCGACTTCACGCCCATCTCGCTCGATGCGTGCGGTCTGCCCTGGGTGCAGCGCCGGGTGCTTGCCTGGCACGAAAGTGAATGCGTCGAGCGCGCCGGCGAAGCCCAGCACCGCTTCCACGTCAGCCTTGACGTCGAAGAAGTCGACGACATCGCGACCTTGCGCCCAACCTTCCGGCAGACGGCTGCCACAGACGACACCAGCCAGCATCGACTCCTGCTTCAAGCCGTCCAGCTGACCGACGAAGCGCAGGCCGCTTTCGAACAGACGCACACGATCCTGCTGACGGTTCAGGTTATGCTGCAACGATTTGACCAAACCAGGCCACAGGGACGAGCGCATGGCCGCCATGTCGTTGGAAATCGGGTTGGCCAGCAACAGCGGCTCGACACCCGGATTGAACAGCTCGAACTGGCGCGGATCGATGAAGCTGTAGGTGATCGCTTCCTGATACCCACGGGCCACCAGCAGGCGGCGCAGTTCCGGCAGGTCGCTACGGGCTTCGGCCTTGGCTTGCGGGGCCAGGCGCGCTTGTGGGTAGCGAACCGGCAGACGGTTGTAGCCATACAGGCGAGCCAGCTCTTCGATCAGGTCGACTTCCAGGCTGATATCGAAACGATGGCTTGGCACTTCGACGCGCCACTGCCCTGCCCCATCGGCACTGATGTTCAGGCCGAGGGCGCTGAGCAGGCGTTCGACTTCGGCCGGCGCCATTTCCATGCCCAGCATCTGGGTGATGCGCTGGGCACGCAGGGTGACCGGTGCAATCTTCGGCAGGTGCTGTTCGCTGACTGTCTCGATGATCGGGCCGGCTTCACCGCCAGTGATCTCCAGCAGCAGGCCAGTGGCGCGCTCCATGGCTTCACGGGCCAGTTGCCAGTCCACGCCACGCTCGTAGCGGTGTGAGGCGTCGGTGTGCAGGCCATAGGAACGCGCCTTGCCAGCGACGGCGATCTGGTCGAAGAACGCGCTTTCCAGGAATACATCGCGGGTCGTGGCGGATACACCACTGTGCTCGCCACCCATGACGCCAGCAATCGCCAGGGCGCGGGCGTGGTCGGCAATCACCAGGGTGTCGCTGCGCAGGGTCACTTCCTGGCCGTCGAGCAGCACCAGCTTTTCACCCTCTTCGGCCATGCGCACGCGGATGCCGCCGTTGATTTCGGCGAGATCGAACGCATGCAACGGTTGACCCAGCTCCAGCATCACATAGTTGGTGATGTCGACAGCGGCGTCGATGCTGCGCACGTCGGCACGACGCAGGCGCTCGACCATCCACAGCGGTGTTGGCTTGGACAGGTCGACGTTGCGGATCACACGGCCCAGGTAACGCGGGCATGCCGCCGGCGCCAGGACCTCAATCGAACGCACTTCGTCATGCACCGCCGGCACGGTCGCGACCACCGGACGCGTCACGGGGGCGGCATACAACGCACCGACTTCGCGAGCCAGGCCGGCCAGGGACAGGCAGTCGCCACGGTTCGGCGTCAGGTCGACCTCGATGCTCGCATCGTTCAGACCCAGGTACTCACGGATGTCCTGGCCCACCGGCGCATCAACCGGCAGTTCCATCAGGCCATCGTTGCCCTCGCCGATCTGCAGTTCGGCCTGGGAGCACAGCATGCCGTTGGACTCGACGCCACGCAGCTTGGCTTTCTTGATCTTGAAGTCGCCTGGCAGCTCGGCACCGATCATGGCGAACGGGATCTTCAGGCCCGGGCGCACATTAGGTGCGCCGCAGACCACCTGGAAGGTTTCCGCGCCATTGCTGACCTGGCAAACCCGCAACTTGTCAGCGTCCGGGTGTTGCTCGGTGCTCAACACCTCACCCACTACCACGCCGCTGAATTCACCGGCGGCCGGCGTGACGCTATCGACCTCAAGACCGGCCATCGACAGGCGAGCAACCAGCTCGTCCCTACTTACCTGCGGGCTTACCCAGCCGCGCAGCCATTGTTCACTGAATTTCATCCTGCTCTCCTAATAGATTCGTTACCAACTGCGACCTAGCGAAACTGCGCAAGGAACCGCAAGTCGTTGTCGAAGAACAGGCGCAAGTCATTCACACCGTAACGCAACATGGCCAGGCGCTCGGCGCCCATGCCGAAAGCAAAACCCGAGAATTCTTCCGGATCGATACCGGACATACGCAGCACGTTCGGGTGAACCATCCCGCAGCCCATTACTTCCAGCCAGCCAGTCTGCTTGCAGACACGGCAGCCTTTGCCGCTGCACATCACGCATTCCATATCGACTTCAGCGGAGGGCTCGGTGAACGGGAAGTACGAAGGGCGGAAACGCACCGCCAGTTCTTTTTCGAAGAACACCCGCAGGAACTCTTCGATTGTGCCTTTGAGGTCGGCGAAATTGATGTCGCGATCGACCAGCAGGCCTTCGACCTGGTGGAACATCGGCGAGTGGGTGATATCGGAGTCGCTGCGGTACACACGGCCTGGGCAGACGATGCGGATCGGCGGCTGCTGCGATTCCATGGTGCGGACTTGTACCGGCGAGGTATGGGTGCGCAACAGCATGTTCGCATTGAAATAGAAGGTGTCATGCATCGACCGGGCCGGGTGATGGCCTGGGATGTTGAGTGCTTCGAAGTTGTGGTAGTCGTCTTCGACCTCAGGGCCTTCGGCAATGCCGTAGCCGATGTGGGTGAAGAACTGCTCGATGCGTTCCAGGGTCCGGGTCACCGGATGCAAGCCACCGGAGGTCTGGCCACGGCCAGGCAGGGTCACATCGATGGACTCGGCGGCGAGCTTGGCAGCCAGGTCCGCCTCCTCGAGCAATGCCTTGCGCGCATTGAGGACTTCTGTGACACGCTCCTTGGCAACGTTGATCAGCGCACCGACCTGCGGACGCTCTTCGGCTGGCAGGTTCCCCAGGGTCTTCATCACCTGAGTCAACTCGCCCTTCTTGCCAAGGTAGTGAACCCGGATTTGCTCCAGGGTATTGATATCTTCAGCGCTTTGCACAGCCTCTAGTGCTTGAGCGACCAGCGCGTCCAGGTTTTCCATGTACAGACTCCAGATACAAAATAGGGGAAGAGCTTTAAGGCTCTTCCCCTATTTATGACGTTTGACACCTGGGCCCACAGAGGTGAGCCCGGGTGACTGCCGGGGGTACTTAAGCCAAGGTGGCTTTAGCTTTCTCGACAATCGCAGCAAACGCCGCTTTTTCGTTCACTGCCAGATCAGCCAGAACCTTACGGTCGATCTCGATGGACGCTTTTTTCAGGCCAGCGATGAAACGGCTGTAGGACAGACCGTTAACACGAGCACCAGCGTTGATACGAGCGATCCACAGAGCGCGGAACTGACGTTTTTTCTGACGACGGTCACGGTAGGCGTATTGGCCTGCCTTGATTACCGCTTGCTTGGCAACACGGAATACGCGGGAACGCGCGCCGTAGTAGCCTTTAGCAAGTTTCAGAATTTTTTTGTGACGCTTACGGGCAATGACGCCACGCTTTACACGAGCCATGAGTTACTTCCTCTATTCTTGATCCAAAAATTAACGAAGGCGCAGCATGCGCTCGACTTTTGCCACGTCAGACGGATGCAGCAAGCTGCTACCGCGCAGTTGACGCTTACGCTTGGTCGACATTTTGGTCAGGATGTGGCTCTTGAAAGCGTGCTTGTGCTTGATACCGTTAGCAGTTTTCAGAAACCGCTTAGCAGCACCACTTTTGGTTTTCATCTTTGGCATGTTCGGATACTCCGCATTCAGTTGATAAACATAATCGCAAGGCCTGCCGTGCCCTGTTGATTACTTCTTCTTTTTCGGGGCGATGACCATGATCAGCTGGCGTCCTTCCATCTTAGGATGCTGTTCGACCGAACCGTACTCGAGCAGGTCTTGTTCAACCCGCTTGAGGAGTTCCATCCCCAGCTCCTGGTGGGCCATCTCACGGCCGCGGAATCGCAAGGATACCTTGGCCCTGTCCCCGTCACTCAGGAAACGTACCAGGTTGCGCAGTTTTACCTGGTAATCCCCTTCCTCCGTCCCTGGACGAAACTTGATTTCTTTTACCTGAATCTGCTTCTGGTTTTTCTTCGCCGCGGCAATCTGCTTCTTCTTCTCGAAGATCGACTTGCCGTAGTCCATCACCCGGCAAACCGGTGGGACTGCGTCCGCGGAAATTTCTACCAGATCAAGCTTTGCTTCTTCAGCAATACGAAGCGCTTCATCAATCGAGACGATGCCAATCTGCTCGCCGTCAGCGCCAATTAACCGAACCTCGCGTGCCGAGATATTCTCGTTGATCGGGGCTTTCGGTGCAGCTCGTTTATCTTGTCTCATTTCACGCTTAATAATAATTACTCCAAATCTGGGCGACCACGCCGGGAAACCGCTTGCGCGAGGAACTCAGCGAATTCGGCGACGGGCATCGAGCCCAGGTCAGCACCTTCACGAGTACGCACAGCGACAGTCTGCATCTCGACCTCCCGATCTCCAATAACCAAGAGAAAGGGAACCTTGAGCAAAGTATGCTCGCGGATTTTAAAGCCGATCTTTTCATTTCTCAAGTCGGACTTGGCACGAAATCCGCTTTGGTTGAGAGTTTTTTCGACTTCGGCGGCAAAATCTGCCTGTTTATCAGTGATATTCATGATCACTGCCTGGGTCGGTGCCAGCCACGCAGGGAACGCACCTTCGTAGTGTTCGATCAGAATCCCGACGAAACGCTCGAACGAACCGAGGATCGCGCGGTGAAGCATGACCGGGTGCTTGCGGCTGTTGTCTTCGGACACGTATTCGGCGCCCAGACGGATCGGCAGGTTAAAATCGAGCTGCAGGGTACCACACTGCCAGACGCGACCAAGGCAATCTTTCAGCGAGAACTCGATCTTCGGACCGTAGAAAGCCCCCTCGCCCGGCTGCAGGTCATACGCAAGGCCCGCGCTATCGAGGGCGGCGGCCAGGGCCGCTTCGGCGCGATCCCACAGCTCGTCGGAGCCGACGCGTTTTTCCGGACGAGTGGACAGCTTCATCTCGACTTCGGTGAAGCCGAAGTCCCGGTAGACGTCCATGGTCAGCTTGATGAAAGCGGCGGATTCGGCCTGCATCTGCTCTTCGGTGCAGAAGATGTGGGCATCGTCCTGGGTAAACGCACGCACGCGCATGATGCCGTGCAGCGCACCCGACGGCTCGTTGCGGTGGCAGGCACCGAACTCGGCCAGGCGCATCGGCAGCTCGCGGTAGCTTTTCAGGCCCTGGTTGAACACCTGCACGTGGCACGGGCAGTTCATCGGCTTGATGGCGTAGTCGCGGTTTTCCGACTGGGTGGTGAACATGTTGTCGGCGTAGTTGGCCCAGTGCCCGGATTTCTCCCACAGGCTGCGGTCGACCACTTGCGGCGTCTTGATCTCCAGGTAGCCGTTTTCACGCTGGACCTGGCGCATGTACTGCTCGAGCACCTGGTACAGGGTCCAGCCGTTCGGGTGCCAGAACACCATGCCCGGGGATTCTTCCTGGGTGTGGAACAGGCCCAGGCGCTTGCCGATCTTGCGGTGATCGCGCTTTTCGGCTTCTTCGATGCGCTGGATGTAGGCCGCCAGTTGCTTCTTGTCCGCCCAGGCAGTGCCGTAGACGCGCTGCAACTGCTCGTTCTTCGCATCGCCGCGCCAGTAGGCGCCGGACAGCTTGGTCAGCTTGAAGGATTTGAGGAAACGCGTGTTCGGCACGTGCGGGCCGCGGCACATGTCGACGTATTCTTCGTGGTAGTACAGGCCCATGGCCTGCTCGTCCGGCATGTCTTCCACCAGACGCAGCTTGTAGTCCTCGCCACGGGCCTTGAAGACTTCGATGACTTCGGCGCGCGGGGTGACTTTCTTGATGACGTCGTAGTCTTTCTCGATCAGCTGCTGCATGCGCTGTTCGATGGCGGCCAGGTCGTCCGGCGTGAAAGGACGCTCGAAAGCGATGTCGTAATAGAAGCCTTCGTCGATGACCGGCCCGATGACCATCTTCGCGCTCGGGTACAGTTGCTTGACCGCGTGGCCAACCAAGTGCGCGCAGGAGTGGCGAATGATCTCCAGCCCCTCTTCATCCTTGGGCGTGATGATTTGCAGCGTGGCGTCGCTGTCGATGACGTCACTGGCGTCGACCAGTTTACCGTTGACCTTGCCGGCCAGGGTGGCCTTGGCCAGGCCCGCGCCGATGGATGCGGCGACCTCGGCTACGGAAACCGGGTGATCGAACGAACGTTGACTGCCGTCGGGAAGAGTAATAGTTGGCATGGCGCCTCCTCTCCTAGTGGTGACCCCTACCAAAGGTCACGTGGGTTGGGATGAGCCAGTACAAGATCCAGTCCAGGCCATTCAATGACGAACGCCTGCCTTACAGCGGCAGGAGCCTTGCGGCCAACCGGGAAAACCGAACCAGAGTGACTGGGATTCAAATCAGGGTTATTCGGACTCTTTGCCACCGGGACGAACGCTCGTCCGCAGCCTGGAAATAGCCGAGCCCGGCATGCTAGCACAGATGAACGGTCATCGATGCACAAGGCTGTCACAGGAAGGCAAATCGTCCGCTTTTATGCCAGAGTGCTGAACTTGATCGGCCCTAGCGCCCTCGAATCACAGAACATCGACCCACAAGGAGCATCCCCGCATGCGTCTCAATACCCTGTTCGCCGTAGTCGCCCCCATTGCTCTGCTGCTGCCGTTGAGTGCCCACGCCGAATGGCCGAAGGGCGAGCGGGATAAATACATGGCCCAATGCACGCAGGCGGCTACCCCGCAGATTGGCGCGGCGGCGGCCAAATCCCACTGCGCCTGTGGCGCCGACGCCATCAAGTCCTACCCGGCGAGTGATATCCAGGCGCTGATGGACAATAAGGCCACCCCTGAACAGCAGCAGAAAGCCCTTGGCGAGATCGCCAAATGCAAGGCCAACGTGCCTGCGAAAAAGTGAATAACTGGAGTCTTTAAGGCCGCCCAGGGCTGATAAAAGGCCAAAAAAAGCGCTTTTTCGTACTATTTATGCAGGTTTTACAGCTTTTTTTATCGTCTTTACGTTCGGCTCAAAGCCTTTAAAACCGGGCCTTTCAGCGGGTAAGGGCGATAAAGTAAACACGACTGATTGGCAAACAGCGCCTGCGGGGGGCTCCCAAATCGAACATTTCGACTATGATACCCGGGTGTGCCCAGTTGGCCTGAGCAGCACAGTACACTGAAAATATATGTTTCTTGGAGATACACCATGTCTAATCGCCAAACCGGCACCGTTAAATGGTTCAACGATGAAAAAGGCTTCGGCTTCATCACTCCTCAAGGTGGCGGTGACGACCTGTTCGTACACTTCAAAGCTATCGAAAGCGACGGTTTCAAAAGCCTGAAAGAAGGCCAGACCGTTTCCTTCGTGGCTGAGAAAGGCCAAAAGGGTATGCAAGCTGCACAGGTTCGCCCAGAGTAATTTCTCGGCGCACAAAAAAACCCCGTCCATGTGACGGGGTTTTTTATGGGCGATTGAAAACCCTCAATCAGCCACAGTTCACCCGATTGATCACCAGGTTGGCATCGGTATTGAGGTTCAGGCGATCGGAGCGGTACTCGAGCGTGACCATGTCGTTGGGCTTGAGGATCCGGGCATTCTGCGCGCCGGCACGGGTACGGGCCTGCTCCAGCAACTGGGGCGAGGCCTTCTGGCCAATGGCGAATTCGGCGGCCTTTGCTTCGCAGCGGCTGTGACCGGTCTCGGCCGCTACAGGTTCGGGGGTCGACTCAGAGGTGCTGCTGCAACCGCTCAAGAACATGACGGCCAGCAAAGTACTCAATGACGCGAGCTTCCAAGGCATGAAGCCTCCTTTTTTCGATGAATAAACAGAGAGCGTGCGACAGCCCAAACAGCGCTTGGTTTCAACAGCGCAACCATCAGGCCGGGAAAGCTGGCAGTTTGCCTGAGCCCCCAGCCCTGTTCAGGCCTGAATCGTGACTGGATATGAATGCGGCTCAATAAACGTCAATGTAATCGAAGGGCGGATTGGGCCAGTTGTCCTTCAGCGCGTTGTAGATCTGCATGACCCAGACCTCGTCGCTGGCAGCGACCCGGCCGACGTACCCCGAGCCCTTCGCCCACGTTTCGAGCCGAAACCGCAAGCCCTCGATGTCAACGCCACCGACCACACCCGAGGACAGATAGGCGATGCCGTCCTTGGTCACGCGCAGTTGGGTATGCTCGTCGTCACTGGCCGAGGCCAGCAATTGACGAACCGCCTCGATGGTCAGGCCATCAGGAGCGTTCAAATCTATCTGCACGGCGAAGCTCCTTTGAAAAATAAAAGAACAAGTGTCGCACAGCCCTCCCCCAATGCCTAAGTCGCAGTGCCAAATCCCAGGCAAAAATGTTTAACTCAGCCTACAGACCTTCAACTCGCGAGCCCGACCATGAGTACCGTCAGTATCGAAGCCACCATCAATGCCAAATGGTCGGAGGGCCACAGCTCCTATAGCCCGGGCAGCCCGGAGGAGCTGGCAATCATCTGCATAGAATTGTTGGTGAAAGAGTTGGGGATAGAAGTCGCCCGCAACTTTATCCAGCAGACATTCGAGCGCTACCCGAGCATCGTCGACGCCGTGGATTGAGGCACGCGCCCGCAGGTCAGCCTGGGGGCGCGCGATATAGCCAGGCAGGTTACTTCAGGCGCGCCAGGCGCTCGGTCAGCAGGTCAAAGAACCCTTGGGCATCACCGTTTTCCACCCAAAACGCGTTCTTCGGCGCCTTCAGGCCGTCGTACCAGTCGACGATGGTCTGCCCGAACGTGGGCCCCTCGCGACTGTCCACGACGACATTGACTGAACGGCCAGAGAACAATTGCGGCTTGAGCAGATAGGCAATCACGGTCGCGTCATGCACCGGCCCGCCCGTCATGCCGTAGTGCTCCATGTCACCCTTGACGTATTCGTTGAGGATATCGCCCACCAGCTTGCTGGCATTGTTGTTCAGCGCCGCGATCTGCTTCAGGCGCGCCTCGCTGGTGAGAATCTTGTGGGTCACGTCCAACGGCAGGTAGGTCAACTTCACGCCGCTCTTGGCCACCACCTCGGCCGCCTGCGGATCGGCGAACAGATTGAACTCGGCCACCGGCGTGATATTGCCGCCGTTGAAGTGCGCACCGCCCATGATCACCACTTCCTTGATGCCCTGGACAATGTCCGGCTCCTGGATCAACGCCAGCGCCAGGTTGGTCTGCGGCCCCAGCATGGCGATGGTGATGCTGTGGGGCTTGGCCGCCTTCAGCGTGTCGATCAGGTAGTTGACGGCATTGCCTTCGGCCAGCCCCTTCTTCGGCTCATGCACCGTGACACCCGACAGGCCTTCCTTGCCATGGATGTTCTCTGCGTAGATGGGCGTGCGCATCAAGGGTTTCGGCGCACCAGCGTAGACCGGCACGTCTTCGCGCCCCGCCCATTCACGGGCCAGGCGAGCGTTGCGCGAGGTCTTGTCCAGGCGCACATTGCCGGCGACGGTGGTCAGCGCACGGATATGCAGCTCCTCGGGCGACGCCAGGGCGAACAGCAGCGCCACCACGTCGTCGGCACCTGGGTCGGTGTCGATGATCAGGTCGATCTTTTCCGCCGCCTGGGCGCTCGTTGCAGTGATCAATGACAAAAGCAGCAGACTCCGGATCAATTGACGCATTTTCTCAGCATAGCGGCGCATGGCGCACTCCTTGTGCAGGGTTGAACGGGATTTAGAACGTCACTCCAGCGACCAGCACGATATTGCAGTACGGCGAGCATTCGCCTGTGCGAATGATCGCCCGCGCCTGTCGGCTGATGACCTTGAATTGCTCATGGCTGACCAATGCCCGCTCACCCAACGCCCCCTCGGCATTCAGCGTCTCCAGGGTTGCCAGGGCCAACGGCTGTTTGTCGAGGATCTCCTCGGCCAGGACATGGCTTTCCACCTGCATTTCGCTGAGCACCACCTTCAAGGTGCTGACGAAGTCAGGAATGCCATGGGTCAGGGCCAGGTCGATCAATTCGACCTGGGGCGGCACGGGCAGGCCGGCATCACCGATGACGACCTTGTCGCCATGGCCGAGGGAAGCGATCAGTCGGGACAGTGCCACATTCAATAACGGCGTCTTCTTCATGATTTGAAAGCCTGTACTTCCAGCAACGTAGGGATTGAAGGTTGCGCGCCGGCGCGGGTGACCGACAGCGCGGCGGCGACCTGGCCGAAACGAATCGCATCGACCTCGCTTTTGCCGCTGGCCAAGGCTGCCGCGAAGCCGCCGACAAAGGTATCCCCGGCGGCTGTGGTATCCACTGCCTTGACCCGCGGGGCCGGGAAATGCTCGAAGCTGGCGCCGTTGGCGAACATCAGCCCCTGGGCCCCCAGGGTGACGATCACCTTGCCAGCACCGGCGGCGATCAAATGCGCCGCGGCGGCCTCTGCGGTTTCCAGGGAATCCACCGCCAGCCCGCTCAGCACCGCGGCTTCGCTTTCATTGGGAATCAGGTAGTCGATGCAGGCGTACCAGTCGGCGGGCAACGCATGGGAAGCCGGCGCGGGGTTGAGGATGACGATTTTGCCCAACTCACGCCCGCGCTTGAGGGCATGACCGACGGTGGCATCCGGCACTTCGAGCTGGCAGATGATGACATCGGCGCTTTGCAGCACGTCATCGACACCGTCCAGGACCTCGGCGGTGAGCGCACCGTTGGCACCGGCGACGATAACGATCGCATTCTGGCTGTTGTCGTCGACGACAATCAGCGCCACGCCGCTGGAGCCCGTCTCCACGCGGACCGCCTGGCAGTCGATGCCCTCGGTCAGCAACGCGCCGCGCAATTGTTCGCCATAGGCATCGTCACCCACGCAGCCGACCATCGACACCTGCGCCCCCAGGCGCGCGACGGCTACCGCCTGGTTGGCGCCCTTGCCGCCGGGGATGGTGGCGAACGACTCGCCGATCAGGGTTTCACCGCCACGGGGCAAGCGCGGCGCCCGGGTCACCAGGTCCATGTTCAGACTGCCTATTACCACTACTTTTGCTGGCATACATCAGTACTCATCAATTCGGTTCAGCGGTATTGGGCGAATGTACCGGACAGCGGTGCAGTCGACTCTCGCAAGACAATACTCGGCGTCACGATCCGCTGGTCGGTGGCAAGGCCCGGCGTAGCGATACGCCGCAGCAGTACTTCGGCCGCCATTTCCCCGAGCTGCAGGATCGACTGCCCCACCGTGGTCAACGCCGGGTAGACATAGCGGCTCATCTGGATGTCATCGAAACCGATGACCGACAGTTCGCTGGGCACACGCACATTGCGCTCGGCCGCGGCGCGCAGCACACCGATGCCGATCATGTCGTTGGCCGCGAAGATCGCGCTGGGCGGCAGCTGTTCAAGCAGTTGCGCGGCGGCGCGGTAACCGCCGGTACTGGTGAAATCGCTCTCGAGCATGCGCTCGACGGGCAGTTCGATCCCGGCCTCTTTCAGCGCCCGGCAGTAACCGGCCAGGCGCATTTGCGCCACGCTGGTATCGGCCGGGCCGCCGATGAAGGCGATATCGTGGTGTCCCAACTCCAGCAGGTGCCGGGTCGCCAGGTAGGCGCCGTATTCATGATCGATGCGCACCAGGTCCGCGTCGACGCCATCAAGCCCACGGTCAACGATGACCATGGGCGTACGCACGCTGGCCAGGCCCTCGGCCAGGCCGACATCGCCTCCGGCGGACGCGAAGATCAGGCCATCGATGCGTTTTTCCAGCAGTACCCGCAGGTAGCTGCGTTGCTTGTCCGGGTTGTCGTCGGAGTTGCACAGGATCACGCAATAGCCGTTGCGCTCACAGTAATCCTCGATGCCCCGGGCCAACTCGGCAAAGTAAGGGTTGAGGCTGTTGGGCACCAACAGGCCGATGGTCGCCGTGGTCTTGGCCTTGAGCGACCGGGCCACGGCGCTGGGCACATAGTCCAGGCGCTCGATGGCCGCCTCGACCTTGAGCCGCACTTCCTCGCTGACCGGCCGCGTCTTGTTCACCACGTGGGACACGGTGGTGTAGGAGATCCCCGCGAGCGCTGCTACATCCTTGATCGTCGCCATGGCTCAGCCCCGCCGACTGGCGCGCTGACTGCGATAGGTATCGAGCACCACCGCCACCACGATCACCGCGCCGGTGATGATGCGTTTGGTCGGCTCGGTAGCGCCGATCTGCGCCAGGCCCGCCGCCAGCACGGAGATGATCAACACGCCGAAGAAGGTACTGATGACCGAGCCGCGCCCACCCATCAGGCTGGTACCGCCGATGACCACCGCCGCGATCACCTGCAGTTCCAGCCCTGAGCCGGCGTTCGGGTCCGCGGCCTCCAGGCGGGAAATCTGGAACAACGCCGCCACGCCGGCCAGCAAGCCCATCAGGCTGAACACCAGGATCTTGTAGGGTTTTGGATTGATGCCGGCCAGGCGCACGGCTTCTTCATTGGTGCCGATGCCGATCAGGTAGCGACCGAACACCGTGCGGGTCAGCACCGCCTGGGCAATGAAGATCACCAGCAAGGCAATGATGAACGAAGGCGAGATACCGAAGGCGATGGGGTTGGACAGCCAGGCGAACGAGTCGCCGATGTAGGCGGTCCGGGACCCGGTCATCTGGTACGCCAGGCCCCGGGCCATTTCCAGCACGCCGAGGGAGACGATGAACGATGGAATCCGCCACGCAACGGTGATCGAACCGGTGACCGTACCCGCCAGCGCCGCCACGGCCATGCCGAGCAAGGCCGATGGCCAGACGCTCCAGCCCCAGCCGAGCACGGCCACGCTGACCGTCGAGGCCGCCAGTGCCAGCACCGAGCCCACCGACAGGTCGATGCCGCCGATGATCAGGATGAACGTCATGCCGACCGCCAGCACCATCAGGTCGGGAATCTGGTTGGCCAAGGTGCTGAACGTGTCATAGGACAGGAAGTGGCTGCTCAGGGTTGAGAACAGCGCGACCATGGCCAGCAGTGCGCCAGCCAGGCCCAGGTAGGTCCCGAGGCCATAGAAGTTGCCACTTGATTTGCCGACGGCAGATGCGGTTTTCATGAAAAATCCCTAGGCGCTGCTTCGTTGAGCAACGCATCACGTTTCTGGTAGCCGGCGAATGCCGCGGCAAGCAAGTCATCCTGGGTCCAGCTATCGCGCTCGAAGGTGTCGATCAGGCGCCCGGCGGACAGCACGCCGATTCGATCGCAGATCAACATCAGTTCCCGCAGGTCACTGGACACCACGACCAGCGCCTTGCCCTGGCGAGTCAACTCGCCGAGCAGCGCATAAATGTCGAATTTGGCGCCGACGTCGATGCCACGGGTCGGCTCGTCGAACAGCATGACCGCGCAATCGCGTTCGAGCCAACGACCGATCACGACCTTCTGCTGGTTGCCGCCCGACAGCTCGGACACCAACTGGGTCGGGCTGGAACTGCGGATGCGCATGGCATCGACCTGGCGCTGCGCCAGGGCCAGTTCGGCGCTGCCATTGACCAGGCCGGCGCTGGAGATCTCCGGCATGTTACCCAGGGCAATGTTGGCGGCGATGGACTGCGTCAGCAGCAAGCCTTCGCCCTTGCGGTCTTCGGTGATCAACGCGATGCCATGGGCCACCGCATCGGACGGCGAGCGAATGCTCACCACCCGGGCCGGCGAACCCAGCGCCACCGTGCCGCTGTCGGCCGGATCGGCACCGAAGATCAACCGCAACAGTTCGGTGCGCCCTGCCCCGATCAGGCCGGAGATGCCGAAGATCTCGCCACTGCGGACTTCGAAGGACACGTCGCGGACCTTGTCGGAACGGGTCAGGCCTTTAACGGTCAACGCCGGCGCGCCGATCTGGCGTGGGCCAAGGTCGATATGTTCGCCCAGCTCCCGGCCGACCATCAGGGTCACCAGTTGCTCGCTGTCGTAGTTGGCCATCGGCTCGACGCAGACCAGGTTGCCATCGCGCAGTACCGCAATGCGCTGGGCGACCCGCGCCAGTTCTTCGAGGCGATGGGAAATGTAGATGATCGACACGCCACGCGCCTGCAAACGAGTGATCTGCTCAAAGAGCATTTCGACTTCGCGGGCCGTCAGCATGGCGGTCGGCTCATCGAGAATCAGCACATGGCAATCGCCAATCAGGTTGCGGGCGATCTCGACCATCTGTTGGTGACCGATCCCCAGCTCGCCGACCAGCGTGTCGGGATCGATCGCATCGAGCCCCACCTGGGCCATGGCCTCGATGGCCGCCTTGCGCAATTGCTTGCGACTGATCCAGCCGCCGTGGCTGGGCAGGTTGTCGAGGAACAGGTTTTCAGCCACGGACAGGGTCGGCAGCAGGTTGAGCTCCTGCATCACCATGCGTACGCCCAGCTCTTCAGCCTGGGTCCGGCTGCCAGGACGATAATCCTGCCCCTGAAATTGCATCTGCCCGGTCGTCGGCGTCACCAGCCCGCCGATGATCTTGGACAGGGTGCTTTTGCCGGCGCCATTTTCACCGGTCAGCGCCAGCACTTCACCGCGCATCAACGTCAGGTTGATATCGGTCAGTACCGGCTGGGCATAGGTCTTGCCGATACCGCTGACGCACAGGACAGCGTTCGGGTCGCGAACGGACATAACAAACTCTCCAATGCGCTCGCCCGGACGGGCGAGCACCGTTGTGTCGCCAGGTTTACGGCTTGGTCACCAGCTCGACCGGAGTTTCGATAACGCCGTTGGTACCGCTGTCGACTTTTTCGCCCTTGAGCATCTTCAGCGCTGTTTCGATGCCGAACACGGCCTGCTTGGCGGCGAACTGGTCGGCAGTCGCCAGGACACGACCGTCCTTGAGCATTGGCTTGATGGCGTTGATGTTGTCGTAGCCGACCACCTGCACTTTGCCCGCCTTGCCCGCCGCACGCACGGCCGATACGGCACCGACCGCCATGCTGTCGTTACCGGCCAGCAGTGCCTTGATGTTCGGGTATTCGCTGAGCATCGACGCGGCAACCTGGTTGCCCTTGTTGATTTCCCAGTCGCCGGATTGCAGGGACACGACCTTGATCTGCGCCGCGTCCATCGCATCCTTGAAACCCGCGGTGCGTGCCTGGGCGTTGGTGGTGGTGGAGACACCTTCGATGATGCCGACTTCGTCACCGGCCTTGAGTTGCTTGGCCAGATATTCGCCCACCAGCCGCGCGCCCTTGCGGTTGTCAGGGCCTACGAACGGCACGTTGATGTTCTTGCTCTTGACCACGGCCGGATCGAGCTGGTTATCGATGTTGATGACCGTGATGCCGGCATCCACGGCTTTCTTGATCACCGGCACCATGGCCTTGGAGTCCGCTGGCGCGATGATCAGGGCATCGACCTTGGACACGATCATCTGCTCGACGATGCGGATCTGGTTGGCGGTGTCGGTTTCATCCTTGATCCCGTTGGAGATCAGGTCGAAATCGGCGGAGTGTTCCTTCTGATAAGCCTTGGCGCCGTCTTCCATGGTCAGGAAGAATTCGTTGGCCAGGGATTTCATGACCAGGGCAACCTTGGGTTTTTCTGCGGTCTGGGCGAATGCCGAGGAGAGAGGCAGCGTGGCGGACGCGGCCGCGAGCATGGCAACAGCGAGAAGGCGTCCAGCGAATGGCAACTTCATGGGTTCACTCCGATCTTATGATTATTGTGAGCAAATCAATGCACGGAACGCCGCGCAAACGTTTGCGTGAAGTGAACTATGGTAAGGCCTCGCAGATTTGTCAACGTTGCGGTTTGATCCGCAACGTCGCAGCTCAACGTAGAAGCTCAGGCCGTCGTATTGACCACCGAACCCGAACCGCTGCCCTTGGACAACTCCGTGACCAAGTGGCCAGTGACTTCCAGCAAAGCGCCACTGGTGTCGGCGATCTGCCCCTGGATGGCCATGACCGCCGAGGTCCTGGCTTCCTCCGTGGCATAGTCGCGCGCCTGGGCGGCGGCCAGTTGTTGTTGCTGCTCCCTGAGCTGCTGCTGAAGCTCTTGCATCCGCTTGAGCAGCACCTGGACGGCCACGCTCTGGCTGCTGCCGCTCTCCTGCGCCTGGTCGGTTGCTTCAGCGCCAACGCCCATGCCCGTGCGGACCTTGCCCGAGTCTTGCGTTGCACCCAGGGCCTCATCGGCGGCCTGGTCTTCTGCCTCGCTCAAAGCCTTCAGGGTGCCGGCGGATTTTCCGCCAATGGTCACCGCTGCCGCATTGGGAAAGCCGATGGAAAACGACATGTCAAAACTCCATAGAGGGGGATTCCTACGAAGGACATCGCCCGCCGAAGCACTTTCTTTAGCGTCCGATGAAATCAGTCAATAGCTTCGCCACCTTGAGCGGGTGACAACCTGTTTACGCAAGCCGATAAAAAATTCCTTTCTCCTACACCAAAACGAAAAAAGTGCTGTCAGACGATTTTCTTGAATTTTAAGTAGTTGCGTAAATGCCTACGGTTAAATACTGTATACCCGTACAGCCTAATAAGGATAATCCTGTGGCCACCCCCTCCGCTGCAACTACCCCCTTAGATTCCTATACGCGACTCGGCCTCCGGGTCTCGAAAATCATCAACGCCCCCACCGCGCAAAAAGCCAAGGCCGCGTTGATCTTCCGCCTGCCCGACGAGCCGGTGGATGAGTGGGAACGCCTCCTGGAAGAAATCGACGAGAACGACAACGTGACCCTCGCCTATCGCGACGATGGTGGTGTGCAGGTTTTCTGGGTTGTGCCGAAGGAAGATTGAGCCTGATGAGTGTTCGCTGTTTAGCTTTTTTGCTTGTGTTCATTACCATGGGCGCACAGGCCGGTGCCCCGCGCACCTTCAACGAAGCCAAGAAAATCGCCTGGAAACTCTACGCCCCGCAATCCACCGAGTTCTACTGTGGCTGCAAATACACCGGCAATCGCGTGAACCTGGCTGCCTGCGGTTACGTACCGCGCAAGAATGCCAGCCGTGCCGCCCGCATCGAGTGGGAGCATATCGTCCCGGCCTGGCAGATCGGCCATCAGCGTCAATGCTGGCAACAAGGCGGTCGCAAGAACTGCACCCGCTATGATCCCGTCTATCAACGGGCCGAGGCCGACCTGCACAACCTGGTGCCGAGCATCGGGGAAGTGAATGGCGATCGCAGCAATTTCAGTTTCGGCTGGCTGCCGGAGCAAAAGGGCCAATACGGCTCATGCCTGACCCAAGTGGATTTCAAGGCCAAGAAGGTCATGCCCCGCCCCTCCATCCGGGGGATGATCGCCCGGACCTATTTCTACATGAGCAAGCAGTATGGCTTGCGCCTGTCGAAACAGGACCGGCGCCTGTACGAAGCCTGGGACAAGACCTACCCGGTCGAAAGCTGGGAACGTCAGCGCAACCAGAGCGTGGCGTGTGTCATGGGACGTGGGAACGAGTTCGTGGGACCGGTGGACATGAAGGCCTGCGGTTGACCTCGCATTCGTGAACAGCACAAAACCAACTGTGGGAGCGAGCTTGCTCGCGATAGCGGTGGATCAGCCAACGTTGATGTTGACTGACATGTCCCTATCGCGAACAAGCTCGCTCCCACAGGTTTTGTGGCTAGGCTGACGTTTTGGGCTGCCCGATTATTGAGCCGTCGGGTAATCCACCACCAACGTCTCGATGTTGCGCTTCTTCGCCCGGACCAGGGCGGCCGTGACCTGTTCCTGCTTGGCTTGGGCTTCGGCCTCGGAGCTGAAAGGGCCGACCAGGACGCGCTCCTTGCCGTTCTCCCGCACCACGTTGGACATGAAGCTGTGCTCGATGAGCCAACCGGTCAGGTCGCTGACAGCCTGCGGTGTCTCGCCACGAACCTCGACGGCCCACTGCGGCGCGGCAGCGACGGCCGGTGCGGAGGTGGCGGCGGGTTTCGGCTTCGGTGCTTGGACGTCACGCCCTTCACCGCATCCTGCCAGCACACATACCGCGATAACCCAAGCCAATTTACGCACAACGTTTCCCCTGGAAGACATGAGGCATGGATTTTAGCATCCGTGCCCGTCAAGATCGCCGCAAACAATGCTCAAAACACGAGAATCCTGCCCGGCGTCTCTGTATAGTCGCACCCTGGGAATTAATGCTGCGTCTGCACGTCAGAAAGAGGCACCCACATTGTGACACTTAGCACTAATCTATAAGCAGTACCGACATCTGCACTGTCTGAATCAGGTGCCCTATAAAGCAATCAAGGAGAACACCATGCTGATACTCACCCGCAAAGTCGGTGAAAGCATAAACATTGGTGACGACATCACGATCACCATTCTGGGCGTTAGCGGCCAACAAGTACGGATCGGCATCAACGCCCCGAAAAACGTTGCGGTGCATCGTGAAGAGATCTATCAGCGTATTCAGGCCGGCCTTACCGCCCCTGATAAACCGCAAACTCCCTGAACATTGCAGCAGTCCGCAGCCAGCCCGTTTGCATCGTCGCAGTGGCTGGCTAAAGATTCTGGCCGACTGCGCCGCCCCCTGCCCCTCCCCGCCTTCTTTCACCCCATCCGTGAATCGATACTAATGGCATGGCGCTTGGCAAGGCTGTCAGACGTTTCGTTTTAATGATGACGAAGCAGGCGTTCGCGGCCGGTCAGCCCAAGCCCACGCCGCGCGCCATGCCTGTGGCGGCGACGACCATCAGGATCAGCAACAAGGCTTCGATGTGGCTGATCCGTGCAAGTCGACCAGCTTTCGAAGGATCGATCGCCAGCCCGTTGCGCAGTGCCATCCGCCATTTGATCAGGGCGATCATCGGTACGATCTCTAGCAGCAGAATCAATAGCAGCAACGTCATCTTCAAGTGAAAAAGCGGTTGATGCAGGTAATAGTCCGTGCCTTTTTCGTACCCGCCGAAAGCGCGCATCCCCCCGGTCACCAACAGAACCAGCGCCGACAGGCCCCACAGGTTGTCAGCCACCAAGACACCCCGGACCGCGTCCACACCGCCCGCCAGGCGCCGTAGCGCCGTGCCGCGGGTCAGCACCGCCCAGAACCCGAGGGCGAACGCCAGCAGATGAATTGCCGCAAGGGACCAATGAGCCAACATGGAAGACTCCTGACAGTGGGAATGTCGAATCGACCAGACAGTACTAGCTCATAAAGGAATGATTGCCAGGCTGAGCACAAAAAAACTGTGGGATTTTCAATGAATGCGATGCCTGTGGACCGTTCAAAAAAACTGTGGGAGCGAGCTTGCTCGCGATGGCGGTGTATCAGCCGACAAACATGTTGTCCGACACTCCGCTATCGCGAGCAAGCTCGCTCCCACAATTGGATGAACGCCACCGGCCCTGTGGGAGCGGGCTTGCCCGCGAAGACGGCGGCTTATTCAACATCTCAGTGACAGAGACACCGCTTTCGCGAGCAAGCCCGCTCCCACATGGACCGGGGTGGACTCAGTCCGCCAATCGCCAGGTCGTCCCGCCCTTCCCGTCTTCCAGCACCACGCCCATGGCGGTGAGCTGGTCGCGGATGCGGTCGGATTCGGCCCAATCCTTGTTGGCCCGCGCCGCCAGGCGTGCCTGGATCAATGTCTCCACCTCGGCCGCGTCCACGCGGCCTTCGGCACCGGCCTGCAGGAAGTCATCGGCTTCGAGCTGCAACACACCCAGCACGCTGGCCAGCTCCTTCAGGCGGGCCGCCAAGCCGGCCGCGGCATTGAGATCGCTTTCACGCAGGCGGTTGATCTCACGCACCATCTCGAACAACACCGCGCAGGCTTCCGGCGTGCCGAAGTCGTCGTTCATCACTTCGGTGAAACGCGCCACGAACGCTTCGCCACCGGCAGGTGGCACGGCGGGCAGTCCCTTCAAGGCATGATAGAAACGCTCCAGGGCACCTTTGGCGTCCTTGAGGTTGTCTTCCGAGTAGTTGATGGCGCTGCGATAGTGGCTCGACACCAACAGGTAACGCACGACTTCCGGGTGGTACTTGTCGAGCACGTCGCGGATGGTGAAGAAGTTATTCAAGGACTTGGACATCTTCTCGCCGTTGATCCGGATCATGCCGCAATGCATCCACGCGTTCGCGTAGGTCTTGCCGGTGGCCGCTTCGCTCTGGGCGATTTCGTTTTCGTGGTGCGGGAACTCCAGGTCGCTGCCGCCGCCATGAATATCGAAGGTCTCGCCCAGGCAGCAGGTGGACATCACCGAGCATTCGATGTGCCAGCCCGGACGCCCGGCGCCCCATGGCGATTCCCAGCTCGGCTCACCCGGCTTGGCCGCCTTCCACAACACGAAGTCCAGCGGGTCCTGCTTCGACTCGTCGACTTCGATGCGTGCGCCGATGCGCAGGTCTTCGATCTTCTTGCGCGACAGCTTGCCGTAGCCCATGAACTTGGCGACGCGGTAGTACACGTCGCCATTGCCCGGCGCGTAGGCATAGCCCTTGTCGATCAAGGCCTGGATCATCGCATGCATGCCCGGAATGTGGTCGGTGGCACGCGGCTCCATGTCCGGCTTCTTGATATTCAGACGCGCTTCATCTTCATGCATCGCGGCGATCATGCGCTCGGTCAACGCTTCGAACGACTCGCCGTTCTCGTTGGCGCGGTTGATGATCTTGTCGTCGATGTCAGTGATGTTGCGCACGTAGGTCAGGTCGTAACCGCTGAACCGCAGCCAGCGGGTCACCAGGTCGAAGGCGACCATGCTGCGGCCATGGCCGAGGTGGCAGTAGTCGTACACGGTCATGCCGCAGACATACATGCGCACCTTGTTGCCATCCAGCGGCTTGAAGACTTCTTTGCTCTTGGTGAGCGTGTTGTAGATCGTAAGCACGGTATTTCCTTAAGACTTGATCACTGGCCCCACGAATCACGCAGGGTCACGGTACGGTTGAATACCGGCTGGCCTGGTTTCGAGTCCTTGATATCCGCGACGAAGTAGCCTTCGCGCTCGAACTGGAAACGGTCTTCCGGCTGTGCATTGCCCAGCGAGGGTTCAGCACGACAACCGGTCAGCACTTGCAGTGAGTCAGGGTTGATGTTGTCCAGGAAACTCGCGCTGTCTTCGGCCTTCTCCGGGTTCGGAGAGCGGAACAGGCGATCGTACAGACGCACTTCGCACTCGACGCTGGCAGCGGCCGGCACCCAGTGGATCACGCCCTTGACCTTGCGGCCTTCAGGGTTCTTGCCCAGGGTGTCCGGATCGTACGAGCAACGCAGCTCGACGATGTTGCCGTCGGCGTCCTTGATCGCTTCGTCGGCACGGATCACGTAGCTGCCGCGCAAACGCACTTCGCCGTTCGGCTCCAGGCGCTTGTAGCCTTTTGGCGGCTCTTCCATGAAGTCATCGCGGTCGATGTAGATTTCACGGGCGAACGGCAGTTTGCGCACACCGAGTTCTTCTTTTTGCGGATGACGCAGCAGTTCGAGGTTTTCGACCTGGTCTTGCGGGTAGTTGGTGATCACGACCTTCAACGGACGCAACACGCACATGGCGCGCGGGGCATTCGCGTCCAGATCCTGACGGATGCTGAACTCGAGCATGCCGAAATCGACCACACCGTCGGAACGGTTGGTGCCGATCATCTCGCAGAAGTTGCGGATCGACGCCGGCGTGTAGCCACGACGGCGGAAGCCCGACAGCGTCGACATGCGCGGGTCGTCCCAACCGTTAACGTGCTTCTCGTCCACCAGTTGCTTGAGCTTGCGCTTGCTGGTGATGGTGTAGTTCAGGTTCAAGCGGCTGAATTCGTACTGGCGCGGGGTGGCCGGCACGGGCAGGTGCTCGAGGAACCACTCGTACAGCGGACGATGGCTTTCGAACTCCAGGGTGCAGATCGAGTGGGTGATGCCCTCGATGGCGTCCGACTGACCATGGGTGAAGTCATAGTTGGGGTAGATGCACCATTTGTCGCCGGTCTGGTGGTGATGGGCGTGACGGATGCGGTACATGATCGGGTCGCGCAGGTTCATGTTCGGCGAGGCCATGTCGATCTTGGCGCGCAGCACCCGTGCGCCGTCCGGGAACTCACCGACGCGCATGCGCGCGAACAGGTCAAGGTTCTCTTCCACGCTGCGCTCACGGAACGGGCTGTTCCTGCCCGGCTCGGTCAGGCTGCCGCGGTACTCCTTGGCCTGCTCGGGGGTCAGGTCGCACACGTAGGCATTGCCGGACTTGATCAGTTCTACCGCCCAGTCGTGCAACTGGTCGAAATATTGCGAGGCGTAGCGCACCTCACCGGACCATTCGAAACCCAGCCACTTGACGTCGCTTTCGATCGCGTCGATGTATTCCTGGTCTTCCTTGGCCGGGTTGGTATCGTCGAAACGCAGGTGCGTGACGCCGCCGAACTCCTGGGCCAGGCCGAAATTCACGCAGATCGACTTGGCATGGCCGATGTGCAGGTAGCCGTTGGGTTCCGGCGGGAAACGAGTGACGATCTGTGTGTGCTTACCCGAGTCCAGGTCCGCCTGGATGATCGGGCGCAGGAAATTGACCGGCACGGCCGGGCCGGTCTTGGAATTCGAGGTAGGGTCGACAGTGGGCTTGCTCATAGGATCCTTGAACAGACAAGTGCGCGGCCGGGTGCGGCCTGATAAATCAAAGCCCGTATCATAGCCGATGCTGTCAAGTACCTGACAGGCCAGGCCGGCAAACGATTGAATTTAATCGACAGCCAGATGAAAAACTGCCTCGAAATTCGTGCCCGGCACGCTAAACTGCCCAACCTGGCCGATTGCAGCCAGACCGGTTGCGGGCGTTTGTGCCCCGAAACCCACGAATTCCTTGAAAGAGTACCGACCATGAGCAAAGTCAAACTGACCACCAACTTCGGTGACATCGTTCTGCAACTGAACGCCGAGAAAGCGCCGCTGACCGTGGCCAACTTCATCGAATACGTCAACGCCGGCCACTACGAAAACACCGTATTCCACCGCGTCATCGGCAACTTCATGATCCAGGGCGGCGGCTTCGAACCGGGCATGAAGGAAAAGAAAGACAAGCGCCCGAGCATCCAGAACGAAGCCGACAACGGCCTGCCGAACAAAAAGTACAGCGTTGCCATGGCCCGTACCATGGAGCCACATTCGGCCTCCGCGCAGTTCTTCATCAACGTGGCCGACAACAGCTTCCTGAACCACAGCGGCAAGACCGTACAGGGCTGGGGCTACGCGGTGTTCGGTGAAGTGATCGAAGGCACCGACGTGGTCGACAAGATCAAGGGCGTCGCCACCACGTCCAAGGCTGGCCACCAGGACGTCCCGGCAGACGACGTGATCATCGAGAAAGCCGAGATCATTGAGTGATATTGCTGATTTCAGACTTGCATCTGGAAGAGGAGCGCCCGGACATCACCCGGGCGTTTCTGGATTTACTCGCCACACGCGCCCGCTCGGCGCAAGCGTTGTACATTCTGGGCGACTTTTTCGAAGCCTGGATCGGCGACGATGCCATGACGCCGTTCCAGCGCTCCATCTGCCAGGCCCTGCGCGAATTGAGCGACAGCGGCACGGCCATCTTCCTGATGCACGGCAATCGCGACTTCATGCTGGGGCAGGCCTTTTGCAAAGCGGCCGGCTGCACCCTGCTCAAGGACCCGAGTGTCGTGCAGCTCAATGGCGAACCGGTGCTGCTGATGCATGGCGACAGCCTCTGCACCCGCGACGAAGGCTACATGAAGCTGCGGCGCTGGCTGCGCAACCCGGTCACGCTGTTCATCCTGCGTCACCTGCCGCTGGGCAGCCGCCAGAAACTGGCGCGCAAACTGCGCAGCGAAAGCCGCACGCAGACCCGCATGAAAGCCAATGACATCGTCGACGTCACGCCCGAAGAGATCCCGCGGATCATGCAGCAATACGGCGTGAAGACCCTGGTCCACGGCCACACTCACCGCCCCGCCATCCACAAGCTGCAACTGGGCGAACACGCCGCCCGGCGCATCGTGCTGGGGGATTGGGACAAGCAAGGCTGGGCGTTGCAGGTGGACGAACAGGGGTTTGCGTTGGCGCCGTTTGGGTTCGCCCCGCCGCCGCTGTTATCAGCGCCCGACACAATCTCCAGCAGCCCAACCTGATTCCCCCCTGTGGGAGCGGGCTTGCTCGCGAAAGCGGTGTGTCAGTCACTATCAAAGTGACTGTCATGCCCTCTTCGCGAGCAAGCCCGCTCCCACATTGGATTGCATTTCACTTCTGGATCAGTGCCCCGCCGAAGCCGGCCCCGCCTTCGCCGCAAACGGTGGCTTGGCCAGCCACACCAGCAGGATCAACCCCATGAATGCCCAACCCAGCAGCGTGAAGTAATCCACGGTGGAGAGCATGTACGCCTGGCTGTTGAGAACCTGCTCGAGCCGGGCATAGGCCGGTGCGCTCGCGCCGCCAAGCTGGTTGAGCGCCTCGCGGGTGGCCGGCTCGAAAGTGCTGATGCTTTCGCTCAGGTAGGCGTGATGCTGGTCGGCCCGGCGGATCCAGATCCAGGTGGTCAACGATGCGGCAAAGCTGCCACCCAGGGTCCGCAGGAACGTCGCCAGCCCCGCGCCGTCGGCAATCTGGTGCGGCGGCAGGTCCGACATCAGGATGCTCAGGGTCGGCATGAAGAACAGCGCCACGCCAATGCCCATGAACAATTGCACCAAGGCAATGTGCTGGAAATCCACCTCGTTGGTGAACCCGGCGCGCATGAAGCAGCTCAGGCCGATGGCCAGGAACGCCAGCCCCGCCAGCAAACGCAGGTCGAACTTGTGTGCGTACTTGCCGACGAAGGGCGACATCAACACCGGCAGGATACCGATGGGTGCCACCGCCAATCCGGCCCAGGTCGCGGTGTAGCCCATCTGGGTCTGCAACCACTGCGGCAGGATCAGGTTGATGCCAAAGAACCCGGCGTAACCACCCACCAGCACAATGGTGCCGATGCGGAAGTTGCGATAGGCGAACAGGCGGAGGTTGACCACCGGATGGCGGTCGGTCATTTCCCAGATCACGAACACCGCCAGGGCAATGACCGAAATCACAGCGCCCATGATGATGAAGTTCGACTCGAACCAGTCCAGGTCGTTGCCCTTGTCGAGGATCACCTGGAGCGCACCGACACCGATGATCAGCGTGATCAACCCCACATAATCCATCGGCTGATGGCTGGTGACCACCGGCCGCGCCTTGAGTTGCTGGCGCACCACCATCACCGCGAAGACGCCGATGGGCACGTTGATGAAGAAGATCCACGGCCAGCTGTAGCTGTCGGTGATCCAGCCGCCGAGGATTGGTCCGGCAATCGGCGCCACCACCGTGACCATCGCCAGCAACGCCAGGGCCATGCCCCGCCTGGCCGGCGGGTAGACGGCAATCAGCAAGGTCTGGGTCATCGGGTACAACGGCCCGGCCACCAGCCCCTGGATGACCCGGAAGCCAATCAGCTCCGGCATCGAGGTGGAAATGCCACACAAGAATGAAGCGAGCACGAACAGCATCGTCGCCCACAAAAACAGCTTCACCTCGCCGAACCGACGACTGAGCCAGCCGGTGAGCGGCAGGGCGATGGCGTTGCTCACCGCGAACGAGGTGATCACCCAGGTGCCCTGCTCCGAGCTGACGCCCAGGTTGCCGGAAATGGTCGGCAAGGCGACGTTGGCGATGGTGGTGTCGAGCACTTGCATGAACGTCGCCAGCGACAGCCCGATGGTGCTGAGCAACAGGCTGGGCGGCGTGAAGGACGCGTTATTGCTCATTGCGAAATCCTATGAAGCGGAGGAAGCGAAATCCCTTAGGACAAGGCCCAACCCCTGTGGGAGCGAGCTTGCTCGCGATAGCGGTGTATCAGTCACCACCGATGTTGGCGGGTCCAACGCCATCGCGAGCAAGCTCGC
Organism: Pseudomonas sp. NFACC56-3; assembly: GCF_900100025.1. Taxonomy (NCBI): domain Bacteria; kingdom Pseudomonadati; phylum Pseudomonadota; class Gammaproteobacteria; order Pseudomonadales; family Pseudomonadaceae; genus Pseudomonas; species Pseudomonas sp. NFACC56-3. The sequence goes on along the minus strand of NZ_FMTK01000003.1, from coordinate 298,191 downwards.
TCCCACAGGTTCATCCCATGACTGGCTAGCGCTGCGCGGTCTTGCTCGCCGCGGCACTGTTGTCGTGGATCAGCCGGGTGATCATCGCGTCGGCGTCGGCCAACTGCTGGTCATAGACCTGGGTGCTGAACGAGGCTTTCTGCGGCGGCTGTTGGGCCAGCACCGGGCCGCTCTGGTCGTGCAGGTTGACGCTGACCTGGGTCGACAGGCCGACTCGCAGCGGATGCTTGGCCAGTTCTTCGGCATTGACATGAATGCGCACCGGCACCCGCTGGACGATCTTGATCCAGTTACCAGTGGCGTTCTGCGCCGGCAACAAGGCAAACGCACTGCCGGTCCCGGCACCCAGGCTGTCGATGGTGCCGCTGAACTTCACATCGCTGCCGTACAGGTCGGCCTCAATGTCCACCGGCTGGCCGATGCGCATGTCGCGCAGTTGGGTTTCCTTGAAGTTGGCGTCGATCCACAGCTGATCCAGCGGAATCACCGCCATCAACGCCGTGCCCGGCTGCACCCGTTGGCCCAGTTGCACGGTGCGCTTGGCCACATAGCCGGTGACCGGCGCGATCAAGGTGCTGCGGGCGTTGGTCAGGAAAGCCTGGCGCAATTGCGCGGCGGCAGCTTGCACGTCGGGATGGGACGACACCACGGTATCGTCCACCAAGGCGCTGGTGGTCTTGAGCTGTTGCCGGGCATTGGCCAGGGCATTCTGCGCCGAGGTCAGGTCATCCCGGGCGTGGGACAGCTCTTCCTGGGAAATCGCTCCGCCGGCGGCCAGGTTCTTGCGTCGGCTATAGTTTTCCTGGGCCTTCTGCACTTCGGCCTCTTGGGCATTGACCTGCGCCCGCATGCCATCGACGTTGCTGTACAAGCCACGCACCTGGCGCACGGTCCGGGCCAGGTTGGCCTGGGCACTTTGCAGCCCGACTTCGGCGTCGTTCGGGTCGAACTGCACCAGCACCTGGCCTTCACGCACCAGGTCGCCGTCATCGGCACCGATGCTCACCACCGTGCCGGTCACCAGCGGTGTGATCTCCACCACGTTGCCGTTCACATAGGCATCGTCGGTGCTTTCGCTCCAGCGGCCATACAGTTCATGCCAACCCCACACACCCAGGCCCGCGAGGATGACGATCAGCGCCAGTGCCAACAGCATGACCTTGCGCTTGCGTGGGTTAACGCTGTCTTGTGTATTTTCGGATTGAGTCGTTTCGGCAGTCGCCATGACAAGTACCTCGAATCAGTGGGTCGGCGTGGCAGGGGTTGGCGTGGCCGCCGCCAGGGTCTGGGCTTCGAAACCACCGCCCAGGGCCTGCATCAGTTGGATCGACAAATCGATCTGTTCGGCATTCAGGTTCGCCAGTTGGCGCTGGGCCTGGAGCAATTGCTGCTCGATGCTCAGCACGTCCAGGTAATTACCGATGCCCGAGCCGTAGCGCTGGACCACGGTGTCGTAAGAGTTCCGTGCGATATCGGTGGCATGTTGCTGGGCATCGATCTGGCGAGCGATGTCGCGCAACTGGTTGATGGTGTCACTGACATCGCCAAGGGCCGTGACCAGGCTCTTGTTGTACTGCGCCACCGCCAGGTCGTAATCGGCGTCCCGGGCATCCAGGTCCGCCCGCAGGCGGCCACCGTCGAAGATCGGCAAGGACACGGTTGGCGCCACATTGAAGAAGCGACTGGCCGAACCGAACATCGCATCGCCGAGCAATGACTGCACCCCTGCCGCCGCGCTCAAGTTGAGGTTGGGGTAGAAGTTGGTCTTGCCAGCCTCGATGTTCTTGCTGGCCGCCTCGACCCGCCAGCGCGCCGCGACCAGGTCCGGACGACGGCCCAGCAACTCGGCCGGCAGGTTCGACGGCAAGGCGACCGCGCTGGCTTGCAGCACGTTGGGTCGGGCGATTTCATTGCCGCGATCCGGGCCCTTGCCCAGTAGCACCGCCAGGGCGATCTTGGCGCTTTGCAGGCGTTTTTCTGCGTCGATCAAGGTTGCATCGGCGCTGGCTTCCAGGCTTTCGGTCTGCTGGAACTGGTATTCGCTGTCGATCCCGGCGCTGAGGCGGCGCTTGCCCAGATCGAGCATCTGCCGGGTGCGCTTGAGGTCTTCGGCGGCCAGGTCATGAATAATGTGGGCCTGGCCCAGGTCGCTGTAGGCCCGGGCCACATCGGCGGCCAGGGTCAGTTGCGCGGCCTGGCGATCGATCTCGGCGGCGCGGGCCTGGCCCAGGGCGGCTTCCCAGGCGGCACGCTGGCCACCCCAGAGGTCGAAGTTGTAGTTGAAGTCCACACTCAGCGAACGCAGGGTGCTGTACGCCCCACCCTGCCCTTGCGGATCCTGGTCACGGGCCAGACGCGAACGGCTGACGCTGCCACTGGCATCCAGGGTCGGCAGGCGCGCCGCGTTGGCGGCATAGGCCGCGGCACTGGCCTGGTGGACCCGGGCGCTGGCGACCTGCATGTCCGGGCTGTCGCGCAGGGCTTCACGGATCAGGCCGTCGAGCTGCGGATCACCGAGGCTTTTCCACCAGTCGTTTTTCGGCCACGCGGCCGGCGACAGCGTGACCCCGGTCAGGGATTGTCCAGCCTGGAGGCTCTTGGCCTCGAGGCTGACGCCTTCGGTCTTCAGGCCGCTGTAGCTGGCACAACCGGCGAGGCTCATGGCCAACAGCACCAGACTCAAGCGGGTACGCAAGGTTTGACGTTTCATTTGTCCCCCAATCGCAACATGGTGATGGAGTCACCGGCAGCGAGCAGTATTTTCTTGAGGATGTTTTCGAGGGTTTGCAGTTCCTCGCGGCTGATGGCGCCGGCCAACTGGTTCATGGCGTCGGCACCGATGAACGGCAGGCGATCAGCGAGGGCCTGGCCGGCTTCGGTCAACACCAATTGCACCTGGCGCCGGTCCTCTGCCGAGCGCTGGCGGATCAGAAAACCTTTCTGCTCCAGGCGATCGAGCATTCGCGTCATCGAGCCGCTGTCCAGGGACAGGTAGCGACACAGCTCGACCGGCGTGTCGATGCCGTACTGGGCCATGATGATCAACACCTTGAACTGGGCGGCGGTAATGCCGACGGGCTCCATGTGGGTGTCGATGATCCGGTCCTTGAGCAGCGCGGCGCGGCCGAGCAGCATGCCGAGGTGGCAATTGTGAAATTCGTCTGGAGTGAAATGCTTCATCTGAGCACCGTTTGCTGCCTAGGCAGTGAATGTATGTCGAGATATTACTGCTTAGGCAGCAAATGTCAAACAAATAGTTAGCTTGCTATTCACAAACAGACAAAATGCAGACAAAACTGTGGGAGCGAGCTTGCTCGCGAATGCGGTAGATCAGTCAACTTATCTGTTGAATGACACACCGCATTCGCGAGCAAGCCCACTCCCACAAGGGTTTGGGGAAGGGTTAGAAATCGCGCTTGTAGAAGATATCCAGCGAACTGGCGACGCCGCTGGCGGCTTCGAGGTAAACCTTCTTGCTGAGCTTGTAGCGCAGGGCGATGGTGTTGGCCGGTTCGAACACGCCGACGCCGTAGCGCAGGCTGAGTTTTTCCGAGAGGTTGCCGCTGGCGACCACGCTGGTGGTGTTGCCGCTGCCTTGGGTGTCGAGTTGGAAGTCATCGATGCCCAGGCTATTGGCCAGGCTGCTGGTCACGCCCGAGCTGCCCATCAACCCCAGGCCCAGCGCCGCCTGGGCGAGCATGTTGTTGTCCTCGCCCGTGGTGCTCAGCGGGCGGCCCAGTACCAGGTAAGACAACGCCTGCTCCTGGCTCATGGCCGGCTCCGAGAAGATTTGCGTAGTCGGTTGCTCGGCGCTGCCGCTCAAGCGGATGCCGGCGATCACGTCGTCGGTCTGGCGAATCGCTTCGATGTCCAGGTAGGGCTGGTCGATGGGCCCGGCGAACAGCAGCCGGGCCCGGCGCACCGTCAGCCGTTGCCCGTAGGCCCGATAACGACCATCGTTGAGCCACAGTTCACCGCGGGTGTCCAGGTTGTCGCCGATGTGCACCTGCCCCTGGACGTTGGCCGTCAGGCCGAAACCCGAGAACGCGAGTTTGTCCTGGCCGACGATCACGTCGATGTCCATCGCCATGGCTATCGGTGCCTTGCCCTCCTCGGTCTGGTGGCCGACGATCACCGTGTCATCCGACACCTTGACGGTGGACGGCGGCAGTTCGCGGACGGTGATCTCGCCTTTGGGCACCAGGACCTTGCCGGCAATGGAAAGCCGCTCGCCCTGCATCGTGATGTTCAGGTCCGGGGCGACATCGAGCACCGCGTACGGTTCGACGGTGACCGGCAGTTGCGAGCCCTTGAGAGTCAGGTCCAGCGTCAGGGCTTTGCCCCAGCCGATGTTTCCGGTCAGGCTGCCCTGCCCGCGCTTGCCGCTTTTCCAGGCGCCGTCGAGCCGCACCGTTTCGCCGGCAATCATCGCCCGCACCTGCAGGGCTTCGAGGCTGATCGGCAGTTCCGGGCCGGAGACTTCGCCGTCGCTGAGCACCAGGTTGCCGTTGACCTGGGGCGCGAGCAAACCACCCGACAACGTCCCGCTGCCGTTCAAGTGACCGGTGAGGGTTTCCACCATCGGCACGAACGGCCGGGCCACGGACAGGTCCAGGCCGGTCAGGCGGAACGAGCCGCTCAAGGGCTTGCTGGCCGGCAGCGGATTGATCTGCGCCTGGAGCATCAGCTCGCCGAGCTTGGTGCCGACGAAATTCAGGTCGGTGTCGATGCGCTTGGGAGTCAGGCGGCTATTGAGCGTCAAGGTCTGGTAGGGGAAGTCCAGCCATTGCGCCTTGTCCCCCGCCTTGTCACGGATGCGCAACGTACCGCCACTGGCGTCCACCAGGACCCGGCCATTCGGGCCACTCGCCGGCAGGTCCAGTTGCAGGTCCGCATTGAGCCGGCCCTGCCAGGCAAAATCCTTGGGCATCCACTGGGCCAGGCTTTCAATGGGGAATTGCTTGAGGTGATAGCGCAGCTTCGGCTCCGGCATCAGCCGCTGGTCTTCACCGCACAGGCTGGCCTCGCCTGAACGCCAGCAGTGAGCGCCGACGTTGAGCGTGCCATCGGCCAGGCGTTCCAGTTTTGCCGGGGCTTGCAGGCGCCAGGCTTGACCGCCGGCCTGCACCTCGCCGCTGGCCAGGCGTCCGCGCCAATTGCCCTGGTCGAGGGCGCCGTCGAGCGCCAGGGTCGTGTCGAGCTGCGGCCCTTGCAAGTCCAGGTTGAGTGTTTGCCGCTTGATGTCGCCCTGTCCGCTGACGGTCAGCACGCCCAACGAAGTTTCGCCGGCGCGGATGCCGCTGGCCTTGAGGTCGAGCTTGCCGCGCTGGGCGCTGTCGAGGGTCGCGTCCAGGTTCAGGCTTTGCAGGCGATTGTCCTGCAACGCCAATTGTGTGCCTTGCAGACTGAGCTTGCCTTGGGGCGCCTTGAGCGTGCCGGCGACATCGACCCGGCCAACGACCTGGCCGCGCAATTGCGGCCAGAGCTGGGCCAGGCGGGCGAGCTTGATGTCGATCTGGCCGGTGAGCTTCTGTTGCAGGCTGCCGGTGCCGTTGATGCGGTTATCCCCCAGGCGGATGTCCAGCGCGCTGAGGTTCCACTGCTCGCCGGCACCACTGGCCTTGGCCTGGAACAGCGCCGGTTGGCCGCGCAGCTTGCCCTTGAGATCCAGGTCCGCGTCGAGCTCGAGGCGATCGTTCTTCATCGCGCCTTTGCTGCGCAACGGCCCGGCCAGGGTGCCGGGCAACTCGCCGAGCCAGTACGCCGGGTTGATGGCCGACAGTTGCAGCGCCGTGTCCCAGGCAATGCCATCGGCAAATTGCAGGCTCAGGTGTCCTTCGGCCTTGCCCTGCCCCGCGGCGAGCTTGAGTTGCGGCAGATGGATTTGCGTCAGGTCACCACTGAACGGGCTGTCCAGGCTGAAAGCCCCGGCGGGGCCGTCCAGCGCGGCCTGGAAATTGCCCAGGTAGTTGCCATCGGTGTACGAGACTTCGCCATTGAAGCTGCGCAACGCTACCTGTGGTTCGTCGATCAGCGGATACAGGCGATGCCAGGGGAAATCCAGCCAGGCGACTTTCGCCTCGGCGCTCAAGCCGTCGCGCCAGTCCACTTGCCCGCTGAGTTTCAGGCTCTGCTGATTGCCGGCGTCCAAGTCCAGGCCGGCGATCCGTGCGCCATTGGCGTCCACGGTGCCTTGCAGCAGCAATGCCACTGGCCCCTTTTCGGCGGGCAACGTCGCCTTGCCAAGCAATTGATAGCCACTTTTCAGATCGCCTTCGCCGGTCAATTCCAACTGATTGAGCAACAGCGTGTCCGGCAGATCGGCGCTGGCCTTGAAACCGTCGGCAGTGATGCGCACTTTGGCGGGCAGGTTGTCCGCCAGCGGTTGCAGCTCACCGGTCAACTGACCTTGCAGGTAGCCGCTACTGTCGGCCTTGAGGTTGAGGGTCTTGAGCAGGTTGCCGTCGACTTTCAGGTCCAGGGCCCAGGGCGTGGCACCCGGCGCAGGCAAGGTCAACCGGCCTTCGGCATTCAACGGCCAGTCGCCGGCGGGCTTGAGCAAGCCGGACAGCTTCAGACCTAGCTCGTCGCGCTGCAATTGCACCGAGTCGATCTGCAGGCCCTCGGCGGTCCAATGGGCAACCAACTGCAGGCCCTTGAGTTGCTCGCTGCCGTTGAACGACAGGCTGCCGACTTGCACATCGCCCAGTTCGATCGCGAGCGGCAAGTCCAGGTCCGGCAAGCTGATCGGGCCGCTGCTCGGCTCATCGGCCGAGGCGGGCAACTGCAAGGCCACCTGGTCGGCCTTGAGCTGTTCGATGCACAAGGTCATGCGCGCCAGGCACAACGGCGACCAGGCGAATATCACTCGATCCATCGCCACCCGCCTGTCGCCCTGCTGCCACAGCAGGTGATCGGCGCTCCACTGCCCGCCCAGCCGGCCCTGGAAATTCTCCACGGCCAGCCCCGGTACCAGGCCGAGGGCCCAGCGGCTGCCAAATGCCGTGCCCAGTACCGCGCTCAAGGCCAGCACGACCGCCAGCGTTCCCCCGGCGAGCGCCAGCAGCGTTATCTTCACACCACGCTTCACAGCTCAGGCCCCATGGAAAAGTGCAATCGAATACCGCCTTCATCGTCCATCGCATGGGCCAGGTCGAGGCGGATCGGCCCCACCGGCGACACCCAGCGCACACCGACGCCCACGCCGGTCTTCAGGCTCGGCAGCTCAAGGCTGTTGAAGGCGTTGCCCTGGTCGATGAACGTCGCCACTCGCCATTTTTCCGCGATGGAATACTGATACTCGAGGCTGCCGGCGACCATGTAGCGCCCCCCGATACGGTCGCCCTCGGAGTTTTCCGGCGACAGGCTCTGGTAGTCGTACCCCCGCACGCTCTGGTCGCCACCGGCGAAAAAGCGCAGGGACGGCGGAATGGATTTGTAGCCATTGGTGGCGCTGCCGCCGATTTGCGCCCGCGCCAGCAAGCGATGCTTGTCGAACACCGTGGTCAGGCCCTTGACCATGGCGGTGCCGTACACAAGGTTATTGTCCGAGCCCAGCCCCTCCTTGGCGACCTTGGTGTCGAACTGCAGACGGTAGCCGTTGTGCGGGTCGATGCGGTTGTCGCTGCGCAGATAGGAATAGCTCACGCCCGGCATCAACAGCGTGCTCAGGCCCGCATCGTCGCCGAGGCGGTACTCCTCGCGCTGCCACTTGAGCGACACCACCCGCTGCCAGCCGCTGGGCAACTTGCTGTGCCATTCCGGGCCCACGGTGAGCAGTTTGCTGAGGCTGTCGGTACCGGCCAGTTCTTCATATTGATAACCGCCGGCGTAGCGCATCTTGTCGGTCAGCGGCGGGTCCAGCGGCACGTCGTACCACAGGCCGACGTTTTGCCGGGGCGCCGACACTTCCGCTTCCCAGCCATAGCTGTGGCCCTGGGGGTTGACCCAGTGGCGCGTCCAGTTGGCTTTGGCCCGGGGACCGACATCAGTGGAGAAGCCCAGGCCAAGGCCCATGGTGCGCGGCTTGCGCGTATCGAGCTTGACCACCACCGGAATGACATTGTGGGTGGCGGCGGTGGGGGCCGCATCCACCCGAACGCCTTCGAAATAGCCGCTCGATTGCAAGGCCTGGTTGAGTTCGGCAATCAGCTCGGAGTCGTACGCCGTGCCGGCCTTGAACGGCACCATGCGTTGCAGCAGGTCTTCGTCGAACGGCGTGTCGCCCTCGAAGCTCACCGGGCCCAAGGCATAGCGCGGGCCGCTGTCGTAGACCAGCTCGATGTCGGCGATGCCCGCCTGGGGGTCCACCAGGAGTTTCTGCCGGGTGAAACGCCCGCTGAAATAACCGTAGCGCGAGGCCTGGTTCTGGATCACCCGCTTGGCGTCTTCATAGCGACCATGGTTGAGCACCGCGCCGGGCTTCAGCGCGGCATTGTCGGGCACGCGAAAAGCCTTGAGCGAAGCCGCCGGCCCATCGATGCGCACGGTGACGTTGCGCAGGTGCACCGGCTCGCCGGGGTCGATGGTCAGCACCAGCCGTGGATCCTTGCCGCCCTTGACCTGGCTGTCGATCTGCGGCTGGTAGTAGCCCAGCGCCTGGGCGGCCTTGCGCGCCTGTTCCTCGGCGCCGCGACTGAAACGCAGCAAGGCCGCCTCGTCACGATCCCCCACGCCACCGATGTAACCTTCGACGTTGGCCTTGAGTTCATCATTGGACGGCTGGACGCGTACTTCCAATTCACTGTTTGCCAGTGCCGCGCAGCTGAAGGACAGCAAGAGCGCGCCACGGGTCATTCTTCCTGGGAGGTTCATGGCGCGGATGCTATCACGAGCGTAGGTGCCTGATAGAGCCGGACATTTCCTAAAAGTTCGCCCGATTATGCCCTTGCGCTTTGCAGAATCTGCGGGTTGGCATGGAAGAACACATGCTCGCGGATCGGTCCTACCGCGACTTCACCGATTTCCTCGTATCCCTGGCGTTTATAGAACTCAAGGTAGCGCGGGTTGCCGGTGTCCAGCACCACCCCTTGGGAGTGCTCGTCCACCGCACACCAGTTATGGACCGCCTCGAGCAACTGCTCGCCGAAATGCTTGCCCTGGAACTGTGGGTGCACCCCCAGCAGCGGCAATACATGGACCGCATCCGACGGCAGGCAGGCCAGCACCGCCGCGTGGTACTCCAGATAGCGCCGGGTGCAGCGAAAACCGGTGCTCAAGACCATGCGCAGGCGCCAGGCCCAGCTTTCGGTGATGCCCAGGCGTCGCTGCGGCGGGGCGATTAGGGCGATGCCAATCAGACGGTCGTTGACCAGCAGGCCGATGGCCGGCAGGTCCTGGAGAAAATGCTGCTTGACCAGCTCACGCACCGTGGCCCGTACCCGCTGTTCATAACCGGGACGCTCGGATTCGAACAGGTAGCTGAAGGTAGGCTCATGGCGATAGGCCTGGTACAGCAACGAACGGGCTTCACGGGAATAACCACTGTCGAGCATATGGACGTCAGCGATGGCGGTGGCGGTTTCAGGCATGGTGTTGGATCTCCTGGGGCGAGGCTCGATGAGGCCCTGCTCTTATGAGTACGAACCCGATGGGGTCGTGATCGTTCCTACATGCAAAGGACATTAGCAGCGCATTTGTCCTACTGCCACGCTGGCTCCCTTCCCACATGTCAGCTAGCATCGCAGTTTTGCCAGGACAGCCGACCATGAAGATCGTCTCCTTCAACATCAACGGGCTGCGCGCCCGCCCCCATCAGCTGGCGGCGCTGATCGAGAAGCACCAGCCGGATGTGATCGGGCTGCAGGAAACCAAGGTTCACGACGAACAATTCCCCCTGGCCGAGGTGCAGGCCCTGGGTTACCACGTGCATTACCACGGGCAAAAAGGCCACTACGGCGTCGCCCTGCTCTCCCGCCAGGCGCCGCTGAGCCTGTACAAAGGCTTCGAAAGTGACGACGAGGACGCCCAGCGTCGCTTCATCTGGGGCACCTTCGCCGATGCCAACGGCGTACCGGTGACCATCATGAACGGTTACTTCCCCCAGGGTGAAAGCCGTGACCATCCGACCAAATTCCCGGCCAAGGAGCGTTTCTACAACGATTTGCAGCAACTGCTGGAAAGCCGCTTCAGCAACGACCAGCCGGTGGTGGTGATGGGCGACGTGAACATCTCCCCGGAAGACTGCGACATCGGCATCGGCCCGGACAACATGAAGCGCTGGCTGAAAACCGGCAAATGCAGCTTCCTGCCGGAAGAGCGCGAATGGATGGCCCGCCTGAAGAACTGGGGCCTGGTGGACAGCTTCCGCCACCTGAACCCGGACGTCACCGACCGTTTCAGCTGGTTCGACTACCGCAGCCGCGGTTTCGAGGACGAGCCCAAGCGTGGCCTGCGCATCGACCTGATCCTCACCTCCCACGGCCTGCTGCCGCGGGTCAAGGACGCTGGCGTGGACTATGAGCTGCGGGGCATGGAAAAACCGTCGGACCATGCGCCGATCTGGTTGCAGTTGAGCTGATCGCGTCACACCACCCCTCTGTGGGAGCGAGCTTGCTCGCGATAGCGATTCCAGCTGTCACATGTGATCTTGAATGTGCCGCCGCCATCGCGAGCAAGCTCGCTCCCACATTGGGTTTCGGTGCTGCGTCGCACCCCTGTCACCTTTCAGTCACCTGACTGACTTAATCTTCCGGCACTTCCTCGGGTTCAGAAGGTGCCGGCATGCGGCTGTGTGTTGTGGTTTTCATGGGCCTCTGGCTGCCGTTCGTGGCATGGGCCGGCCATTTGCCCATTCCCGAACAAGGCCCCGCCTTGCGCCTCCAGGGCTCCAATACCATCGGCGCGGCGCTGGGGCCGGCCCTGGTCAGAGGCTTAATGGAGGATCAGGGCCTGCTCAGGGTCAGCAGCGAAATCACCGGCCGCGACAACGAGCAGCGTATCGTTGGCCAGACCGCCGATGGCCGGCGGGTGGAAATCGACATCGCGGCCCACGGCTCCAGCACCGGTTTCGCCGCCCTCAAGCAGGCCAGCGCCGACCTGGCGGCCTCTTCCCGGCCAATCAAGGACAATGAACTGAAAGAATTGTCATCCCTGGGCGACCTGAAAAGTCCTGCCGCCGAGCAGGTCATCGCCATTGACGGCCTGGCGATCATCCTTCATTCCTCCAACCCGCTGCGCCAACTCGATACCGTGCAACTGGCGCGGATATTCAGCGGCGAGGCAAAAACCTGGGAGGCCGTCGGCGGAACGGGCGGGCCGATTCATTTGTATGCCCGGGATGAACAGTCCGGCACCTACGACACTTTCAAGGAACTGGTCCTCAGCCGACAGGGGAAACGGCTGGATCCTGCCGCGCGGCGCTTCGAGTCCAGCGAACAGTTGTCCGACGCGGTCAGCCAGGACCCGCAAGGCATCGGTTTCATCGGTTTGCCCTACGTGCGCCAGGCCAAGGCACTGGCCATTGTCGACGGCGCTTCCCAACCCATGCTGCCGCTCAACCACCTGATCGCCACCGAGGACTACCCACTCTCCCGGCGCCTGTTCTTCTATTTGCCCCCCTGGGGCACCAACCCGTGGGCCGAAGCATTGGTGGCGTTTACCCAAAGCGACAAAGGCCAGGCCATCGTCGCGGCCAACGGGTTTATCGCCCAGACCGTCCAGGCCATGGCCGTCACGCCGAATGCACTGATGCCCGAGGGCTACCAGGCCCTGAGCCGCCACGCCCAGCGCTTGACCGTGAATTTCCGCTTCGAAGAAGGCAGCGCCAGCCTGGACAACAAGGCCCACCAGGACCTGAGCCGCGTGCTCGACTATATAAAGCAGCACGGCAAAGCCGACCGACGCGTGACCCTGGTGGGTTTTGGCGACGCCAAGGATGACCCGGCGCGGGCCGACCTGCTGTCCAAACTGCGAGCCATGGCGGTGCGCCGTGAACTGGTCAAATACGGCGTGGCGTTGCGGGAAGTACGCGGGTTCGGCGCCTTGATGCCGGTGGCGGCCAATAGCGAGGATGAAGGCAGGGTTCGGAATCGGCGGGTGGAGGTCTGGGTGTACTGAACCCGCCAAGCGGCGCAACACACTGTGGCGAGGGAGCTTGCTCCCGCTCGACTGCGCAGCAGTCGTAAAACCGGCTGGCGCGATGTTGCTGGAAAACCGCGTCAACCGGTTTTGGGGCGGCTTCGCCACCCAGCGGGAGCAAGCTCCCTCGCCACAAAAGCCTGGCCTTCGACCTGGAAGGCTCGAGGCGCCATATTGCCCTGGGCATCCAGCAGTTGATCGAATTGAGTGGGCAGCTGGCAAACCGCGCGCTGGACAACGTCGACGCGCGTCCGTCGACATAGCGCATTTCCCTGTGGGAGCGAGCTTGCTCGCGAAGGCGGTTTGTCAGCCAACACTTGATCGTCAGACAGATCGCTTTCGCGAGCAAGCTCGCTCCCACAAGGTTTCGAGGCGTTCGACGTTACGGCATAGTGGGTTACCGCCCCGCCAATTCCATGATCATCCTCGACAGCAGATAAATCCTCGGCACCACGCTCTCGACTTCCGCGTATTCCTCCGGCGTATGAATGTTGCCGCCGACGATGCCAAAGCCATCCAGCGTCGGCGTGCCGACACCGGCCGAGAGGCTGGCATCCGCCGCGCCGCCGCTGCCTTCCTCGGTGAGTTTGCGCCCCAGTTCGCCATAGATGCCTTGGGCCATGGCCATCAACCGGTCCGACTCCGCCGTCTGGGGCATCGGTGGCAGGCCGCGCTTGAGGCTGGTGGTGACTTCGGTGTCGGCGATCAACTTGTCCTGCGAGACCCGGGCCAGGTCTTTTTCGATGCGGTCGAATTCTTCCGGCACCGCCGCCCGCACATCAGCCTTGGCGCTCGCCTGGTCGGGAATCACGTTGGTCCGGTCGCCGGCCTCGATCACCGTGAAGTTGATGGTGGTTTTCTTTTCCGCGTCGCCGAGCTTGCCCAGTTGCAGGATCTGGTGCGCGGCTTCCATCGCCGCATTGCGCCCCAGTTCCGGCGCGACGCCGGCGTGGGACGCCTTGCCCTTGACCTCCACCAGCGCCGTGGCACTGCCCTTGCGCCACACCACCAGGCCGTCGGCCGGGCGACCCGGTTCGAGGTTGAGGGTCACGTCATGGGCCTTGGCGGTTTTCTTGATCAGGTCGGTGGCGGCGTCCGAGCCGGTTTCTTCGCTGGCGTCGAGCAGGAAGGTAATCTGCCCGTAGTTCTTGAAGTCCAGGTTCTTGAGCACCTTCAAGGCATAGATCCCCGCGACGATACCACCCTTGTCGTCCATCACTCCCGGCCCGTAGGCGCGGCCATCCTTGATATGGAACGGGCGTTCGGCGGCCGAGCCCTCTTTGAACACCGTGTCCATGTGGGCCATCAGCAGGATTTTCGCTTTACCGGTGCCCTTGAGGGTCGCCAGGATGTGCTGGGTACCGTCCGAGTTCGGCACCTTCTCGATGGTCGCGCCCAATTTTTTCAGTTCGTCGATGGCAATGTCGCCGACCTGGGTCAGCCCCGGCACATACCCGGAGCCGGAGTCGATATTCACCAGCCGTTCCAGCAACTTCAGGGCCTCGCCCTTGTACTGCTGCGCATCGGTCAGGATTTGTTGATGGGGTTGGGCAAAGGCCATGGGGGTAAAGGCGCCAAGGGCCAGGCTCAGGCCGAGGCTGACGGCCAGACGGGAGCGAACAGCGATCATCGTCATGATTTCATCCTTGTTCCGTATCGAGAGAATGCCATGGGCACCCTACCCGACAATGAACCAAGGCTCCAGGCAGCAAGAGGCCATCTCAGACAGAAACGGTCGACGCTTCCAACACCGGTCGATGGCGGTGGCAAATGACCCGGTTGCGCCCGCTGGTCTTGGCTTCGTACAGTGCCTGGTCTGCATCGTCGAGCCAGAGAGTCGCGTCGGCATAAGCCGGGTTGAAGACCGCGACGCCAATACTCAGGCTCACTTTCAGCGCCGGGTCCCGCTCGTAGCTGAGGGTCGCGAAGCGTTCACGCAAACCGTCCATGGCCTGCACCGCGTTGTGTTGGGTCAGGTCCGGCAAAATCACGCCAAACTCGTCGCCACCATAACGCCCGACAATGTCGGCGGAGCGCAGGTTCTGCCTGAGCAACTTGCCGAGCTGACGCAGCACGATATCGCCAGCCCCGTGGCCGTAGGTGTCATTGATGATCTTGAAATGGTCGATGTCGATCAATGCAATCGCGCCACGGGGCGTCCCGTCCGCTGGTTGGCGCACGCAACGCTGGAATTCCTCGTTGAGGCGATCTTTCCAGGCGCCATGGTTCAGCAACCCGGTCAGGCTGTCGGTACGACTCAGGGCCAGCAATTCACGCTTTTGCCGGCCCAGGGTGTAGGCCTGGCGAAAGCAGATCCAGCCCAGTGCCATCGGATACAGGCACAGCAGCGGCAGACACGCGTAGATCTGCGCCGGGCTGGTCATGGGCACGCTGGTCAGCGGGAAGATCACCGTGCCCACGGCGATGCCCGCCACCTGAGCGATCACCCCAACGAGCAGGAAACGCAGGCCACCGATGGCGACGTTGTTCATCGCCATCATCGCCAGCGTGACGGCCGTGGGCAGCGGGTTGAATTGCATCGCCACAACCCAGAAGCCGCCGAGAAAGGCATCGATCAGCAGATTGCGATGTTCGGCATGGTACGGCACCGCGCTGCGACGGGCCCACCAATAAGACAGGTGCGGCCAGAGCAGGCCGTTGAACAGCATGAAGCCCCAGACCCAGGGTGCCGGGTCGAGGGGATAAAGCGCGGCGCTGACCAGCAACAACCCCAGCGTCAGGCCCAGGATGCGCGATACATAGAGCCTCCTGGCCAACGTCAGTCCCTTTTTTCCCGTTTTTTGCATGGACGCCTCTGCACCGCGGGTTCCCGACTCATCGGGATGGGGTTGTCTGGAGTCTATCAGGGCGGCATCAAATAGCCACCACTGATGCAGGGGTATTTATTCACATTCAAATGCGAGACTCTGCTGGGATTTTGGCTATATATGACAAGGACATCCGTAAGCCTTGCGAAAGAAGGCCCCTGGGTAACGATGTCGCGGGTTTAAGCTTCATTTATCACCGACTGATCCGTTTGATCATTCTGTCGCAGCCCATGGAGGGCAAAACATGCTGGTGTTGTGGGTAGTTCTTGCTGTACTTATCGCCTGGAGCTGGTTGACGTACCCCGGCATCGGCCATGTGATCTACGACATGAGCATGGCCTTGGAGGCACGCCTTTACCGGTTGCGCAAAATCACCGTGCCCATCAGCGAGATGACCGTGTCGACCTGGCAGGGCGGGCCTTATGAAGCGTCCGCCAGCATCCTGATGCTGCACGGCTACAGCGGCGACAAGAACCTCTGGCTGCGTGTCGCCCGGCATTTTGTCGGTGATTACCGGGTGGTGATCCCTGACCTCCCCGGCCATGGCGAAACCGGCTTCAAGGCCGGCGGCGGCTATGACATCCCGACCCAGGCCCGGCGGATCATCGAGTTGCTCGACGCCTGCGGCCTTGACAAGGTCCATGTGATCGGCAATTCCATGGGGGGCCATCTCGCCGCGTGGCTGGCGGCCACTTCGCCTGACCGCGTGCTGACCCTGGCGCTGCTCAATCCGGCCGGCGTCACCGCCCCCCAGCCCAGCGACATGGACCGCCAACTGGCCGCCGGTCGTAACCCGTCCCTGGTACATTCGCGGGAGGAGTTCATGCCGTTCTACGCCATGACCATGGCCTCGCCGCCCTGGGTACCGGGCATGGTGATGGCGGCCGTGGCCGAGCGTTATGTACAACACCGCGAAGAACTGGCGGAGATCTACGCCGACTTTCGCGCCAGCCCGTCGATGGAGCCCCACCTGGCCGACATTCGCGCCCCTTCGCTGCTGCTCTGGGGCCGCCAGGACCGGGTGATCGATGTCAGCAGCGTGCCGGTGTGGAGCAAGGGCATCACGGACTTGCGCGTGGAAATCTGGGACGGGATCGGCCACCTGCCGATGATCGAGCAACCGGGGAAAACCGCTGCGCTGTACCGTGGTTTTCTCAAGGGGTTGGGGCAGTGATGGCGATGCGTAAAACAACATGAACCCAATGTGGGAGCGAGCTTGCTCGCGATAGCGGCGACACCTAGGCAAGCTGACCCACCGCCATCGCGAGCAAGCTCGCTCCCACAAGGATTCGTGGCCGACCGAGGGGTATCGACTCCATGAACATCCTCTACGACGAACACCTCGACGGCCCTTTGCCGAAGGTGGACAAACAGGCCCTGCTGCAAGCCCTCCAGGCACAGATTCCAGACCTGGACATCCTGCACCAGGAGCAAGACCTCAAGCCCTACGAGTGCGATGGCTTGTCGGCCTATCGCACCACGCCCCTGCTGGTGGTCTTGCCCAGGCGGGTCGAGCAGGTGCAAGCGCTGCTAAAGCTCTGCCATGAACAGAACGTCCCGGTGGTCGCCAGGGGTGCCGGGACCGGTCTGTCCGGCGGTGCCCTGCCCCTGGCCAGTGGCGTGTTGCTGGTGATGGCGCGGTTCAACCAGATCCTGCACATCGACCCTGACGCCCGTACCGCACGGCTTCAACCAGGTGTGCGCAACCTGGCGATCTCCCAGGCAGCGGCGCCGTTCGGGCTGTATTACGCGCCGGATCCTTCGTCCCAGATCGCCTGTTCCATTGGTGGCAATGTCGCGGAAAATGCCGGCGGCGTGCACTGCCTCAAGTACGGTCTGACGGTGCACAACCTGTTGAAGCTGGAAATCCTCACCGTCGAAGGCGAACGCCTGACCCTGGGCAGCGAAGCCCTGGATTCGCCGGGCCTGGACCTGCTGGCGCTGTTCACCGGCTCCGAAGGCTTGCTTGGGGTGATCACCGAAGTGACGGTCAAGCTGTTACCCCGGCCCCAAATCGCCAAGGTGCTGCTGGCCAGTTTCGATTCGGTGGACAAGGCCGGGCGGGCGGTGGCCGACATCATCGCCGCCGGCATCATTCCCGGTGGCCTGGAAATGATGGACAACCTGGCGATCCGCGCCGCCGAAGACTTCATCCACGCCGGCTATCCGGTGGACGCCGAAGCGATCCTGCTGTGCGAACTGGACGGGGTCGAAGCCGATGTCCATGACGACTGCGAACGGGTCCGCCAGGTGTTGGAGCAGGCCGGGGCCACCGAGGTGCGCCAGGCGCGGGACGAGGCCGAGCGGCTGCGGTTCTGGGCCGGACGCAAGAACGCCTTCCCGGCGGTAGGACGCCTGGCGCCGGATTATTACTGCATGGACGGCACCATCCCCCGACGCGCCCTGCCCGAGGTGCTGCAACGCATCGCCAGCCTGAGTGCCGAGTATGGCCTGCGGGTCGCCAATGTGTTTCACGCCGGCGACGGCAACATGCACCCACTGATCCTGTTCGATGCCAACCAGCCCGGCGAACTGGAGCGCGCCGAAACCCTGGGTGGGAAAATCCTCGAGCTGTGTGTCCAGGTGGGCGGCAGCATCACCGGCGAGCACGGGGTTGGCCGGGAAAAAATCAATCAGATGTGCACACAGTTCAACAGCGACGAACTGAACCTGTTCCACGCGGTAAAAGCGGCGTTCGATCCTCGAGGCCTGCTCAACCCCGGCAAGAACATCCCGACCCTGCACCGCTGCGCCGAGTTCGGTGCCATGCACATCCATGGCGGGCAGTTGCCGTTTCCCGAACTGGAGCGTTTCTGATGAGCCGCGAAGCCGACCAGGACGCCAGCGACCTGTTGCTCGAACAGGTCAATCGCGCACGGGCCAACGCCACGCCGTTGCGCATCCAGGGTTCGAACAGCAAGGCTTTCCTGGGGCGGGAAGTGGCCGGCGAAGTGCTGGACACCCGCGTGCACCGTGGCATCGTCCATTACGACCCCACCGAGCTGGTCATCACGGCGCGGGCCGGCACTCCGCTGCGAGAACTGCTCGCCGCCTTGGAGGCCGCCGGGCAACGCCTGCCCTGCGAACCGCCGGCGTTCGGCGACGACGCCACGGTCGGCGGCATGGTCGCCGCGGGGCTGTCGGGGCCGCGTCGCCCCTGGGCGGGTTCGGTGCGCGACTTCGTCCTGGGCACGCGCCTGATCAGCGGCCACGGCACGGTGCTGCGTTTCGGCGGCGAGGTGATGAAGAATGTCGCCGGCTATGACCTCTCGCGCCTGCTGGCCGGTAGTTTCGGCTGCCTGGGGGTGATCACCGAAGTGTCCTTGAAGGTCCTGCCCAAGCCCCGCCACAGCCTGAGTATCCGTCTGGAACTGGGCAGCGCCGAAGCCTTGGAGGCACTCGCCGTATGGGGTCGCCAGCCCCTGCCCATCAGCGCCGCCAGCCATGACGGCGACTGTCTGCACCTGCGCCTGGAAGGGGGCGAAGGCTCGGTCAGCGCCGCTCATCAACGTTTGGGTGGCGAGGTGATCGACGATCGATACTGGACGGCACTGAATGAACATCGGTTGGCATTTTTCGACGAAGGCTTGCCGCTGTGGCGCCTGTCATTGCCCAACCACACCGACCCCCTCACCCTGCCCGGCGTTCAACTGATCGATTGGGGTGGCGCGCAACGCTGGTTGAAAACCGAGGCCGGCACGGTGCAAGCCCTGGCCCATGAAGTGGGCGGCCATGCCACCTGCTATCACCAGGGTGCCAGCGACACACCGTTCCAGCCACTGGCCCCGGCGCTGCTACGCTATCACCGGCAACTCAAAGCCCAGCTCGACCCCCTGGGACTGTTCAACCCTGGTCGAATGTACCCGGAGCTTTAGTGCCCTGTGTCGCAAATGCGTTCCTTTTTTGACGAGTGGCTGTTGTCGTCAGGCAAGGCGCCGCGACGAGTCATAGCCCGCTATGGCGAGGAGCGGCAACGCAGCATGACGACAACAGACGCCGTCAAAAAGGAACAGCATTTGTGATACAGGACACTAACTATGCAGACTCGGTTCAGTGAGGAAAGCAAAAACCTGCCCCGGGCCGAAGAAGCCGAACGGATCCTGCGCAGTTGCGTGCATTGCGGTTTCTGCAATGCCACCTGCCCCACCTACCAATTGCTCGGCGATGAACTGGACGGCCCGCGAGGCCGCATCTACCTGATCAAGCAAGTGCTCGAAGGCCAGCCGGCGACGGCCAGCACCCAGTTGCACCTGGATCGCTGCCTGTCGTGTCGTAACTGCGAGACCACCTGCCCATCCGGTGTGGATTACCACAACCTGCTGGATATCGGCCGGGCGGTGGTCGACCAAGCCGTGCCGCGCCCCGCCGGCCAACGCGCACTGCGCCTGGGGTTGCGCTGCCTGGCCGTCAGTCCCGAACGGTTCAAGGCCCTGCTGCGCCTTGGGGCGGTCTTCCGTCCGTTGCTGCCGACGAACCTGAGCGCCAAGTTGCCCCGCCCCGCTCCATCCCACAACGACCGCCCACCGCCGCGCCATGGGCGAAGGGTGTTGATGCTCGAAGGCTGCGTGCAACCAGGCCTGTCGCCCAACACCAACGCCTCGGCAGCGCGAGTGCTGGATCGACTCGGCATCAGCGTGATCCCTTGTGCGCAGGCAGGCTGCTGTGGTGCGCTGGATTATCACCTCGATGCCCAGGCCACCGGACTGGACCGCGCCCGACAGAGCATCGACGCCTGGTGGCCGCACCTGGAGCACGGCGCCGAAGCCATCGTCCAGACCGCCAGCGGTTGCGGCGCCTTCATCAAGGACTACGGGCACCTGCTGGAGCATGACCCGGCCTATGCCGCCAAGGCCAAGCAGGTAAGCGAACGAGCGCTGGACCTGGTGCAAGTGCTCGGCAACGAACCGCTGGAACAGATCTGCGCGGCCAGGAACCAGCGCATCGCCGTCCATTGCCCGTGCACCTTGCAGCACGCGCAAAAACTCGGCGGTCACATCGAAGCATTGTTGACACGGCTGGGTTTCAACCTAACAGAAGTGCCCGACGGCCATTTGTGTTGCGGTTCGGCCGGCACCTATTCGCTGACCCAGCCGGCCTTGGCGCGGCAGTTGCGCGACAACCGCCTCAATGCCCTGGAAAGCGGTCAGCCAGAGATGATTGTCACGGCCAACGTCGGCTGCCAGAACCACCTCGACGGTGCCGGTCGCACGCCCGTGCGGCACTGGATCGAGCTGGTGGATCAGTCCCTGGCAGAATGAAGTCCTGAAGATTCTTCGTTTGCCGGGGCCGGCGAAGGCTGCGATCTTTCGTTCAACTTTCCCACAGCCCTCGCCAGGAATTCTCACGATGAGCTTCGTCAGCCCCGACCTGATCCGCCAACGCTTCTCCAGAGCGATGTCCGACATGTACCGCGACGAGGTGCCGTTGTATGGTGCCCTGATGAAGCTGGTGGAGCACACCAACGCCCAGGTGCTGACCGAACAGCCGCAACTGGCCGCACACCTGCGCAGCACCGGCGAACTAGAGCGCCTGGACCTGGAACGCCACGGCGCGATCCGCGTCGGTACCGCCGCCGAGCTGGCGACCCTGGGGCGACTGTTCGCGGTCATGGGCATGCAGCCGGTGGGCTACTACGACCTCACGCCGGCCGGGGTGCCGGTGCATTCCACAGCGTTTCGCGCCGTGCATGAGAGCGCGTTGCAGGTCAGCCCGTTCCGAGTGTTTACCTCGCTGCTGCGCCTGGAACTGATCGAGAATACCGAGCTGCGGGCGTTTGCCGAGTCGGTGTTGACCAAACGGCAGATCTTCACCCCCGGCGCCCTGGAGCTCATTGACCTGGCCGAGCGCCAGGGTGGCCTGACGCAAGCCCAGGCCGAGGACTTCGTCCTGCAGGCCCTGGAAACCTTCCGCTGGCACCACAGTGCCACCGTCACCGCCGAACAGTACCGGCAACTGAGCGCCCAGCATCGCCTGATCGCCGACGTGGTGGCGTTCAAGGGCCCGCACATCAATCACCTGACGCCGCGCACCCTGGACATCGACATCGTCCAGGCGCGGATGCCCGTGCATGGCATTACCCCCAAGGCCGTGATCGAAGGTCCACCCCGTCGCCGATGCCCGATCCTGCTGCGCCAGACCAGTTTCAAGGCACTCGACGAACCCGTCGCCTTCACCGACCAGCCACAGGCCCAAGGCAGCCACAGCGCCCGCTTCGGCGAAATCGAACAACGCGGCGCCGCGCTCACGCCCAAGGGCCGCGCGCTCTACGACCAATTGCTGAACGCCGCACGCGATGCGCTGGGGGCGTTTCCCAACGAAGCCAACGCCGAACGCTACAACGCGTTGATGGCCGAACACTTTGTCGCATTCCCGGACAACCACGATGAGTTGCGCCAACAGGCATTGGCGTATTTCCGTTATTTCCCGACGCCCAAGGGCCTCGCCGCCAAGGGCACCCTCGAGCCAGCAGCGTCCCTGGAACACTTGCTCGAACAGCAATACTTGCGCGCCGAGCCTTTGGTGTACGAAGACTTCCTGCCGGTCAGCGCCGCCGGCATCTTCCAGTCGAACCTCGGCGATGCCGCCCAGAGCCATTACGCCGGGCAGTCCAACCGCCAGGCCTTCGAAGCGGCGCTGGGGCGAGCGACCATCGATGAGCTGGGGCTGTACGCCCAGACGCAACAGCGCTCCATCGATGAGTGCAGGGCTGCGTTGGGCGTGTAGGAATAGGCCGAAGGATAAAACGGCAAGAAGTTGCCTGACAGGCGCGCAGCGCGGCGCGCCTTCCTCGGTGATTCTGCCCGGGTAGAGCGACGTCCGGGTGGGCCGTTAATATCTGCAATGCATCGGGCAAGCGTTTGTGCGCTTTGTTGCCCAACTGAAGGGAATAGCCGCCTTAGCTAAAATCAACTTATTGATATTTATAGTTTTTTTGAATCTGGCATAGCACTTGATAACCGTCAGGCCACCTCGGGGCGATTTCCGTCCCAGGCCCTATCGTTATCCAGGAAGGAGAACATTCCTTGGCTATCCCCGCGTACATGTCCGTTACAGGCACCAAACAAGGTCTGATCACTGCCGGTGCGTTTACCGCCGACTCAGTGGGCAACACCTACCAGGAAGGTCACGAAGACCAGGTCATGGTGCAGGCTTTCGAGCATCAGGTGACCATCCCTCGCGATCCTCAGTCCGGTCAGCCCACCGGCCAGCGCATACACAAACCCCTGATCATCACCAAGGTATTCGACAAGGCGTCGCCACTGATG
Organism: Pseudomonas sp. NFACC56-3; assembly: GCF_900100025.1. NCBI lineage: Bacteria > Pseudomonadati > Pseudomonadota > Gammaproteobacteria > Pseudomonadales > Pseudomonadaceae > Pseudomonas > Pseudomonas sp. NFACC56-3. Next base: position 276,020 of record NZ_FMTK01000003.1, on the reverse strand, counting down.
CTGGCTGCCCTGACGAGCGGCGAACGCCTGACCGAAGTCAAGATCCAGTGGTACCGCACTTCGGCCGCCGGCACCCAGGAGCACTACTACACCACCACGTTGGAGGACGCGATCATCGTCGATATCAAGGACTACATGCCCAACTGCCAGGATCCGGAGAACACCCACTTCACCCATCTGGAAGACGTGTACTTCACGTATCGCAAGATCACCTGGACCCATGAAGTCAGCGGCACCTCGGGTTCCGATGACTGGCGTGCACCGGCCGCCGGTTGAAATCGGAGGCAGCCGTTCACGCATCGGCCAACGCTGTGGGTCAATGTGCACTCAAATAATAGACAGTTATTGATTCGGGACGGTGTTCGCCCAGTGCGACGGCCTCGGCAATCCATGCACTGGTAAAGAGCCTGACACTGGGCGAACAGGCACAATAATAATGGAACTTTCAGAGTATGTCCGCGAGGCTGTTTAAATAATTGTTTATTATTGAAACTATGCCGGTTGTGTAGGCGCTGAGCACTCGACAGCTCCTACACGTATAACTGTACAAACAGTTATACAAAACATGCACAGATGTAAAAGCTATCCGCACAGAACAATAATTGGCATTACAAAACTCTTTTTAAGACCAGCCGGCGTGACGTACTTCAGCCACGCCGCCCGGTTTTCTGCGCATCGGTGTCCCCCGCTTCAGGGTCACCCCGTTGCTGTTTACGCTTGGCCGGGTCATTGGGTCGCAACGCATCGTTATCGCGTTCCACTTCACCGGGCAATGCGGGTGCGTCCGGGTTGGACGGGGTTCGATCGGACTTGTGCTTCATGGCGAACTCCTTGGGATATCGGGATTCAGGCATCGGGGTCGGCGACTTCCTCAGCGACATTGGCATCCGGAGAGCGCTGGTGCAGTTGCTCGGCCTGGTTCTTCAAGTCCTGCCAACGCGCCAGGTCGATGGCGCCCCGGCCGAACAGGTCATTGGCCACCCGCATCAGCTCGGTGAAGTGGGCATCGGGGGACTGCTGCCAATAGGCCTTGTCGTCGAACAACTGCTGCCAGTCGGCCAGCGACGGAAGTTTGAGGTCATCGCTCATGGCGGGCTCCTGCGAGACATTCATCAGTTATGAGGGTCGACGTTCGCAGGGAGTTCCGGCGATTCTCAGTAGCCGGTCATTTCTAGGTAACCCGTGCCGCCCTGGTTACCACTGAGTCGTACCGGCCCTTCCCAATAGGGAATGCGCAGGTCCATCCAGGCCTTGGGATTGAGTGCCTGAAGGGTCACGTCGAGTTGTTTGCCGGGGATCTTGATGGCCCAGCGTACCGGCATCGAGCGTCCGGCGACCTGGGTGGTGTCCAGAGGCACGAGACTGATCTCTGCGGCATGCAGGGTTTGCGCCCGGCCTTGGGCATCGATCCAGGTGCCTGTGAGGTAAGGCGCGCCGTCCTTGTGGCGCATGCGATAGAGCATCAGGTGCTCGCCATTGTCCAGGTGCAGGGAGAACCAGTCCCAGCCGGTCTGGTTGGCGGTCAGGGGCTGGCTGCTCCATTCGCGGTCGAGCCAGGCCGGACCGCTGACCGTGAAGCGCTGACCGTCGATTTCCAATTCACCGCTGGCCTGGAAAAACGGCTGGCTGTAGTAGTACGACGCTTGCCCCTGTTCGGATTTCTGGCTGAAACCTTGATCACCCTGCAGCACCAACGGGCGGCTCGACGTCAGGCGCAACGCATAGCTGAAGCGTCGGTCGTGCGCCTTCAATTGCATGTCCGCCAACGGCTCGGCCACAGCAGCCTGGCTGGTGAATTGCCAGTCGTCGATCCAGGCATCGAAAGGCACCGCCTGCACCCCGGCCTGCCCCACTCCGCCTCGGGCATAACGCTCGGCGGCATGGTGCACGGTGGCGGAAGTGACCGCCGCATGGCCGAGCCAGATCGTCTGGTTGCGCCAGCCGCTGGCCTGGGGCGCGGCATCCAAGGCGCTGCGAAACAGCGTCCATTGCACACCGAATTCCCGGCCCTGGGCGTCCTTGAGGTTGGCAGTGACGTACCACCACTCGATACGGAAACCGTCATGAATGCCGTGGTCGGCCGGAAAACTGAACGCCCGCCCAGGCACGACAGGCGTGAACGCGACGGCCTGGTCGCCGAGGCCGGCAAAGCCTTTTTGTGGCGGCGCTGAGTCATCACAACCACTGAGCAACGCCAGCAGCAACACGCCTACTTTAATCTTCATGGGCAAAGGTCCTCAGCAAATCCGCCGGCTGCGTGCGGTACAACGCATACAGCGGCCAGGCCGATGCCAGGAGCGTGGCGAGCATCGCCAGGGCCAGCAACTGCACCAATTGCAACGGGAACACCCGCAACGGCAGGCGCCAGCCGAAGGCTTGCACATTGATCACCGCATCCAGGCACCAGGCCAGGGCAATGCCCAGCGGCAAGGCCAGGACCAGGGTCAGCAGCGCCAACAACCAGGTCTGGCCGAGGTTGAGCAACATCAGTTGCCGACGCGTCACCCCCAGCGCCCACAGCGGCGCCAACTGGCCGAGACGACTCTGGCTCTGGGTCAGCAGGCTGATGAACAACGCCACCCCCGCCACCGCCAGGGTCAGGCTGTTAAGGGCGGCGGTGGCGGCGAAGGTGCGCTCGAACACCTGGGTCGACCAGCCCTTGAGCCGGGCCTGGTCGACGATGCGGCTGTCGTCCAGGCTGAACCGGCTCTGCAACGCCGTCAGCATCGAAGCCATCGCGGACGGCTCGATACGCAGGTTAAAGCGATTCGGCGTCAGGTTCGGCCAGTGCGCCAACAAATGATCGGCATTGACCAGCACATGCCCCTTGGGGTTGCCATAGTCGGCATAGATCCCGACGATCCGCGGCGTCCACGGCCCGGTGGGTGTCGGGATGGTCAACGGGTCGCCAATCCTCACCTTGAGGCGCCGGGCCAGCTGTTCGCTGAGCATCAGCGTGTCGGCGTGGGTGAGCTGCCCCCAAGGTTCGTCACTGGCCGACTCCAACAGCGGCCAGTGCTGGCGATAGTGGGGATGATCGATGATGCCGTAGATATCCGTCGGCCAGCCTTGCAGCGGGATCGATACCTGCCAGATGGGCACGACGGCAGTGATCGCCGGTTGCTGCTTGAGCCAGGCGTGCAACTCCACCGCCTGGGCCGGGGTTTGCGGGTTGATATACAACTCGGCGCTCAGCCGTTGTTCGAGCCAGTTGCTGAAGGTCTGGCGGAAGCCAGCGGTCATGCTGCCGGCACCGATATTGGCCGCCAGCGCCAACAACAAGGCCATCAGCGCCAGACTCAACGTTGGCAGTTGCTGGCGACAATCGGCGAGAAACCATTGCCCGAGCACCGAGCGGCCGCGGCGCACCAGCAGGTTCAGCGCGCGATTGAGCAACACCGGCAAGGCCAGCGCCGCCCCCAGCAACAAGCTGGTCATCAAGACAAAACCGCTGGCCAGGCTGTCCCCCCAGATCAATGCCGACACGGCGATCAGCGCCGCCAATGTCGCCACCCAACCCTGGCGTCGCAGCCAGCGTCCATGGGCCTGATGCCAGGCCTGAGGATTGGCCAGCGCCAGCAAGGGCAAACGCGCCGCCCGCAACAGGCTGTCGGCCCCGGCCAGCAGCGCGCCGAGCAGACTCAAGCCAACACCGCTGAGCCACCACCCCAGGCTGAGGTTCAAATGCCCGGCCACTTCGGCACCGTACAACCCCCGCAGGCTCGCCGCGACATCGGGCAACAACAGGCCCGCCAGCCAGTAGCCGCTGAGTACCCCGGCGATCCCGCCCAGCAAGGCCAGCGCGCCCAGCTCAATCGCCAGACTGGTGACCAGCATCCGCGCACTGACGCCACAGGCCCGCAGGGTGCGCAGCAGGCTGCGGCGCTGTTCAAGGGCCAGACCGATGGCGGCGTGAACGATGAACAACCCCACCACGAACGATAAAAACCCCAAGGCGTCGAGGTTCAGGTGAAAACTTTCGGTCAGGCGCGACAGGTTGTTTTCTTCATCGGCATGCTTGAATTGCAGCCGATCACTGAAGGCCTCCGGCAGCGCGGCGTTGAACGTGGCGGGCAACAACAGCCGCGATAGCTGGTCCGGCAACCCGAGTACTGCTTGGGCAAAACCGATGTCCATCAACAGCACGCCCGGCGCCATGTCCACTTGGACATGCAGCGGCGGCAGCGGTTGCCCATCGACTGTACGAGGCCGGTCGCCCTCGCCCAGCCCCAAGGCCTGCAAGGTTTGCGGGGCGACCCACGTGCGACCGGGGTCGGTAAAAAACTCGACCACTTCGCTCATGTCCCGCGCCTGCCCCGCCAGGGCCGCGCCGGGTGGCAGCGACACCGGGTCGATGCCCATCAGTTGCAAGCGCTGATCCTCGTGCCCCTTGAGCAGCACCCGGGCCTGCAACACCGGCGACACCGGCCAGCCCTGGCGCCGCAAATCGATAAACCATTGCTGAGGGAAGGTGCCGCCACCGGGGGCATTGAGGCTGGCCTGGGGTTGGCCGCCGATCAATTGGCTGGCCCGGGCGTAGCTGTCCCGGGCCTGACTGTTGAGCGCTTGCACGCCGGTGAGCAGGCTGGTGGCGAGCCAGAGGCCGGTCAGCACGCTGAAGAGTTGCACCGGGTGTTGGCGCCAATGGCTGAGCAGGGCCTTGAGGGTCTGGCGAAGAATCATCACCCCTGCGCCACCTGCGCCAACCGTCCGCCGTGCAACACCACGCGTTGGGCCAGGCGCGCCGCCACCTGTGGACTGTGGGTCACCATCAACAGACTGGTGGGGCTGCCCTCCAGCAGCTCCAGCAACAGTTGCAGCACTTCGTCGCTGGTGGCTTCGTCGAGGCTGCCGGTGGGTTCGTCGGCCAGCAACAGGGGCGGTCGCGAGGCCAGCGCCCGCCCCAGCGCCACCCGTTGCTGCTGGCCGCCGGAAAGCTGTTCAGGGTAACGCCGCAACAACGCTGCAAGCCCGAGCCGCTGCACCAGATGGGCTTGCCAGGCCGCGTCATGGCGGCCGCACAGGCGCGCCTGGAACGCCAGGTTGTCTTCCACCGACAAGCTGCTGATGAGGTTGAACTGCTGGAACACCAGGCCGATTTCCGTGCGTCGCCAGTTCGCCAGCTGGCTTTCGCTCATGCCGTCGAGCCGATATTCGCCACTGCGGATGCTGCCGCGATCCACCTTGTCCAGCCCGGCGACCAAGTGCAGCAAGGTGCTCTTGCCACTGCCGGACTCCCCCATCAGCGCCAGACTGCTGCCGGGCATCAGGGTCAGGTCGACGCCCTGCAGCACCGGCAACGGGCCTTGGGGCGTGGGGTAGCTTTTAAAGACATTGCGGACTTCAAGCATGAAAAAGCTCGTTGAATGAACGTGAGGCTCAGGATAGCGGAATTAGCCGCAATGCCGGCCCAGGCGAGAGCTCGCGAAGGCGGTATATCAGCTGGCGGTGATGTGGATGGGCAGGCCTCATCGCGAGCGAGCGAGCTCCCACAGGGCTCTGCGGCGCATGTGCATTTTGTGGCCGCCGAAAATCCATGTGTGCGAGCTTGCTCGCGAAGGCGGCGTCATAGTCGATGAAGATGTTGGATGTGCCGGCCTCATACGAGCAAGCCCACTCCCAAAGAGCTCAGCGTATAGAGTCAATGCCCACCGCCATTTCAACCTGGCCGGAATGCGGTGTCACGATGTCGTTCAGGTCGATATGTTTCCACGCCGGTTTCGCCCCCAGCCGCGCGTTGAAGCGGTAGTTGAAGGTGAAGTCGTCATCGGTCGGCTGGCTCAGGGATTTTCCATAAGCCGATTCGACCCCGACCGGGTCGTAGCCCATCAACTGCAACAGCGTCGGGAAGATGTTGTAGTGGCTGGAGCGGTCCTTGTTCCGAGCCCAGGCGTCGCGCCAATCGAGGGTCTGCAATGAGCTGCCCTGGATCACCACCAACGGCACCAAGCCTTCTTCGGCCACCGGGTCGCCGCCGCAGTGGGTGTTAAGCCCGGGATTGCCGCGCTCGTGCAGATCCTGGCCGTGGTCGGAGGTGTAGATCAACACGGCATGGCTCAAATCGGCCTGTTGGAAGACTCGCTTGAAGAACTCGCCGACATTCCACAGCAAGGTGTTCTGGTAGGCGTTGCGGTACAGCAGCCAGTCATCTTGCTTGCCATTGAAACCGTCGCGCCTGCCGGTATCGGCCACTTCCTGGAACTGCCCGCGCGGCAAGGCCGGGCGATAGTTCATGAAGTCGTCGGGGTATTTGTCGTGCACTGGAAAATGCGCCCCCACCTTGTTGATCACCACCAGTTCGGCCTGGTGGTCGCCCAACAGTTCGATCAACTTCGCCGCCGCCGCCATGTCGCGGTCACGCACGCCGGTCTGGTCGAATTGGACGAATTCGTCGATGTCCTGTTTTTCCAGGTCGGTCATCAGGTTCTGCAGATTGCCGCCAGTGCGCTGGGCATCGATGTAGACGGTGCGCAAGCCGGCCTGCTTGGCGTACTGCCAGATCGACGGCCGGGTGCTGTTGATGCGCATGTAGTCGGCGCGAGTACCGCCGTAGCGCAAGGTGACATTGGTGTCGACGCTGCAATTGGCGATGGAAGCCGCGTAGCCGAAATTGAAAATATCCACGCCCTCGGGCGGTGTCTTCAGGCCGCTGTGCACGCCAAATGGCGTGTTGATATCCAGGTAATTGCCGCCAATGCTTTCATCGATGATCAGCACGATGTCCTGCTCGATCAAAGACGATCGCCGCGTCAGGGTAACCGGTTCCCGGGGGCCGATGGTGCTGTGCAAGGACTCGTAGGCGAAGAGATTCAAATAGGCCAACGGCGTGTACATCACCGGCAGGCCGCGCGCGCCCTCGCCCGCCCGCACGAATAACACGCCACTGAGCAACACCACGCCCAGCACGGGCGCGAGCACCGGCAGATAACCAGGCACTCGCAGCGCCCGCCGAGGCTTGAGGGCGATGCCGAACAACAGCAACAAGCCGCCGATCACCGCGTTGATGATCACCTCGCGATACTGATAGGCCGCTTCCTGGATGAACCCTCCGGAGTACACCAGCGAGACGAACTGGCTGTAGGTCAGGTAACTGTCCGTGACCTGGGTGTACACCTCGAAAAAAACCGCTGAAACAAACAGCGCCAAGGCAAACACATGCCTGACCATCGTCTGGCGTATGTAGGCGCACATCCACAGCGCAATCACCAACAGCACGAACATGGCGCCGAACAGCAAGGTTGCCAAGCCCAGGCCCAACGCATCGAGACGGTCGAGGTAATAGGCGTACCCCTTGAGCAGGTACAAAAACAGCAGCAACTCCTTGAGGTAGCGGGCCATGTTTTCCTCGACCGGATCGCGGTGTCCAAAGCACTTCGTTCCTGCACGTTAGCAGCCGATTTTCAAAGCGCAAGAAATGCCTCCACTCAACCATGCGTCAAAAAAAAGTTACCCCAAAAACGACACGAAAATAGGTAACAAAATATAAAAATCTATGGATAACGACCGTTTATCGCTTTCTTAAATGCTCTACACACCCCGTAAAACAGCCACTTTGCTAGATCAGTCAATGACTTGATATCAAAAGGCCCGACTTCACTTGAATTGCCAACACTGACAACTGTCATTTTGCTGACACGCTTTTCTGAAGCTGCGCTATACCCCTCTAAACAGTTTCATCCGAGTTACATCATTCGGTCTGCGAGGCGCGCCAAAAATGGACGTGAGCGTATTTGGTACGGGGTATGTCGGGTTGATTCAGGCGGCCGCAATGGCCGATGTCGGACACCGCGTTTTGTGCATCGACATCGACCCGAACAAGATCCGGCAACTGCAACAAGCCGTACCCACCATCAGCGAGCCGGGGTTGTCCAATCTGCTCGAAGACAACATCAAGGCCGGACGCTTGTCGTTCAGTTCCCAGGCCAGCGACGCGGTCAATCACGGCGAGCTGATTTTCATCGCCGTCGGCACCCCCGCCGATGAAGACGGCTCGGCCGACCTGAGCCATGTGCTGGCCGTCACCCGGCAGATCGCCGACTTCATGGACAGCGACCGCACCCTGGTCATCAAGTCCACGGTGCCGGTGGGTACCGCCGACAAGGTGGCCGAATGTGCCCGTCAGGCGTTGGCCCGGCGCGGCCTGAAACAGCTGAACGTGCGCGTGGTGTCCAACCCCGAATTTCTCAAGGAAGGCAGCGCCCTGGCCGATTGCATGCGGCCGGACCGGATCATCGTCGGCACCGCCGACCCGCTGGCCCGCGACCAGATGACGGAGCTCTACGCACCCTTTTGCCGCAACCACGAAAAACTGATGTTCATGGACAACCGCAGCGCCGAACTGACCAAGTACGCCGCCAATGCCATGCTCGCCACCCGCATCAGCTTCATGAACGAATTGGCGAACCTCACCGAACGGCTGGGCGCCGACATAGAAGCGGTGCGCAAGGGCATCGGCTCGGACCCGCGCATCGGTTATCACTTCATCTACCCCGGCTGCGGTTTCGGCGGCTCGTGCTTTCCCAAGGACCTGCGAGCCCTGCTGCACACCGCCGAACAAAACGGCATGCCGCTGCGCCTGCTGCGCAGCGTCACCGACGTCAACGACAGCCAGCGACACATCCTCTTCGAGAAACTGGCGAAGCAATTCCCGGATGGCCTGGCCGGCAAATCGATTGCCATCTGGGGCCTGGCGTTCAAGCCCAACACCGATGACATGCGCGAAGCCCCCAGCCGCTACCTGATGGAAGCGCTGTGGCGCGATGGCGCCCGGGTCCAGGCCTATGACCCGGAAGCCATGTCCGAATGCCGTCGCCTCTATGGCTATCGCAAGGACCTGAACCTCTGTGCGACCCGCGATGACACCCTGGAAGACGCCGACGCCCTGGTGATCTGCACCGAATGGAAGAACTTTCGCGTGGTGGATTTCGACCTGCTGGCCAGCAAGTTGCGCGCCCGGGTGATCATCGATGGCCGCAACCTGTACAACCCCGAACACCTGGCCGCCGCCGGGCTGTTGTATCGCGGTATCGGGCTGCGCCATACCGTGCCCGGCACCCCGGCACCCGGGCCACGGCCGTGAACATCCTGGTCACCGGCGCAGCCGGTTTCATCGGCGCCCATGTCGCGTTGCGGCTGCTGCGCGACGGCCATCGGGTGTGCGGGCTGGACAATTTCAACGACTATTACGACCCGCAGCTCAAGCACGACCGCGTGGCCTGGGTGAACGAACAGGTCGGCACCTTCCCCTTGGCGCGGCTCGACCTGGCCGACGCACCAGCCATCGACGAATGGTTCCAGGCCCGGCGCCCGGACGTGGTGATTCACCTCGCGGCCCAAGCCGGCGTGCGCTACTCCCTGGAAAACCCACAGGCCTATGTCGACAGCAACATCACCGGCTTCCTGAACATCCTGGAAAGCTGCCGCCGGTATCCGGTCAAGCACCTGATCTACGCCTCTTCAAGCTCGGTATACGGCGCCAACCCGCGCACGCCTTATTCGGTGCAGGACAACGTCGATCATCCGCTGTCGCTGTATGCGGCCAGCAAAAAATCCAATGAACTGATGGCCCACAGCTACAGCCACCTGTTCGGTATTCCCTGCACCGGCTTGCGTTTCTTTACGGTGTACGGCCCTTGGGGCCGGCCGGACATGTCGCCGATCCAGTTCGCCCGCGCCATCACCGAAGACCGTGTACTGCAGCTGTTCAACCACGGCGAGCACCAGCGGGATTTCACCTACATCGACGACATCGTCGAAAGCATCGCCCGCCTGATCGACCATGCGCCCCAGGTCACACCCTTGCTGGATCACGAACAACCGGGCCCGGCCACCAGCCGCGCGCCTTGGCGGATCTACAACATCGGCGGGCAGCACCCGGTGACGCTGCGCACCTATGTGGCGCTGCTGGAAAAACACCTGGGACGCACCGCCCGCGTCGAACTGCTGCCCCTGCAAGCGGGCGACGTGCTCAACACCTGCGCCGACGTCAGCGACCTGGCGCGGGCCACCGGCTTCAAGCCGGGCATCGAACTGGACGACGGCCTGGGCCGCTTCATCCAGTGGTTCCTCGAGTATTACCCACTGCCTGCCCACGCGCCGCTTGCGGCCCAATCTCAGCGGAGGAGTCTATGACCCGACATGAGCAAATCATTGCGACCAACGCCCCCGGACGCGATAAACGTGTCGATCCCGAGCACCGCAGGCGCCTGGACGCGGCCATTCACCGCCAAGGCCGTGGTTGGTTGACCGGTCGCGACGGCGGCCGGCCCTGGACGGTCTCGCGCACCAATCGGGTAGTGGCCAGCCTCGGCGCACTGGCGATCCTAGTGGTGTTCTGCCCGCTGTTGCTGGGCCTGGCACTGTTGGTCAAGTTTTCCAGCCCGGGCCCGGTGCTGTTCATACAGAAACGCACCGGCTATCGCGGTCGGGTGTTCGGCATGTACAAGTTCCGCACCATGGTCGCCGACGCCGAAGCCCTCAAGGAGTCGCTGCGCCACCTCAACAAACACGGTGCCGATGCCATCGATTTCAAGATCGACAACGACCCACGCATCACGCCCATCGGCCGGTTCCTGCGTCGCAGCAGCCTCGACGAACTGCCGAACCTGATCAACGTAGTGACCGGCGACATGCGCCTGGTAGGCCCGCGGCCGACCTCGTTCAACGCCTATCGCTACAAGGACAACCATCTTGTGCGCCTGAGCATCTACCCCGGCATGACCGGCCTGTGGCAGATCTCCGGGCGCAGCAATATCGACTTCGACCAGCGCGTGGAATTGGACCTCAGCTATATCGCTGAACAAAGCCTGTGGCTGGACTTGAAGATCCTGATGCTTACCCCCTTCAAAGTTTTCAGCGGCCACGGAGCGAGTTAAATGGACGGTTCAACGAATATCCTGACCATAGCCAGCCCGAGCGAGACCAACCTGACCTCGACCGTGCTCGACCCATCCCTGCGGACCCTGCTCTTGACGTCCGCCAACACCGGCACCGGCACCAGCACCAGCGCCATGGCACTGGCCGCTCAGCTGGCGCAGATGAGCAACGGTCGCGTCTTGCTGGTGGATGCCAGCCAGTCACCGCGCAACCTCAGCCAGCAACTGGCGTTGCACAAGGAGCGCGGCTTCACCGACCTGTTGTTCAACAGCCTCGCCCCGCCCCTGTTGCAGGACTGCGTGGTGCAGGCGTCCAGCCTGCCCTTCGACGTGCTGCCCCACGGTCGCCTGGGCCGCAATGCCGAGCGCTTGAGCCCCGAGCGCCTGCGCCCGCTGTTCAGGCAATTGGCGGCGCAGTACCGCTTTGTGGTGATCGACGCCGACGCGGTGTATTCGGTCAGCGACACGCTGGTGCTCAGCACCCAGGTGGATGGCGTGGTGCTGGTGGTGCGCGGTGAAGACACCCGCTGGGAAGTGGCGCAGGCCGCCCGCCAGCGCTTGTCCCAAGCGGGCGCTAAAGTGGTCGGCAGCGTGTTCAACCGCCGTAAGTACTACATGCCCAAGTGGCTCTACAACAACCTGTAAGCCTGCAAAAGGATGACGAGATGAACGCCAGAATGCTTGTCCTGCTGTTGCTGCCGCTTGCCGGTTGCTCCAGCACCAGCGATACCCGCTCGATGCCGGTGCAGATCCTCACGGCCGCACCGGCCAATGCCCAGGCCACCGACATGCCCAAGGTCGAACAGACCCTGCGGCCCCAGGACGTGCTGGACGTGATTTTCCACATCAGCACCACCGGGCCCCAGGCCTATCGGGTGCAGGCGGGCGACCAGGTGGCGCTGAACTTCACCGCCGCCAGCCAGCTCAACGGCACACAACAGGTGATGCCCGACGGCAGCATCGAACTGCCGGGGGCCAACACCTCGGTGAAAGTCGCCGGCCTGACCACCGACGAAGCCCGCCTGGCGGTCCAGCGTGCCTATGACCAGAAAAGTTTGTTCCAGCCCAACCGCAATCAGTTGACGGTGCTGGTGACCAGCCCGCTGTCCAGCGAGACGAACCTCAGGAACACCTTGACCCACCCGGGTACCGGCATGAGCCGGGAAATCACTGTGGGCCGGGATGGCTACGCGAGCTTCCCGGAAATCGGCTCCGTGCCCCTGCAGGGCATGACCGTCACACAGCTGGAAACGTTCCTCAACGAGCGATACGCCCAACTGCCCGGGCGCATGACCGTCGACGTGCTGCTCAAATCCACCGCCGGCAACGAGATCTATGTCCTCGGTGAGGTGGCACAGCCTGGTTCCTACCCGATCCGCCGGCCAATCTCGGTCCTCGAGGCCCTGACCCTGGCCCGTGGCACCAACGTCAAGGCCCGGCTCGACTCGGTGGTGATCATGCGCCGCAACGGCAACCAGGTCGAAGCCCGCCACTATGACGTGGAAAAAGCCCTGAGCGGTGACGCCTCGCAGATCGCCTACCTGCAGCCGGAAGACATGCTGTACGTGCCCAAGACCGGCCTGGCCAAAGCCGGTGAAATGGCGCGGCAACTGGCCGACGTGGTGCTGTTCCAGGGCGTTGGCGTCAGCTTGGGCTACCGCCTCGATAGCAAAGGCGACAACAGCAGCAGATCCAGTACCGACACTTCTGCAGCAGGTAATTGATCATGAATCCCAAGGAAAATTATTTGCACGAGTTCTTCAGGATCTTCTTCGCCAACAAGCAGTGGGTGAAGCGCGTCTTCCTGATCTTCGCCGTGATCGCCCTGGTGTTGCCGTTGATGCTCAAACAGAGCTTCGACATCACCGCCCAGGTGATCGTCCAGTCGAAAAAACTCTCCCAGGGCGACGCCACCACGTCGCTGAACCAGGAAAACGCCACCTTCATCCCGCCGTCCCTGGCGGACATGGAAACCGAGAGCAATATCCTGCGCTCACCGGCGTTGATCCGGCAGACCATCAGTGCTCTGCGCGACCAGGGTGACTACACCCCAAGCCCGGGCATCCTCAACAAATGGGTGAGCGAGCCGCTCAAGAAGTACATCACCCAGCCCCTGCGCGAGTACGTCATCAATCCGTTGCGCGATGGCCTGGGCCTGGAGGTCGATCCGGTGCGCGACACCGTGCTCGATACGCTGACCGACGAGGCCATCGAAAACCTGAAGATCGAGACCCTGCCCGGCTCCAACGTCATTTCCATCGTCTACAGTTTCGGTGACCCGGCCCAGGGCACCCGGTTCGTGGCGCAATTGCTGCAGAACTACCTCAGCAACCGCCAGGACCTGCAATCGATCGAACTGCCGCAGACCTTCTACGAGCAGAAGAAAGCCCAATACCAGACCCGCCTCGACGGCCTGGAAGGCACCCGGCTGGGGCTGTTGGAAAACATCGGTTCGTCCGATCCCAAGGAAGAAATCACCTTCCGCCTGAACGCCATCAACACCGAAGAACAGGCCCTGAACCTGTATCAGGATCGCCTGCTGCAAAGCCAACGCTGGCTCGATTACCTCAAGACCAGTCTGGCGGCGGCGAACAGCTCTCGGTTCAACGACTACACCTTCCCGTTCACCTTCACCACCACCGTGGACAACATTGCCTTCGAGGACCGGGAGATCAAACAACTGGGCGAGCAACTGACCAGCCAGGTCAGCCGCTACATGAATGACCTGGCGATCTTCCAGCCCAGCAGCGAACCGATGCTGCTGGCCCGGGAACAGATCGTCCGCACGCGCCAGCAGTTCCTGAAAGTGGTCAACAACCGGATCCAGGAACGCACCACCGATCTGGCAGTGGTCAGTTCGGTGATCAATCAGAAAGTCGAACGCATCGCCGCCTTCAAGGAGCGCATCCATCAGTTGCAGGAAACCCAAAGCAAGCTGCGGCAGATGGACACCGAAATCAACGCCTTGCACGCGGCCTTCTCCACCTACGCCCAGCGCTTCGCCGAAGCCAGCACCGCGCGCTCGCTGGACAACGATCTGTCCAACGCCCGGGTCCTGAGCCCGCCGTTCGAACCGACCGCTGCGGCCTTTCCCAAACCAATGCTGATCATTGTCTTCGGCATGTTCAGCGGCCTGCTGCTGGCGATCGCCCTGGTCTATGTGCGTGAGTTCTTCGATCACCGCTTCAAGCACCCAGCGCAAATCACCCGCCAATTGGAGGTGCCGGTGCTGCTGGTGATCAACGAACAGTCCCCCGAGCAGGTCAATCCGCACCGCAACTGGAGCCTGCCCAGCCTTGTCCATTGGGTGCGAAATTGAACGCGCCGTTCGACCCGCCCCGCCACAGCGGCCCCCTGTCGATCATTCATCTGCTCGACAGCGGTGGCTTCTATGGGGCCGAGCGGATGCTGCTCGATCATTGCCTGGCAACGCCCGGACAGCATCAGGTGCTGTTCCTGGCGGCGCCGCCGACGTTGATCACGCGTTTTCGCCAGGCTGGGGTCGATTGCCGTCACTGCGCCAGTTGGGCCGAGCTGTTGCAGCACCTGCGCCAGCGCCGGGACGAGCGACCGCTGATCAACACCCACAACTTCAAGGGGCTGTTGTTCGGCTGGTCGGCGGCCACGCTGCTGCGCCTGCCGTTGGTGATCACCCAGCATGGCTTCACGCCGCGCAGCCCCAAGCAGCGTTTCTACACCTGGCTGAGCCTGCAACTGTGCCGCACGGCCTCGGTCAAGCGAGTGGTCTGCGTGGCCGAAAGCATCGCCACGCTGCACCGCCGGGCCAGCGTGCAAGCCGAAAAACTCGACGTGATTCCCAACGGCCTGCCGGCGGTCACCGCGCCGCTGGCCCACCGCGACGACGAGCAGCACTGGCGGGTCGGCTATGTCGGCCGCTTGAGCAGCGAGAAAGGCCCGGACTTGTTCCTGGACGCCATGATCCCCCTGTGCCAGCGGCATTCGTCGCTGCACGCGGTGATGCTCGGCGACGGCCCGGAACGCCAGGCGCTGCTCAAGCGCATCACCGACGCCGGGCTGCCCACGCGCATCGAATTACCCGGCTACCAGACCGACATGAACGCCTGGTGGAGTCGCCTCGACGCGCTGGTGATCAGCTCGCGCACCGAAGGCACGCCGATGATTCTGCTCGAAGCCATGCAGGCCGGCGTGCCAGTGGTGGCGTTCGGTGTCGGCGGCATTCCCGACGTGTTGCAGGACCGCCATAACGGCCTGCTCGCGGCACCGGCCGACAGTGCGGACCTGGCGGCGCAGATCGAAACGCTGTTCAGCGAACCGCCCCTGGCGCGGATCCTCGCCGACAACGCGCGCCGCACCCAACAGGATCGCTACGACCTGCGCACGCTGGCCGAACGCTGGTCGCAGCTTTATATCCGCACGGCACGGGAGGCTCGCTCATGATTGTCCCACTCTCGATCGTCAGCCTGCTGGGCCTGGTGTGCCTGGCGTTGCTGGCCAGCCCTTATCCGTTCCTCGCCCCGGGCGCGGTGCTCGGCCTGGTCGGTGTCACCGTGCTGTACCGCAAGCCCGGCTGGGGTTTGCTGGGCATTGCCGCGCTGGTGCCATTCGAAGGCCTGTTCAAGGACAGCGCGTTTTCCGGCAGCAAGTTCTTTGGCCTGGCGCTGATCCTGATCTTGATGCTGCAACTGGCCCTGCACCAGATTCCCGCGACACGCTTGCGCAGCAATATCTGGAAGCCTCTGATCGGCTTCATGGTGCTGTATGGCCTGAGCCTGTTGCTCTCGGAAAACATGGACCTGTCCCTGACCCACCTGCGAGAGCTGACGGTGGGGCTAATTCTCTTCGTGATCACCTTGCTGATCGGTCGCGAACTGAACCTGGACCTGTTCGCCCGCCTGATGACGGTGAGCGTCTCCACCACGTGCGTGCTCGCGATGTTCTCGGCCCAATATCAGGATCAGGGCCGCGCTTCCGGCCTGCTGGAAGACCCCAACGTCTTTGCCCTGTTGATTGCGTTCACCGTACCGCTGGCGTTGTGGCTGGTACTGCGCAGTCCGAACCTGTTGCACCGATTGTTCTGGGGTGGAGGGGTCATTCTGTTGCTCGGCGGCATGACCAAGACCGAGTCGCGCTCCGGACTGGTGGTGCTGTTGCTCAGTCTGGTGATCGGCTTATACCACTACCGTGCGCAGCTGCCGCGCATCCGTCCGCGGCACCTGGGCTTCGCCATGCTTGGGCTGGCACTGTTGATTCCCCTGGCGGTCGCGGTGATGCCAGCCGGCTACGTGGCGCGCATTCAGTCGTTGAGCATCCTCAGCGCCGGCGTCAATGCCCACAAGGATGAATCCCTGGGCCGCCGCGCCTCGTACATCCTGGTCGGCAGCCAAATGATCCGCGAGAACCCGATACTCGGGTCAGGGCCCGGAACCTTTCCCCTGCACTACGCCCCCACCGGCTATGCCAAGGCGTTCTCGGCCAACCGCAAGCTGGGGGACCTGTATCGCAGGGCCCATAACACCTACCTGGAAATCTTCAGCGAAATCGGCGTGCCGGGCGGGCTGATGTTCGTCGGCATGCTTGGCCTTGGCCTGTACAACCTGCTGCACGCCCGCAAGCTCTGGCTGCAGCGCCGCGACTGGGCGCAGGCGGACCTGCTGACGCACCTGGGCATGAGTTTCCTGTCGCTGGGATTGTTCTTGATGTTTCTCAGTGCGCCGAACCACAAGTTGCTGTGGATCATGCTCGCCCTCACCAGCGTGTTGCGCTACGACGCCGAACAGGCCGCGCCACAGGAGGCTCGTCCATGAGTGGCGTCAGTATTGTGATTCCGATGTACAACGAGGCCCGGCACATCGGCCGCACCCTCCAGGCGGCCCAGGAAGCAGCCCGCCAGGCGCAGTTGGAGTGCGAGTTGATCGTGGTGGACAACGGCTCCGACGACCACGGCCCGCGCATTGCCAACGAGCTGGGCGCGCGGGTGCTGCTGGTGCCTGGCGTGCACATCGGTGCCCTGCGCAACCGTGGCGCTGCGGTCGCCAGTGGTGAGTGGCTGGCGTTCATCGACGCCGACATGGAAATGCCGGCCGACTGGCTCACGCTGCTGATCGAAATGGAAGGCCATCAGGGCGATGTACTGGCCCTCGAGTTGGACATGCCCGAACAAGCGCCGTGGTTCGCACGAGCCTGGCAGCGCCGCAGCCAGCGCCCCGATCCGCGGCCCTTACACCGGGTGCAGTGGCTACCCGGCAACACGCTGCTGATGCGCCGCGCCTGGTTCGATCAGGTCTCAGGCTTCGACGAAACCCTGCGCACCGGCGAAGACAAGGACTTTTCCCTGCGCTTGCGCCAAGCCGGTGCGCAGTTGTTGCAGGTCAACAAAAGCGTGGCCTTGCACTGGGGCTATGAAGGCAGTTGGCGCGAGTGGATGAGTAAGGAATTGTGGCGCCAAGGCAGTCACTGGCAGCTGTTGCGCAGTCATGGGCCGAGCCTGCGCCTGCTGCGCTTCCCCGCACTGTCGATTGGCGCCTGGGGCCTGGACGTCCTGACACTGGTCGCCCTGCTCCAGGGTCAGGCACGCCTGGGCCTGGCCCTACTGTTGATCAGCACGTTGCCGGCCCTGGTTCTGAGCTTGCGCCAGAGCTACAGGCACCGTAATCCGTGCCTGACCCTGCAGCTCTGGGGGCTGCACTGGGTGCGCCTGCACCTGGCCGGCGCCGCGCTCATCCTCAGCCTTTGTCATTGGAACGTCAGGAGACCCGCCCGTGGCTGAATTCATTTATTGGTCGTGCCTGCTGCTGCCGGTGTACGCCTACCTCGGTTATCCCTTGATGCTGAGCCTGCTGGCGCCGCTGTTTCCACTGCGACGCTACGGCAAGGCGTTGCCGATGGACGTGAGTATCGTCATTGCCGCCCACAACGAGGCACGGCACATCGAAGCGAAGTTGCGGACCTTGCTGGCCCAGGACTATCGAGCCCATTCACTGCAGATCATCCTCGCCAGCGACGGCTCGACCGACGACACCGTGGCCTGCGCACGCCGGGTGATCGACCCGCGCATCACCGTGCTCGACCTGCCACGCCAGGGCAAGGCCGCCGCCCTCAACACCGGTGTCGCCCACAGCCGCGGCGAGATCCTGGTGTTCACCGACGCCGACAACCAATGGACCGTCGATACCCTCGGCCACCTGCTGGCGCCGCTGGGCGATCCGGAAGTCGGCGCCTGTGCCGGGCACATGGAAATCCCGGTGCCGGGCAAGGGCCTGAGCCTGGGCGACAGCCTGTATCGCCATTACGAAGGCTGGTTGCGGCGGGTGGAGAGCCGCACCGGTTGCATGGTCTCGGCCGACGGTGCCCTGCTGGCTTTGCGTCGGGCGCTGTTCCAGCCGATCCCGGCCCAGGTCAACGATGACTTTTTCCTCAGCACCTGCGCGCCGGCCGCCGGCAAGTCCATCGTCTACGTGCCAAGCGCCCGGGTGACCGACCAGGGTGTGGACGAAGCCGATAAACAGTTTCGCCGGCGCCAGCGGGTCACCGTTGGCGGGTTGCAAAGCCTGGCCCAGCGCCGGGAGCTGCTCAACCCGTTGCGTCATGGTCTCTATGCCATCGGGCTGATCAGCCACAAGTTGATCCGTCGCCTCGCGCCAGTGTTGCTGTTGCCCCTGTTGCTGAGCAATGCCTGGCTGTGGAACGACCATCCGTTCTATCGCCTGAGCCTGGTGGCGCAGTTGCTCGGCTACACCATGGCGCTGATCGGCTTGATGGACGCCGGCCACCGTTTGCCCCGGCCCTTTCGCCTGGCGGCGTTCGTGTTGGTGACACTGGCAGGTATGAGTATCGGGCTCTGGCAGTTCCTGCGGGGTCATCGCTACAGCCAATGGAACCCCGAGCAGAATCGCTAAGGAGAAGAGCCGATGTCGATCAAACAAGTCTTCAAGCGCACCGGCGGCTGGCTGTACCTGAACACGTCCCTGGGTCGCCACCCCCTGCGTGGCGCCGGCGTGATCCTGATGCTGCACCGGGTACTGAACAACGACCGCGCCGCCGAATTGCCCCATCGCAACGAGCTGTGCGTGGGGCCCGACGCGTTTGAACACTTGTTGATCTGGCTGCAACGGCATTTCGAATGTGTACCGCTGATGAGCTTGTTGCTGGCCGATCCTGAAAGCATCCCGAACCGCCCGCGGGTGGCCCTGACCTTCGACGACGGCTGGCGCGACAACGCCATGAACGCCTTTCCGTTGTTGCGCCAATACCAGGTGCCGGCGAGCATTTTCCTGTCCACCGATTTCATCGGCAGTCGCCAGCACTTCTGGTGGGAAAGCGTTGGCGAGACCCTTTGGGGTAGCCATGGCCAGGTGGCCCGGCATTCGTTGATCGAGCACTTGCAGCACGCCGGCCGCCCGTTGCCGGTGCTGCTCGATGACATCGACGACGAGCGTCGCAGCCTGGCGTTGCTGCACTACCTGCAAAGCCTCAAGAGCCTCGATCCACATACCTTGAGCGAACTCACCGACGCCTGCCCGCATGGCTCCCAGCCTCAGGCCCTGGACTGGTCCCAGGTGCGCATGCTCGAAGATTCCGGCCTGATCCGCTTCGGCCCCCATGGCGCCAGCCACGCGATTCTCACCGGGCTGGACGACCAGCGCCTGCACGAAGAACTGGCCCGCAGCCGGATCGCCCTGGAAAACGGCTGCGCTCAACCGCTGCCGGTGTATTGCTACCCCAACGGGGATAACGATGAGCGCGTACGCCAGCATGTGGCGGCCCACGGCTTTGCGTTCGCCCTGGGCACCGAGACCGGGCTGTATCGCCCCGACGGCGACCCGTTGAACTTGCCACGCTTCGGCGTCAGTCAGCGCAATGCCCAACATCCTGAATTGCTGGCCTGGCGCATTCGCCGAGGGACGCGCCCATGAGCCGCAGTCATTACCTCAAACACCTGTTGCTGAGCATGGGAACCCGCCTGGCAATGATCGGCCTGCGCCTGCTGCGCAATGTGCTGCTGGCGCGGATTCTCGGGCCCAGCGAACGCGGGTTGTTTGCCTTGCTCAGCACCCTGCCGGACCTGATCAGCGCCGCCACCAGTGGTGGTCTGAATTCCGCCGTGGGCTATCAGGCGGCGCAGCGACGTCCGATGGGTTTGTTACTCAGCCAGGTACTGGTCTTCGGTTGCTTGTTGGCTGGGTTGCTGACCGTGGCGTTGGTGACGCTGGTGCGCGAGTTCGGCGCTGAGCTGGACATCACCACGCAATTGGGATTGCTGGCCTGGTTGCTGTTGCTGGCGGTGCCATTGACTGTACTCAAGAGTGGCCTGCTGACGCTGCACAATGCCACCGGCGGTGTAGGTGCCTTTAACGCCTTGCGCCTGATGGAATCCCTGGCGCCACTGTTGCTATTCCTGGCGCTGTTCTGGCTGTGGAAAGATGCGGCCCTGGAAGCGGCGCTGATCAGTTGGCTGGCGGGCCTGAGCCTGGTGGTGCTGGCCGGTTGGGTCTGGCTGCGCCGGGATCAGGACATCACCCTGCAATGGGATCGCGCCGGCCAGAACGAGCTGCTGCGCTACGGTGCCCGCAGCCACCCGGACCTGTTGTTCCAGCAAGTGATACTGCGCTCGGACTACCTGTTCATCGGCGCCCTGCTGGGCAGCACGGCCGTGGGTCATTACGCCATGGCCAGCGCCGCCGCCGAACTGCTGCTGATCGTGCCGGAAGCTGTCACCACGCCACTGATGAAACGCCTGCTGCAACAAGACAGTGACATGCAGCGCCTGACCCCCCTGGCCCTGCGCCTGACCGCCACGGTGATGCTCGGCGCGTGCCTGGGCATGGCGCTGATCGGCGAATGGCTGATCGTCACCCTGTTCGGTGTCGCCTACCAACCGGCTTACCCCGCCTTGCTGGCATTGCTGCCAGGGCTGTTCGGGCTGTGCTACGCGAGCATCTTGCGCCTGGATCTGCTGGGCAAGGACCGACCCGGCACGGTGTCGCTGCTGATGGGCGTGGGCGCGCTGCTGAACCTGGCGCTGAACCTGATCCTGATTCCCCGCTACGGCATCGTCGGCGCCGCCGCCGCGTCGTCAATCGCCTACCTGGGCGTGACCCTGGCGCTGCTGGCGATGTACTGCCGCCTTAGTGGCGTGGCACTGTGGCAGACACTGATCATCCTGCCCAGCGACTTGCTGCCGATGCGCCAGATGCTGCTGGGGAAATCGGCATGAGCATCGCTGTCCGCCAAGCCGCCATCGCGAGCAAGCTCGCTCCCACGGGGGGTGGTGATGTCCTTGTGGGAGCGCCGAGTCAGCTTGCAGTGATGGTGAATGTGCCGCCCTCTTCACGAGCAAGCCCGTTCCCACAAAAGCCTGGTGCCGAACACACTGTCCGCGACCACCACAAATCAACTGTGGGAGCGAGCTTGCTCGCGATGGCGCCAGTACGGCATGGGTGGAAAATGGCTGCCGGCCTGTGCCTCTGGGGCCTGGCCTGCTTGGCCCATGGCGCGGTCATGCAATGGACCGGCATCCGCGACGGCAGCCTGTACTTACAGACCGACCGCCCGGATTACGTGACCGTGCGCTGGGTACCCGCCTGGCAGGCCGACGCCAACACAGAACACCTGTACCTGCTCAACGGCCAAGGGCGCCTGGTGGGTGAACGCCTGATCAAGGCCGCCCAGGAACGTGGCGAGCAGCAATGGCCTTTGCTGCCGGGGGCCGCCAGCTATCGCCTGGAAATTCCCGGCTACAGTTTCCGCCGCTACACCGTCGAACACGACGCCCATACCCGGGCGCTGTTCGCCCCGGCCAAGGTGCATTTCAATGCCGAAACCCACGACGGCGATGAGTTGTATTTCAAGGTTGCCCCTGGCGAACAGGCCGTGCTGGCGGGCAAGTTCCACGGCGGCGTGCGCAGCCTGCAAGCCCGGCGCGTCGCCGATGGCAAACAGGTGCAGTTGAACCTCAAGCCCTATCCGGCCTATGGGCAGTTCAATCAAGTGGCATTGCCCGTCGCCAATGTCGAGCAAACCTGGCGCCTGCAATTGCAGGGCAACGGCAAGGCGGCATTCTGGCTGGATGGCACGGCGAACCTGTTCGCCCAAGACCCAGGGCATTTGCAACCGCTGCGCCAGGACCCGGGGCAGGTGCGTCTGAAACTCTATGACGACGTCCTGGGGACAACCCCGAAGCTGGGGGTCTACCTGCCCTACGTCATGCCCCCGCCATCGGCCTACCCGGTGATCGAAGCCCTCAAGCCCCAGGCCGCCAGCTATTACAGCCTGGTCGACATCACCGCAGACAGGCCGGACCATGAAAATCAGTTTCGGCGCCTGTACCAGGACCGCTTCGGCATCACCCGGGACATCACCCTGCTGGCCGGTAGCGCGCGCAAGGCCGACCTGCGGGCCGACCGCGTCAGCAACAACGGTTTGCAAGCTTGGCTCATGGCAACCCGCGCCTTGGGCGGCAAAGGCATCCACTACCTCAGTTTCGCCGATGAGCCGAACCTCAATTACCCAGACTTCGCCAGTTTCCAGCAGGTGTTCCAGAGCATGGCTGCCCAGGTCCGCGCCGACCCAGCCAACGCTGGCGCAGGTGTGCGCATCGCCATACCGGCCAGCTCGCGGTTCACCAACGGTCCTCTGGCCGAAAACGCGACCGACAAACGCGGAATCGACTGGGCACGGCGTCTGCTGGCGACATCCGACGATCAGATCGACGCCCTAGCCTGGCACGAATGGATGATCCGCGACCTGCTGGCAACGCGGACCTATCGCCATAGCGTTCGTCAGGCTGCCCACCTGGTGGGATTGAATAGCCAGGGCCGCCCGCGCAAGGCCTTGCTGCTGGACCAGACCAACATGTCCAGCGGCTCGAGCCTGAGCCCTTATGACCAGGAAACCCACTACGCCGCCCTGTGGTGGACGTCCGTGGTCATCAACGCCTCGGCCGACGGCTGGTTGGACATGCTCAACTGGTTCATGCTCGCCGACGAACCTCAATACCCCAAAGGCATGGTGCGAGTGCTGGACAGCCAGCGCTTCGAACTCAAGCCGGTGGGTCTGGCCCAACAGTTCATCCAACAACATTGGCTCGGCCAGGTGCTACGCCTGGATAACGACGCCTTCGAAGTCGACGTGCTGGCCATGGCCACCGACGCGAGGCGCAGCCTGCTGGGCGTGAACAAAAGCACGCGCCCGCAACAGGTCAGCCTGGACGGTGGGCCCTGCCCCCAGGCGAAAGCCGAACTGGTGTATTTCGGCCCCGACAACCAAAGCCGCAGCGCCCCGTTCAACTGCGAGGCCGGGCAGATCCGTTTTCTCCTGCCAGGAGAAACCGTGTTCGCCCTGGGCTGGACCGCCCTCTCTTTCCCCCACCCCGCCACCCGTCAGGAGGCACCATGAGCGTTCTGCAAGCATTACGTGATGGCATTCAGAAAAAAGGCCTGCGCGCCGTCCTCAAACAGCTGTCCAGGCGCTACGTGTTTTTCCACACCCGACTGGTGTGGCTGGAGCACGATGTGCGGACCCCACTCCCCCCGCATAACCTCAAGCCCTACCCACCGATGCGCCTGGAGTTCATCACGGTCGACAATGCCGATGCTTTTGCCCGGCACTTCGGCGACCGCGTCGAAACCATGCGCGAGCTGGCGGCCGAAGGCTACACAGGCTTGATGTACCTGGACGCTCAGGGCGACACCGTGGGTTTCGCCTGGGCCAGCACACGAGACTACTTCGACCGGCATTTCTATCGCTGCAACTTCCCGATCAAGCCTGGTGAGTACTTTCAGTTCGGTGGCGAGATGATCCGCGCCTACTGGGGCTCCAGTATGTCGGCGGACATGCAGGTGCAAATGTGGAAAATCATGGTGGACAAAGGTTGCGACACAATGGTCGATGTCTGCGATTTGCAAAACACCCCGGCGATCAAGATGCACCTGCGCATGGGCTTCCAGGAACGCGGAAAGATCACCCACGTGTATCGCCTGTTCGGTCGCTGGCGGTTTTTCCGCGACACCTTCTACCGCGGCTCGGTACTGGACGCCTTCCGTAAACCGGCGCCACCGCTTGCATCGACTGCGCCGGCCTGATGTCCATGGCGCTCTAACCACCCCATCGCGAGCAAGCTCGCGATGGGGTCTTTCCCACCCGCCCCTCGCCAGGAGGCACCATGAACATTCTGCAGAAATTGCGTGATCGAATTCGGAAAAAAGGGCTGCGCACTGTTCTAAATCAGCTGTGCAGACACTACGTGTACTTCCACGAACAACTGGTGTGGATGGAGCGCGATCTGGTCAGCCCGATACCGCCCAATAACCTCAGGCCCTATACGCCGTTGCGCCGGGAACGCATCACCATCAGCAATGCCGATGCCTTCGCCACCTACTTTGGCGACCGTGTCGAGACCATGCGCGAACTGGCTGCCGAAGGCTACGCCGGGCTCATGTACCTGGACGACAAGGGCGACACCGTCGCTTTCATCTGGGGCAGTACACGGGACTATTTCGACCGCCATTTCTTTCGCTGCTGGTTTCCGGTCAAACCGGGCGAGTTCTTCGAGTTCGGCGGTGAGCTGTACCGCGCTTACTGGGGGACCCAGTTATCGGTGGATATGCAGCTGGATCTGTGGAAAGCCATGGCCAAGCAAGGTTGCGACAAAGTAGTCGACGTCTTCGAGCTGCGCAACATTCCAGCCGTCAAGCTGCACCTGCGCATGGACTATCAGGAGCGCGGCCAGATCACCCATATGTATTGCTTGTTCGGCCGCTGGCGGTTCTTCCGTGACACGTTCTATACCGGCTCGGTCCTGGACTCTTTTCGTAAACCGGCCAAGCCGGTTGCATCCACAGCGGCGGCCTGACGTCCATGACAATCCGGTTCCAATGGTGTCGCTCCCTGGGCGCGGAGGACTTTCCCGTATCAGCTTATGAACAGCTGCGAACCCAGGTGGCCGACGCAACCCCGTTCAATACCCTGGGCTGGCTGCAAGCGGCGGAATTTGCCCTGTTGCCTGATCAGCAATTGCATGTGTTACTGGGCTGGCAGGACCAGGACTTGTCGCTATGCCTGCCCCTGGTTTCGGGACATGAGCGTATCGGCGGACTGCGGTACCAGGTGTTGCATCACTTGGGTTACCCCTTGGCCGACCGCATCGCCCTGCTGGCGCGCCTGGACGCCGAAGGCATGGGCCAGGCGCTGATGCAGATCCGTCAACAGGTGCCCCACGCGATGTTGCAACTCAATGAAGTGGTGGAGCCGGTCGGCGAGCAAAGCGTCCTTAGCGCCTGGATGGCACTGAGTTCCACCGGGGAGCGGCGGCTCAGTTGTCGGGTTCCGGTGCACTTGATCAGCGACAGTGATCATCAGGAAGTCTCTGGCGATCCACGCTACAAGCTGCGTCGGGCGCGCAAGCGGATCGCCGCTTGCGGTGCCGAAATCCGCCGAGTGACGCCGGACGCCATCAGCATCGGACAGCTGTTGCGAGCCCTGGCCGACGTCGAGGCCGCCAGTTGGAAAGGCGAGGAAGGTGTCGGCATCTTCGCCGACCCCAGGCGTCGGCAATGGATGAACCTTGCCTTCACCGCCCTCGCTGCCCAGGGCCAGGTGCGGGTGGTGATGCTGGAGCTGAACGGTGAATGCATCAGCTATCGCCTCGGCCTGCTGGACCAGGGCCGATTGTATGACTACAACCTGGCGTTCCTGCCGCAGCACGCCGACCTGGGCAGCGGCCGAGTATTGCTCGATGAGTGGATTCGTTGGGGGTTGGACGAGAACTGGCGCTGGATCGATGCATCACGGGTCAGCCTGGAGAACTCCAGCCATCAGTTACACGAACGCATGACCGGACAACTGGAGCACTGGCGTTGGAGTTTTTATTCCTGGCAACCCGATGGCCTGATCCTCGGGCTCGCCTTGCGACTCTGGAAAAGTCTTAAACCCTGGCTTCGCAAACACCCTCCCCAAAAAACCACGGCAACAGATTCACCCTCTATCCCCAAGGAACAGGAGACCTCGCATGCCCCGCCAAGTGATCATCAACGCTGACGACTTCGGGTTGTGCTACAGCGAAAACGCGACAATCGTTCGAGCCTTCGAAGCAGGGGTGATCAGTTCCGCCACCGTCATGGCCAATATGCCGGGCTTCGAACAGGCGTGTGCATTGGCCCGACTGCCGCGGCTCAAAGGGCGCATCGGCCTGCATTTCAATCTCAGCCATGGGCAGCCGTTGAGCCAGGCCATACAGTCGCGCCCGGCGTTTTGCGATGCGGACGGCCAGTTCACCTTCAGCCTGTCACGCTATTGCCTGCATCTGGGCTCAAAGGACCGCTCCGCCATACAGGACGAACTACAGGCGCAATGGCAACGCTGCCTGGACCACGGATTGCGCCCAAGCCACCTCGACTCCCATCAACACGTACATAACATCTGGCCCATCGGAGAGTTGGTGGCGCGCTTCGCTGCGCGGCAAGATGTACCCATTCGCCTGGCGCGCAACCTCGGAGCAAACCTGAATGTCCCCAAGCGCATCTTCAAGACCTTACTCAACCGCCGCCTGCGTCGTTTATGCGGCGCGACGGCCGACTATGTCTGCACGCCAGCCGACTTGCAGCACGCCGCAGCACCGGACCATGGTTTGCTGGAAGTGATTGTTCATCCCGTGCAGCTGGATGGGGATTTCGGCGACACCTACCTGGCTCCTGGCTGCTCGTTGACCCAGGTACTGCATCAGCGCCTGGCGGGGGTGCCCAAGGTGGGGTACGGCACCACTGAGCGGACGTTCGAGCTGGTTCAGCTTGAGGATGCGTAAGGACCTCTCTGCGTGGTTACGACCCGGCAACCGGCGGTTAACCCAGAGCCAATACTGTGCGCTTCTACGTCTCCCCTAAAGGAATAGGGAGCAAGGCACAGGTCTGGGGGGCTTCCAGCACCGAAAAGTGCGCTTCAGACGAATGACAGTCGCAAATCCCTGCGCCGTTTTCAGAGAATCTGCTACAAGGCATCTTTGGTTTCGAGTAGCGAATGGCATCGATGTCTTCACTCTTACTTTCCGGCCTGAAACGCCGCTGGTTGGCCTGGCTGTGCATGGGCGCATTGATGGTCGGCCTGCCGGTGGGCTGTGCCGTGTTGCAGCATAAGGAGCGGGAACTGGTCTTTCGCATCGAACCGGGGACGGCGAGCTGGTTCAGTGGGCTGCCCAGCGGCGTGCAGGAGTTCGATCTCAAGCCAAAAAGCTTCAAGGCCGGGGAAAACATCCACGGCTGGTGGTGGCCGGCCGAGCGCAAGAATGCGCCGGCCATCCTGTATTTGCACGGTGTGCGCTGGAATTTGACCGGCCAGTTGTTTCGTATCCAGCAACTGCGGGCGCTGGGCTATTCGGTGCTGGCCATCGACTACCGGGGCTTTGGCAAAAGCCAGGGCGATCTGCCATCGGAAGCGAGTGTCTATGAAGATGCGCGCATCGCCTGGGAGCATCTCGAAACGCTGCAACCGGACCCAAGCCTGCGGCTGATCTATGGTCATTCCCTGGGCGGCGCCGTCGCGGTGGATCTCGCTGTGCAACTCGGTCAGCAGGCGGCGAAAGGTGGCAAAGCCCAGGTCCGGGGCCTGGTGATCGAATCCACGTTCACCTCCCTGGGCGATGTCGCCACCTCGATGGCGAATACATCCCTGCCGGTGCGCTGGTTGCTGTCGCAGAAGTTCGACTCCATCGACAAGATCGGCGAGATCAACATGCCGCTGCTGATTGTCCATGGCGCCGCCGACCGCTACGTGCCGCCACGCTTCAGTGAGCAACTGTTCAATGCCGCCCGGGAACCCAAGCACCTGCTGCTGGTGCCCGGGGCGACGCATAACAACAGCATGAGCCTGGCGGGCAAAAACTACCGACAGGCGTTGGATGCCCTGATGAAAAGCGCCCCCGCCCCCATGGCCGGAAACGCCCCCACCGGCCCGGCCAAAGCGGGCTGATCCACGGAAATATCCACGCCCCTCTTGTGGGAAGCGGTGGGTCAGTCATGGAAATGTTGGGTGTGCCGCCGCCATCGCGAGCAGGCTCGCTCCCACCGTTTTTTCGAGGTGTTCTCAACTGTGGGAGCGAGCTTGCTCGCGATGGCATTGGGTCAGGCGACGATGAACCGTCAGGATCCCGCGCCAAACCGGTCACGGCTGTTGGTCAGGTGCAGCCACATGGCGGCGCGGGCGGCGTCCGGGTCCTGGCGCTTGATCGCGTTGAAGATCGCCTCGTGCTCAAGGTTGGCCAACTGCGCCAGCTTGCTGAGATCGGCCTGGCCGCGCTCGGCCACGTTCACACGGGTCCGGGGAATCATCGCACTGCCCAGGTGCTGCATGATTTCGACAAAACAGGCGTTGTCCGTGGCTTCGGCGATGAGCAGATGGAAACGCCGGTCGGCTTCGACACAGCTGTCGTTGTTGTTGGACAACCGCTGATAGTCATCCAGCGCCTGGCGCATCTGCTGCAACTGGTGTTCGCTGCGGCGCTGGGCCGCCAAGGCGACGGCCTGGGTCTCCAGGCCCAGGCGCAGTTCCAGGATCGCCCGCACGCCCGCGGCGGTGTCGACATTCAGGCGCAACCCTGGCTCGCCGGTTTGCGCCAGCACGAAGGTGCCGATGCCATGGCGGGTCTCTACCAGCCCCGAAGCCTGCAACTTGGAAATCGCCTCGCGCACCACCGTCCGGCTGACGCCATGGGCCTGCACGATGGCACCCTCCGATGGCAGCTTCTCACCCGGCTTCAACTGCCCCAGCAAAATGCTCTGGCTCAGCTTCGTCACCAGGTCATGGGCCAGGTTGTGGGTACGCTTGCGCAGGGGCGCGTCGGTGTCTTGCGGCATCGCCGAGGTTCCTTGAAAACAGCCTGACTGATCGTATCACCAGCGGGCGTCGGAAATCTCATCGTCAAGCCGCCAACTTGTATGACAACACTCCAAATCAGTCCATCCCAGCAAAAATCACCCCTTCAAAGAACTGTCCCGCGCAAGCCGGAAAGACGCTGGATAAAATCAGAATAACTCAACAAATACGGCATAAAAACACCATTACCCCAATCCATTGATGCTGAAAAATCGCTTGTCATCCAAAAAAATCCAGTTGTATGATGTCTATCAACATCGGCACTTGCACGATGCCCCGCATAAAAATAACGAGTGGGAGAAAAACCAGTGAACACATCCAGCCTCAAGGCGAATGCCGGCGCGGATCCGGTGCTGTTGTCGGCCATCGCCAAGGTCAAGCGCCACATCCTGCCGCTGTTCGTCATCATGTTTATCGTCAACTACATCGACCGCGTGAACATCGGCTTCGTCCGTGCCCACATGGAGCACGACCTGGGGATCGGTGCCGCGGCCTATGGCTTTGGTGCCGGCCTGTTCTTCATCGGCTATGCGCTGTTCGAAGTCCCGTCCAATATCCTCCTGCAACGCATCGGCGCCCGCATCTGGCTGACCCGCATCATGCTCACCTGGGGCCTGGTGGCGGCGGCCATGGCCTTCATCCAGAACGAAACCCACTTCTACATCCTGCGTTTTTTGCTGGGCGTGGCCGAAGCCGGATTCTTCCCTGGGGTGATCTACTATTTCACCCGCTGGCTGCCCGGCGTCGAGCGTGGCAAAGCCATCGCCATCTTCCTCAGCGGTTCGGCCATTGCGTCGCTGATCTCCGGCCCGCTGTCGGGGCTGCTGCTGCAAATCAATGGCCTGGGCATGCACGGCTGGCAGTGGATGTACTTCATCGAAGGGATGTTTTCCGTCGGCCTGTGCGTCTTCGTCTGGTTCTGGCTGGACTCCAAGCCCCATGACGCCAAATGGCTGAGCCGTGAAGAACAGGATGTGCTGGTCAAGGCCATCGACGATGAACAGCGGGCTCGGGAAGCCGCCTCGCCGATCAAACTGTCCATCGGCCAGTTGCTCAAGGACCGCCAGATCATCCTGTTTTGCCTGATCTACTTCTTCATTCAATTGACGATCTATGCCGCCACGTTCTGGCTGCCGAGCATCATCAAGAAAATGGGCGAACTGAGCGACATTCAGGTCGGGCTGTTCAATTCGATCCCGTGGTTGCTGTCGATCGTCGGCATGTACGCCTTCGCCTCGCTGTCGGCCAAGTGGAAATTCCAGCAGGCCTGGGTCGCCGCAGCCCTGTTGATCGCGGCAGCCGGGATGTTCATGTCCACCACCGGCGGACCGATTTTCGCCTTCGTCGCCATCTGCTTCGCGGCCCTGGGTTTCAAATCGGCATCGTCGTTGTTCTGGCCGATTCCCCAGGCTTACCTGGACGCCCGGATCGCCGCCGGGGTGATTGCCCTGATCAACTCGGTGGGCAACCTCGGTGGGTTCGTCGCCCCGACCACGTTCGGCCTGCTGGAAGAGCACACCGGCTCGATCCAGGGCGGCCTCTACGGCTTGGCGGCCACCTCGATCATTGCCGCGATCATCGTGTTTGCCGCACGCAACACGCCCAAGCCCAAAGCCGTGACGACGCCGTCCGATCCGGCCACCAGCCACGTCTGATCATTCGATTGCCAAGGATAAGTACAGATGAGTATTCCTGAAACCCGCAAAGCCCCGATCATCACCAGCATGCAGGTCGTGCCCGTGGCCGGCCATGACGGCATGCTGCTGAACCTCAGCGGCGCCCATGGTCCGTTCTTCACCCGCAACATCGTGATTCTCAAGGACAATGCCGGCCACACCGGCGTGGGCGAAGTGCCCGGCGGCGAGCGCATTCGCCAGACCCTCGAAGACGCTCGCTCGCTGGTAGTCGGCAACCCCATCGGCACGTACCAGAAGATCCTCAACACGGTACGTCAGGCCTTCGCCGACCGCGATGCCGGCGGCCGTGGCCTGCAGACCTTCGACCTGCGCATCACCATCCACGCGGTCACTGGCCTGGAAGCGGCGTTGCTGGATCTCCTCGGCCAACACCTGGACGTACCGGTCGCCGCCCTGCTCGGCGAAGGCCAGCAGCGCGACGAAGTGAAGATGCTCGGCTATCTGTTTTATGTCGGTGATCGCCAGCAGACCGACCTGGCCTATCGCAGCGAACCGGACGCCGACAACGACTGGTTCCGCGTGCGCCACGAAAAAGCCCTGGACGCCGACGCCGTGGTCCGTCTGGCCGAAGCGGCCCAGGCCCGCTATGGCTTCCAGGACTTCAAGCTCAAGGGCGGCGTGCTCCAAGGCGACGCAGAAATCGAGGCGGTCACGGCATTGGCCGAACGTTTTCCCCAGGCACGCATCACCCTGGACCCGAACGGCGCCTGGTCACTCAAGGAAGCGATCCGTTTGTGCCGCGACCAACACAAGGTGTTGGCCTATGCCGAAGACCCTTGCGGTGCCGAGAACGGCTATTCGGGGCGCGAGGTCATGGCCGAGTTCCGCCGCGCCACGGGCCTCAAGACTGCGACCAACATGATCGCCACCGACTGGCGCGAGATGGGTCATGCCATCACCTTGCAGTCTGTGGACATTCCCCTGGCAGACCCGCACTTCTGGACCATGCAGGGTTCCGTGCGGGTGGCGCAGATGTGCAATGAGTGGGGCCTGACCTGGGGCTCGCACTCCAACAACCACTTCGACATTTCCCTGGCAATGTTCACCCACGTGGCCGCCGCGGCACCGGGCGACATCACCGCCATCGACACCCATTGGATCTGGCAGGACGGCCAGCGACTGACCAAGGCGCCCTTGCAGATTCAGGGCGGCTGCGTACAGGTGCCGAAAAAACCGGGGTTGGGGATCGAGCTGGACCTCGACCAACTGGCCAAGGCCCATGAGCTGTACAAAGGCATGGGCCTGGGGGCGCGGGACGATGCGGTGGCGATGCAGTTCCTGATACCGGGCTGGACGTTCAACAACAAGCAGCCGTGCCTGGTGCGCTGAAGGAATCACAAAATTCCTTCAGGTGAACACATCCATGTGGGAGCGGGCTTGCTCGCGAAAGCGGTCTGACGGTCAACATCGATGCTGACTGTCAGGCCCTCTTCGCGAGCAAGCCCGCTCCCACATTGGAACTGTGGTGATCTTTGATTCGATGACCGCCACTGTTGTCCTCTATGTAAACCCTAACCCTCCGGCCGCATGATCAGCACCGCCAACGGCGGCAGGTTCAGTTCCAGCGACAGGGCCTGGCCATGGCTGGGCACTTCTTCGGTGAAGGCGCCGCCGCCGTTGCCGTAGTTGGAACCGGCGTAGGTGTCGGCGTCGCTGTTGAGCAATTCCACCCAACGCCCGGCGAACGGCACGCCGACCCGGTAGGCCTCGCGCGGCACCGGGGTGAAGTTGGCCACCACCAGCACCGGCTTGCCCTCCTTGCTCCAGCGCAGCCAGGCGTAGACGCTGTTGAGCGCATCGTCGCCAATCAGCCACTGGAAGCCCTGGGGCGCATCATCCTGGTCATGCAACGCCGGTTCTTCGCGGTACAGCCGGTTCAGATCGCTCACCAGCTTCTGCACACCCCGGTGCTCAGGGTATTGCAGCAGGTACCAATCCAACTGCTGGTCGTGGTTCCACTCGCGCCATTGGCCGAACTCGCACCCCATGAACAACAGCTTCTTGCCGGGATGGCCCCACATGAAGCTGAGGTAGGCCCTCAGGTTGGCGAATTTCTGCCAGCGGTCACCGGGCATCTTGTCGATCAGCGAGCGTTTGCCATGGACCACTTCGTCGTGGGAAATCGGCAGTACGAAGCGCTCGGACCAGGCATACACCAGGCCGAAACTCAGTTCGTTATGGTGATGGGCACGGTACACCGGGTCTTGCTGGATGTAGTGCAGCGAATCGTGCATCCAGCCCATGTTCCACTTGTAGGCAAAACCCAGGCCGCCCTGCTGGGTACTCTGGCTGACCCCCGGCCACGCGGTGGACTCTTCGGCAATAACCAGCGCACCAGGAGTTTCCAGCGCCACCACATCGTTGAGGTGCCGGAGGAAATCGATGGCTTCGAGGTTTTCCCGACCGCCGTGACGATTGGGCACCCACTCGCCGGCCTTGCGCGAATAGTCGCGGTACAACATCGAGGCCACGGCATCCACCCGCAGGCCGTCGACGTGGAAATGCTTGAGCCAGTGCAACGCCGAAGCCAGCATGAAGCCGTGCACTTCGGTGCGGCCCAGGTTGTAGATCAGCGTGTCCCAATCCTGGTGGAAGCCCTCCAGCGGGTTGCCGTATTCGTACAGCGCGGTGCCATCGAACTGGGCCAGGCCGTGGGTATCGGTGGGGAAATGCGCCGGCACCCAGTCGAGGATGACGCCGATATTGGCTTGGTGGCAGGCGTTGACGAACGCGGCGAAATCGTCGGGCGATCCGAAGCGTGCCGTTGGCGCGAATTGCGACAGCGGCTGATAACCCCAGGAGCCGCCGAACGGGTGTTCCATGATCGGCATCAGCTCGATGTGAGTGAAGCCCAGATCCCTGACATACGGAATCAGCCGCTCGGCCATTTCGTGCCAGTTGTATTGCCGGGCCACCTCGCCCGCTTCGTCGATTTCGCACTGCCAGGAGCCGGCATGCAACTCATAGATCGACAGGGGCGCGCCCGGTAGCTGGCGTTCGCGACGACTCTGCATCCACTCGTCGTCCTGCCACTCGATCTTCAAGGGCGAGGCGACTTTCGAGGCCGTGTCCGGCGGCATTTGCGTGGCCAGCGCCACCGGGTCGGCCTTGAGGGGCAGGATCCCGTGGGCGCCGAGGATTTCATATTTGTAGGCCTCCCCCGCCCCCAGCCGCGGGATGAACAACTCCCACACGCCGGATGGATAACGAATGCGCATCGGATGCCGGCGCCCGTCCCAGACGTTGAAGTCCCCCACCACCGAGACGCGTCGTGCATTCGGAGCCCACACGGCGAAGCGCACGCCCTCGACACCGTCGACAGTGGTCAGCTGTGCACCGAGGCAGGAACTGAGGTCGCGGTGATTGCCCTCGGCGAACAGGTAGAGGTCCATCTCCCCCAGCAGTGGGCCGAAGCTGTACGGGTCTTCGGCAACCTGCTCGCCGCCGGCCCAACGGGTGCGCAGCAAGTACCCTTGGGCGCGATCGAAATGGCCGACGAACAATCCCGGGGTTTCGGTGGGTTGCAGTTCCCCCAGCTCTTCGCCGCCCTCCCGGGCCAGCACCTGTACGCTCAGGGCGCCAGGCAGGTAGGCGCGGATGAACTGGCCACCGGCGCCGTCGCCATGGGGCCCCAGGATGGAAAACGGATCGTGATGTTCGGCGCGCACCAGCGCGTCGATGTCATGGAGGGCCGGCAACAAGGATTCCTTGGCCTGCCCTTGGGGTTCTTTGTTCGAGACACTCATGATTCTCTCCACTAAATCGGTCCGGCTAAGTCGGAAAAGGGTTGCAGCCCACTCAACAACCCGACCAGACCGTGCAACGGCACGGGCAGCCAGGCGGGGCGATTCTCGGCTTCATAGGCCACTTCATAGGCCGCCTTCTCCAGGCCGAACAACGCCAGCGCGGCGTCTTCGCCTTCAGCATCCTTCCACTCATGGGCAAGACTAGCTGCCGCCAGCCGATATGCCTCGACAAATGCCTGGCGGGCCTCTTTCAAATAACGCTCGGCGACCCGTTGCCGCGCCGCATCGGCATCGGCCGTGCTGTCGACGGTATTCAAGTGGATCGCCATGGCCGCCGCATAATCGAAGGAACGCAACACGCCGCTGACGTCCTTGTACGGGCTGTGCTTGCCCCGTCGTTCATGCAATGGCCGCGCCGGCTCACCTTCGAAATCGATCAGGTAGGCGTCGCCCTTGATTACCAACACTTGGCCCAGATGCAAGTCGCCATGGACGCGGATACGCAAGCCACCGACGGCCTTGCCGGCCAACGCCTGGACATGGGCCAGAACGGTTTTCTTGTGCTCCAACAAACGTGCGACCATGGCCTGGTCCGCGGGGTTCAATTGGCTCTGGTTCTGCTTGAGCAGACGCAAGGCGTTTTCCACCTGGCCGGCCACGTCCTTGCCGATGGCCTGGGCTTCCTTGGCGTTGGTGGCCTGCGGCGCGAAGTCCGGATCGTCGGTAGCCTGGGCCAGTACCCGGTGCATTTCCCCCAGGCGCTGGCCGAGCATGCCGGCGAAATCCTTCAGTTCGCCCAAGGCGTTGTAATGCTGCTCCTGCTCAGAGACGGCGTCCGCCAACTCATCGCGCAAGGCGCGTTCGAGGTTGTTCTGGGTCCATTCCCAGGCGTCGCCCTGATTGCTCAGGTAGCCCTGGGCGATCATCAGCAACGCATCTTCGCCTTCGGCATCGCGGCGAACCACCGAACCCAGCAGCGGTGAAATATTGCTGAAACCCGCGGCGGTCAGGTAGGCGCTCATCTCCAGTTCCGGGTGCACGCCCGAGGCCACCTTGCGGATCAGCTTGAGTACCAGACTCCCCCCCACCACCACCGAACTGTTGGACTGTTCAGCGGACAGGTAGCGTACCTCCGGCTCGTCTCCCAGGTTCAACGCCGCCAGGCCTTCGGTCGGTTCGAAGCGCAACTCACCTTCGGCGAACGGCAGCACCGTGGCGGTCTGCATGCTGTGCAGCACGGCGCGCACGAAGCCTTCCAGGCTGAATGCATCGGTGATCAACCCCACCTGACGCCCCCGACGTACCCGCGACAAGGCCAGTTGCTGCGGCAATGCCGCACCGACCTGGTCTTCGGCGAGCAAGCCGAACGGCAACTGGTAACGCAGGGTCTGGCCGCCACTGGTGACATCGACTTCACTGAGAAGCACGGGGCGCTGCGGATCGCCGAAGCGCACGCCATAGACAATGTCGACCTTCTCGATCGCACTGTCCTTGCCGGCGAACCAGCGCCGGTTCTGCAACCAGCTCGGCAGGATGGTTTGCTCCAGCGTGGTGCGCGATGGCGCCTCGAGCAATTCTTCCAGGCGTTTTTTCAGCACCAGGGTGGTGAAGTCCGGCAGGCTCTGGGCCGGTTCCACGTGCCAGCTCGGCATCTGGTTTTCCGCCGCCAGGACGAACCAATAGAAACCGTACGGCGCCAGGGTCAGCAGGAAGTTCAACTGGCCGATGGGTGGGAACGCGTTGCCACCGAGCATCTCCACCGGAACCATGCCGGCGTAGACCGACAGGTCCAGCTCGGCGGCCTGGGCGCTGCGGGACACGTTGGCCACGCACAGGATGATTTCGTGCTTGCCGTCGGGGCCGGTGTACTCGCGGGTGTAGGCCAGGATCCGGCGGTTGCTGGGCGAGAGCATTTTCAGCGTGCCCCGGCCAAAGGCCTTGGACTGCTTGCGCACCGCCAGCATCCGCCGGGTCCAGTTGAGTAACGAATGCGGGTCGCCGGCCTGGGTCTCGACGTTGACCGACTGGTAGCCATACTGCGGGTCCATGATCGGCGGCAGTACCAGGCTGGCCGGGTCGGCGCGGGAGAAGCCGCCGTTACGGTCGATGGACCATTGCATCGGCGTACGCACGCCATCGCGGTCGCCCAGGTAGATGTTGTCGCCCATGCCGATTTCATCACCGTAGTACAACGTCGGCGTGCCGGGCATCGACAACAGCAGGCTGTTGAGCAACTCCACGCGACGACGGTCGCGCTCCACCAGCGGCGCCAGGCGCCGGCGAATCCCCAAGTTGATGCGCGCCCGACGGTCGGCCGCGTAGTAGTTCCACAAGTAGTCACGCTCCTTGTCGGTCACCATCTCCAGGGTCAGTTCATCGTGGTTGCGCAAGAAAATCGCCCACTGGCAATTGGCGGGAATCTCCGGGGTCTGGCGCAGGATGTCGGTGATCGGGAAACGGTCTTCCTGGGCCAGTGCCATGTACATGCGCGGCATCAGCGGGAAGTGGAAAGCCATGTGGCATTCGTCGCCGTTCATCCCTTGGGCGTCGACATCACCGAAGTACAACTGGGTGTCTTCCGGCCATTGGTTGGCTTCGGCCAGCAGCATGCGGTCAGGATAGTTGGCGTCGATTTCGGCACGGATCAGTTTCAGGACGTCATGGGTCTCGGGCAGGTTTTCGTTGTTGGTGCCGTCGCGCTCGATCAGGTACGGGATGGCATCCAGGCGCAGACCGTCGATGCCCATGTCCAGCCAGTAGCGCATCACCGACAACACGGCCTTGATGACCTGCGGGTTGTCGAAGTTGAGGTCGGGCTGGTGGGAGTAGAAACGGTGCCAGAAGTACTGGCCCGCCACTGGGTCCCAGGTCCAGTTGGACTTTTCGGTGTCGAGGAAGATGATCCGCGTGCCGTCGTACTTATGGTCGTCATCGGACCAGACATAGAAGTCCCGTGCCTTCGAACCCGGCTTGGCCTTGCGCGCGCGCTGGAACCAGGGGTGCTGGTCCGAAGTGTGGTTGATGACCAGTTCGGTGATCACCCGCAGGTTGCGCTTGTGGGCTTCGGCAATGAACCGCCGCGCATCGGCCATGGTGCCGTAGTCGGGGCTGACGCCACGGTATTCGGCGATGTCATAACCGTCGTCGCGCCGGGGGGAAGGATAGAACGGCAGCAACCAGATGGTGTTAACGCCCAGGTCGGCGATGTAGTCGAGTTTCTCGATCAGGCCGGGGAAATCGCCGATCCCATCGTTATTGGAGTCGAAATAGGATTTAACGTGGACCTGGTAAATCACCGCGTCCTTGTACCAGAGCGGATCCTTGATGAAGGTGGCAGACCGGGGTTTCTTCGCCATTTGCAACTCCTGATAATTCATTAAAGCCGCGGGATACAGGCTTGAAAGGTCTTTTTATGGAGGGAGGCCGGCGCTTTGTGGGAGCAACGCTTGCTCGCGATGCAGGCACCTCGATCCCTCAGGGTGACCGCGCCCTTTTCAGCGCGGGCAAGCCTCGCTCCCACAGCGTCATGCCACGCTGATCCGCCAAATCCCGAACGGCTGGTACGCCGGATCGATACGCATGAACTGGTACTTGCCGTACCAGGTCCAGCGATGCCCGTTCATCAAATCTTCGCCCTGGGTCTGGGCGTCGTCGGGCAGGCCCATTTCCCACAACGGCAATTCGAAACTGGCTTCCTGCGGGTTGTGCGGATCAAGGCTCACCGCCACCAGGATGAAATTGCTGCCGTCGGCGGTGCGCTTGCCGAAATAGAGAATGTTGTCGTTCCACGCGTTGTAGATTTTCAGGCCCAAGTGGGTATGCAGCGCCGGGTTCTGTCGGCGGATGCGGTTGAGCTGGGCGATCTCGGCAATGATGTTGCCCGGCGCGGTGAAGTCGCGAGGACGGATCTCGTATTTCTCCGAATCGAGGTATTCCTCTTTGCCCGGTACCGGGGCCGACTCGCACAGCTCGAAGCCCGAATACATGCCCCACAGACCCGAGCCCATGGTTGCCAGGGCTGCGCGGATCAAGAAGCCCGGGCGCCCCGACTCATGAAGAAAGGCCGGGTTGATGTCTGGCGTGTTGACGAAAAAGTTCGGCCGGTAGCATTCACGCCAAGGCGACTCGTTGAGCTCGGTGAAGTAGGTCGCCAGCTCGGCCTTGGTGTTGCGCCAAGTGAAATAGGTGTAGCTCTGGGAATAACCGACCTTGCCGAGTCGCGCCATCATGGCCGGGGTGGTGAAGGCTTCCGCCAGGAACATCACTTCGGGGTATTGGGCCCGGACGTCGGCGATCAGCCATTGCCAGAACGGCAGTGGCTTGGTGTGAGGATTGT
Source organism: Pseudomonas sp. NFACC56-3 (assembly GCF_900100025.1). Taxonomy (NCBI): domain Bacteria; kingdom Pseudomonadati; phylum Pseudomonadota; class Gammaproteobacteria; order Pseudomonadales; family Pseudomonadaceae; genus Pseudomonas; species Pseudomonas sp. NFACC56-3. The sequence goes on along the minus strand of NZ_FMTK01000003.1, from coordinate 237,526 downwards.
CGACGCGAAATATCTTCACGCCTTCCTCGACCCAGCCCACCACGATGTCCCGCAGTTCCAACCACAGGCTGGGAATCGCATCGGCCGCGTAGAAATCGACGTTGACGATGTCCTGGTATTTCTTCGGCGGGTTTTCCGCGTATTTGATCGTGCCATCCGGTCGCCAGCTGAACCAGCCCGGGTGCTGCTTGAGCCAAGGGTGGTCCTGGGAACACTGGATCGCAAAGTCGAGGGCAATCTCCAGGCCGTGCTGCGCGGCGGCCTCCACCAGGCGCCGGAAGTCCTCGCGACTGCCTAACTGCGGGTGAATGGCCTCGTGCCCGCCTTCCTCGCTGCCGATGGCATAGGGGCTGCCCGGGTCGTCGGGACCGGCGGTGAGGGAATTGTTCGGGCCTTTGCGGAAACTGCGACCGATGGGGTGGATCGGCGGGAAGTACAGCACGTCGAACCCCATGTCCTGGATCACCGGCAGGCGCGAATGCACGTCATTGAACGTGCCATGGCGCTGGGGATCGTCGGTGATCGAGCGGGGAAACAGCTCATACCAACTGGCAAACTCGGACAGCTTGCGCTCCACATCCAATGGGTATTCGGGGCTGATGCTCAAGTAAGGTCGATGATCGGCCTGGGACATCAGGTCGGCACTGCGCGGCGCCAGGAACAGCGCCACCTGCTCCGTCGGCAACAGGCCGGAAAGCTCATGGTGCAAAGCCGCCAGTTGCTCGCTCAGTTCCCCTGTGCTGCGCTCGACGGCCATTTGCACTTGGTTGCGTCCTTCCTGCAACTCCAGGCTGATCGGCACTCCAGCACCGAATTTTTTCTCCAGTTCGTAGCGGAAACTGGCGAACTGATCGATCCAGGCCTCGATGCAGAAGACATAGCGACCTTGCTCCGGCACGTTGAACTGGCCGCGCCAGCCGTTATTGCCCAGGTCGCTCATGACCTCGCTGTTCCACAGCTCATCCTGCAGCGAACGCCAGCGAATGCGCACCGCCAGCTTGTCGTGACCGTCGGCGAACACTTTACTGGTCACCGTCACGTCCTGCCCGGCCACGGCCTTGGCGGCAAATTGCCCGCCGTCGATCACCGGCATGGTGTTTTCAATCGCGATACGCGGTAACAACAAGGCTTGAGACAACGGCAAATGCGGGTTGTAGGCCAGGTCAGACGGGTGTTCAGCAGTCATCGAGCATCGCTCCTTTTACGCCCCATGGACGCGCTTGTGGCGGTAAAGGCCCAATGGGTCCCTGAAAAAAACTCACTTAAACTCCGAACCGGGACGACGGCTAAAAGTTCAGCGGGATTTGCCCCTCGATGTATCCGGGATCAAACCCGGTACAGGATGGTCAACAACCATAAGCACGACTCAAGCCATGTGCGTTACGGAGATCCGTCCCGATGAATATTCCCATCCCGGCCGAAACACCCGATCCGAACATCGATGACCCCACCTTGCCCCCGCCCGGTCCTGATCCGGAACCGATTCCAGAGAAAGACCCGCCGCTGACCCCACAACCGCCCAAGGGCGACCCGCCCAGCGAGGCGCCGCCGGAGCGGGTTTGATTCAACGACTCGGTACCAATCCCTGTGGGAGTCCCTGTGGGAGCGAGCTTGCTCGCGATAGCGGAGTGTCAATCAGCATAGTGGCTGGCTGATGCCCCGCCATCATCGAAACGCCGCTCGGTGCGAGCGTGTGCCCACAGGTCTTATGTTCAGGCTGATGGCTTGTCGCCCTTCTCCAGTGCCCGAACAATGACCGGCATCACACTGAAGATCACCAGGGCCAACACCGTACTGAGTACCGCAGTCGCTTCCCGGCCCAGCCCGGCGGCGACGCCAATGGCTGCAGTCATCCACAGGCCGGCGGCGGTGGTCAGGCCTTTGACATGACTTTCATCGCCATCGTTGTTTTTCAGGATCGTGCCGGCGCCGAGAAAACCGATGCCGGCGACCACCCCTTGTATCACCCGGCTCATGGCGTCGGCCTGGGACCCGGACATCTGTGGCACCAATACGAACAACGCCGCGCCCAGGGCCACGAGCATGTGGGTTCGCACGCCGGCAGCCTTGCCCTTGTGTTCGCGCTCGAAGCCCAGGATGCCGCCCAACAGCGCGGCCATGACCAGCCGCACCGTGACCCGGGTCATCTGCTGGGCATCGGTGATGTCGGCGAATTCCGCCTGCAGGGTTATCCAGACTTCATGCCACCAGGCTTCCATGGACCGTCCTCTTTCTCAATTGGATAGACGATGGACCGCAAGCGAAGCCAGAGGTGCGCTCGACCGCTGATCAGCCACAGCGAACCCTGGCCAGCGGGTGGGACCTAATACTCAGGACATTCAGGAAGGAGCGACGTCATGCTTGAGCAAATCGACAAAGACAATACCTGCCATATCAAAACCCTCAACGGAACCAAGCTGCGCCCCGCCAGCGAGTTGGTCATCATCACTGACCCGGACAAGGCCATGTCAGCGGTGGAAGTCAATGGCGACCTGGTCTACCTCACCGAAGCCGAAGTGGATGCCCTGACCGTGGCCGGCGCGGTCGATAAGCGCAAGCACCTGAAGGCCACCGACAGCGGTTCGGCAATCTGAACCCCAATCCACAGGCACCAGATGCATTTGTGGCGAGGGGATAAATCCCCTCGCCACAGTAATATGTTCGGCACTTCCTGGGTGCATCAAAGTGTCGCAGCGCCTGGGCTTCGCGGCATCTGATCCGGTTTTTATAGAAACACCTGAGTCTGTTATGCAAACAGTTCCATGGTCATAGTGCGCCGGCCAGATAGAGGCTGATGAGCGACCGACCATGAGCGATAGAATCCCCGTCCAGTTGATACAGACGTTCGAACCTGCGCCGACGAAGATCAAGGCCAGGACCACCGACAACCTGATCCACACCCGTAGCTTCACCGGTTTGTTCCGCACCTTGCGCATCAGCGGTGCGGGGGTTCTGTTCCTGCTGTTCTTTGGCACGGTGTGGTTGAACTGGGGTGGCCGCCAGGCGGTGCTCTGGGACCTTTCCGAAAGCAAATTCCATATTTTTGGCGCGACCTTCTGGCCCCAGGATTTCATCCTGTTGTCGGCCTTGTTGATCATCGCCGCCTTTGGCCTGTTTGCGATTACCGTGTTTGCCGGTCGCGTGTGGTGTGGCTACACCTGCCCGCAGAGTTCCTGGACCTGGCTGTTCATGTGGTGCGAGAAGATCACCGAAGGCGAACGCAACCAGCGGATCAAGCTGCAAGCGGCCCCCTGGGGCCTGAACAAACTGTTGCGTCGCAGCGCCAAGCACAGCTTGTGGCTGGCCATCAGCCTGTTCACCGGCCTGACGTTCGTGGGCTACTTCACCCCGATCCGCCCCTTGGCCGAAGAGCTGCTGACCCTGCAGATCGGCGGCGTCAGCCTGTTCTGGGTACTGTTTTTCACCGCTGCCACCTACGTCAACGCCGGCTGGCTGCGGGAAGCGGTGTGCATGCACATGTGCCCCTATGCACGCTTTCAGAGCGTGATGTTCGACAAGGACACGTTGACCATTTCCTACGACACGGCCCGTGGCGAAATCCGTGGCCCGCGCAAACGCGAGGTGAAGCCGGCCAATATTGGCCTGGGCGACTGCATCGACTGCCAGATGTGCGTGCAGGTCTGCCCCACCGGCATCGACATCCGCGACGGCTTGCAGATGGAATGCATCGGCTGCGCGGCGTGCATCGACGCCTGCGACTCGATCATGGACAAGATGGGCTACGCCCGTGGCCTGATCAAATACACCTCGGAGCATCAATTGCAGGGGGGCAAGACTCACCTGCTCAGGCCTCGGCTGATCGGCTATACCGCGGTGCTGCTGGTGATGATCGGCGCGCTGGCCCTGGCCCTGGTGCAACGGCCCATGGTGTCGCTGGATGTCAGCAAGGACCGTGGCCTGTTCCGCGAAAACAGCGCAGGCCAGATCGAGAACATCTACAGCCTGAAAATCATCAACAAGACCCAGCAACGCCAGGACTATCACCTGTCCCTGGTGGATGGCGAGGGCTTCGTCCTCCAGGGCAAGACCCAACTGAGCCTGGCGCCCGGGGAAATCGTCGATGTGCCGGTGTCGGTGGCGATGCTCAACGAGCGGCCTCGCAGCGGCTCTGAGGAAATGACCTTCAAGGTGGCCGACAGCGATGAACCCGGCATCTACAGCCTGGCCAAGAGCCGTTTTGTCGCGCCGATGAATCGTTGAAGCTTTAAGATGCCGGGCGCCCTGTGGGGGCGAGCTTGTGGGAGCAAGGCTCCCCACAGTTTAAAAAGCGCAAACCATGTGTCACTCAAGACTGGGCCCGCCATGAAACGCTATGAAAAATTCGCCGACGACATCGCTGAACTGATCCGCTCCGGCATGCTGGGGCCCGGCCAGCGCGTGCCCTCGGTGCGTTATGCCAGCCAGACCTACGGCGTCAGCCCGTCCACCGTGTTCCAGGCCTATTACCTGCTGGAGCGACGCGGCCTGATCCGCGCCCGGCCGCGCTCGGGCTACTTCGTCAACACCCATGCGCCGAGCCCGTTTTCCGAACCGGCCATCAGCCCCCAGGTGCACGAATCCACCGAAGTGGACGTCAGCGAACTGGTGTTTTCGGTGCTGGACTCGATCAAGGACCCGGCCACCGTACCGTTCGGCTCGGCATTCCCCAGCCCGCTGCTGTTTCCGTTGCAACGCTTGTCGCGCTCGCTGTCCAGCGCCACACGGGACATGGACCCACGGGTAGTGGTCACGGACATGTCGCCAGGTAATCCACAATTGCGTCGCCAGATCGCCTTGCGCTACATGGTGGGCGGGTTGATGCTGCCCATGGAAGAACTGCTGGTCACCAATGGTGCCCTGGAAGCCTTGAACCTGTGCCTGCAAGCCGTGACCGAACCGGGCGACCTGGTGGCGATCGAGGCGCCGGCGTTCTACGCCTGCCTGCAAGTGCTGGAACGACTCAAGCTCAAGGCCGTGGAAATTCCCGTCCACCCCCGCGACGGCATCGACCTGGAGGTGTTGGAACAGACCCTCGAACGCCATCCGATCAAGGCCTGCTGGTGCATGACCAGTTTTCAGAACCCCATAGGCGCGACCATGCCCGAGGCAAGGAAAAAGGGCCTGGTGGAACTGTTGCGCCGCCACCAGGTGCCGTTGATCGAAGATGACGTGTACGCCGAGCTCTATTACGGCCAGCAGGCCCCCAAGCCCGCCAAGGCGTTCGATACCGAAGGGTTGGTGATGCATTGCGGTTCGTTCGCCAAGAGCCTGGCCCCGGGCTATCGCATCGGCTGGGTCGCCGCCGGGCGCTATGCGCAGAAAATCGAACGGCTCAAACTCATGACCTCGCTGTGCGCCTCGATGCCGGCCCAGGCCGCCATCGCCGACTACCTGCAACACGGCGGCTACGACCGTCACCTGCGCAAACTGCGCTACGCCCTGGAAGAACAGCAAAGCGCGATGCTCGCCGCCATCGCCCGCTACTTCCCCGCCCAGACCCGCGTCAGCCAGCCAGCGGGCGGTTACTTCCTGTGGCTGGAACTGCCGGAGCAGATGGATTCGCTGAAACTGTTCCAGATGGCCCTGGCCCAAGGCATCAGCATCGCCCCGGGGCCGATCTTCTCACCGACCCGGCGTTTCAGGAATTGCATTCGCTTGAATTACGGCAGCCCCTGGACCGAGTCCTCGGAAAAAGCCATGGAGACGTTGGGGCGGATTATTCGCTCATTCCAAAGCAGGCAAGACCATTGAGAACGACCTGTCAGCTCTGACAGTAGCAGGCTTGTGGGGAACGACTTAGCGTAGAGATCGCCAACCGAATGAGCGCCACGGGTTGGCAACAATCTATCCTAAGGAGAAGATCATGAACTATTTTCACGATTTCGAAAACAACGACCCGGATGGCTGGAGATTTATCCAGAGTCCCGGAAGCATCGTCACAGAAGCGGGCGGTAATCATTACCTCACTGGCAATGAGTATGTGACTGATTACGGCATACGGAAAATCTTCAATGAGCCCTTCGTGGACAAAAGTCCAGTCACGATAAAATTCAAAATCAAAATCCCAAAGACCGTAACTCTGAATTACTTAAGCTGTGGTTTCATGAATAACCTCACGAGTTTGGCTGTTCCGAAGAGCGATGACCAATGGCATTCGTGCGAAGCAGTCCTATCCCCTCCCCCAAGCTCAGAACTTCCTATGATTCGGATATGGACGTACGCTGAAAATCCTGCACATGGATTAGGGTTCGATGATATTGAAATCATCCAGCGCCAATAACCGATGGAAGTGAAGGGATTGTCCAGCCGTGCCAATGATTTACGGATGCGGACCTCATCGCGAGCAAGCTCGCTCCCACATTGGAACGCTGCCTACTGTGGGAGCGAGCTTGCTCGCGATGGGGCCAGACCAGACAACCCGGGGCTCAGCGCCCACCGCCCAGGTCCACGAATGTCCCGGTGGCGTAGGAAGCCTTATCCGACAGCAGCCAGATAATCGCCTCGGCGACTTCATCCGGACGCCCGCCGCGGGCCATGGGGATTGCTGACTCCAGCTTGCTGACCCGATCCGGGTCGCCGCTCAGGGCATGGAAGTCGGTGTAGATGTAACCCGGGCGAACCGCGTTGACGCGAATGCCTTCGCCGGCCACTTCCTTGGACAGGCCGACGGTGAAGGTATCCAGCGCGCCCTTGGAGGCCGCGTAGTCGACATATTCCGCCGGTGCCCCCAGGCGCGCGGCCACCGACGAGACGTTGACGATGCTGCCGCCCTGCCCGCCATGCCTGGGCGACATGCGCAGCACCGCGTGCTTGGCGCAGAGAATCGGGCCCAGCACGTTAGTCTTCAGGATCTTGAGGATGCGGAATTCGGACATTTCATCGAGCCGGGACTTCTGCGCCACCGTGCCGGCGTTGTTCACCAGGGCGGTGACACGGCCGAGCTCGGCATCCACCCGGTTGAACAGGGCGATCACTTCGTCCTCGATGCTCACATCGGCGCGCACGGCAATCGCCTGTGCGCCCTTGGCCCGGACCTGTTCGAGCACCTCTTGCGCGGCGCTTTCATCGGACTGGTAGTTGATGCAGATCCGATAGCCCAACTCGGCGGCCAACAGCGCCGTGGCCGCCCCGATTCCGCGGCCGCCACCGGTGATGACGATGACTTTATCCACGCTTGTTTCTCCCATTCCACGGATAGACGTCCGGCCCAAGGATAGCGTTCACGTTACGCTTTGCACAAACCGCTGCGCCTACCGGGCCAAGGCGCGTAGATCCAGGCGGCCGTCCAACAACGGTGGGCACCAGTAATAGCCGCCGGTGATCGGTCGGCTCATGCGGTACAGGCCGTCGGTGATGCCGTCTTCCAGGCCACTCATGCGCCGCAATTGGGCCTCGAAGGCATCGAGGGAGAAACCGAACGCCAGGAACATCAGCCCTGCACGGTCGCCTTCGATCCAGGGCATGGACCGACGGACCACGAATGCCTCGGGGGCAAAGCTTTCCTGGGCGGTGCGCTTGACGTGGGCCGATTCCGGCGCGTCGTCGATTTCTTCGTTGTCGCTCAGGCGCCGGCCCATGATGTTGTCGCGCTCATGGGGCTGCATCGCCGCGAAACCGTCCAGGTCGTGTTGCCACTGCTGGATCGCGGCGAAACTGCCACCGCGCACCCCGTCGGCGCCCTGAGCCAGGGCGGCGGCGATGGCCGCTTCGTCGTGGGGGTTTTCGGTGCCGTCTTCATAGCCGGTCAGGTCATGGCCGGTCATGTGGCGGAAAGTTTCGTTCATCTGCACCAGGCGCAGCGCCGGGGCCAATGCCGCTTCGATGGCGCGGCTGCGGTGCATCAGCTCGCCGCGGTCTTCACCGTGCAGCCAGCACCACAGGGCATGTTGGGTCGAGGGGTTGTCTACACCTACGCCGGCCAACGCCGGAAAAGCCCGCAGGCCAACGACCTGGGCACCCAGCGCCTGGACCAGCGATTCGCCAAAGCCGATCACGGCCCGGCCATCGAGCAACAACAGGAGTTTATCTAGCGCAGCCGGCAATGCCTCGACCGATTCCAGGGCAAAAAACAAATGACGGGCCTGAGGCGGAACAGGGGTGGCGAGAATGCCGGGCTGGTAGTAACTCATGTGAACTCCTTTAGAAAGAGCCGCGAGTTTACCCGGCGGCTGCCGCTTTGTGTGGTTTGGCTTGAGGTCCGGTCGCGTCGGGCACCCCGACCGTTTTGTGGGAAGGTTCCCGTGACCCCGTCAGACGACTCAGAAACATCTCTCCGGACCGATAGCCTCGGATTGCCGGGCCGCCAAAAACGCCCTAGATTGAGCCCCCTCCAGGAAGGCCAACGAGAACGCTGCACCATGCCAATTGCCAGATCGATACTCGCCGGGATTTTTTTCCTGGTCTGCGGGACGCCCGTAAGCTTTGCCCAGGAACGCATTGAAGACACGGTCAATGCCGTCATCCAGCCCTTGATGAAACAACAGGACATCGCCGGCATGGCCGTGGCGATCACCTACAACGGTCAACGCCATTATTTCAACTACGGCGTGGCCTCCAAGGACACGAAAAAGCCGGTCACCGACCAGACCCTTTTCGAAATCGGCTCGGTCAGCAAGACCTTCACCGCCACCCTCGGCGCCTATGCCCAGGCCCAGGGCAAACTGTCCCTGACGGATCCGGCCAGTCGCTTTGCGCCGGAGCTGCGCGGAAGCGCCTTGGAGGGCATCCGCCTGCTCGACCTTGCCACCTACACCGCCGGCGGCCTGCCATTGCAGTTTCCCGACGAGGCGGATCATCCGGACCGGATGTTCAGTTACTACAAGAGCTGGAAACCGCTCTACCCGGCCGGCACCCAGCGGCTCTACTCAAACCCGAGCATCGGCCTGTTCGGCTATCTGGCGGCCCGCAGCCTGGGCCAGCCATTTGACGAGGTGATGGAGCGCACGCTGATGCCAGGGTTGGGCCTCAAGCACAGCTACGTGCGGGTGCCGCAGGATCAGATGGGCCGATACGCCCAAGGCTATGCAAAGGACGGCAAGCCTGTGCGAGTCGGCGCCGGCGCATTGGATTCCGAAGCCTACGGGGTCAAGATCAGTTCAACGGACCTGATTCGTTTCGTCGAGGCCAACCTGCGACCTGAAAAACTGGACACGGACCTGAAGCAAGCCATCGCTACGACGCATACGGGTTTCTACAAGGTGGGCGGGATGAATCAAGGGCTGGGCTGGGAGTTCTACCCCGCCCCGTTCACCTTGGACGACCTGCTCGCTGGCAACACACCGCAGATGGCCCTGGCCCCACAAAAAGCCGAATCTCTCGACCCGCCCCGTCCGGCGCCGGACGGCGCCTGGATCAACAAGACCGGATCCACCAACGGTTTCGGCGCGTACGCAGCGTTCGTGCCCGGGAAAGACATGGGGATCGTCATGCTTGCCAACAGGAACTACCCGATCGAGGAACGGGTGAAGGCGGCGCACCGGATCCTGATGGCGATGGATGGCCAATAGAAGGACCATGAGCCCCTGTGACTAGGAAGCGTCAATCATCCAGTTGCTTCGGTGCCGCCGCCGGCTTGGTTGCCTTGCCAGGCTTGGTGCCTTTCGCATCCTTGGCCGGTGCGGGCTCCGGAGCGGGAGGTGGCGCCGGGGGCGTCGCTTCTTTTTCCGCGGCGGGGAGTTTATCGACGGTGTCGAAGAGGTCTTTCAATTCGATCGCCCCGGAATGCTCAAGCTTCTTTTCCCCGTCCTTGCCCACCAGGATGATCTTGGTCTGGGCTCCGGCGCCCAGCTTGAGGGAGCGGATCAGCGCCATGGTGCTTTGCGGGTCCAGGTCCTTGCCATCGCGCTGCCCAATGGTATTGAGCACGGTGTAGAGCACCATGTTGCGCTCGGAAAACCCCTGCTTGCCCGCCGGTTCATCCAAGGCCTTTTTCAGGCTGACCCAGGCCGGGTCGACCGTACTCGGCGCGATGACGATCAGGGGACGTGCCCTGCCTGCATCTGCCACCAAGGGTGAGTCGCCATCGGCAGCGAACAGGGGGCCGGCGATGGCCAGCAAGGTAGCGAAGGTCAACGACCGAATGAGCATGCGCCTCTCCTTTTGATATTTACGCTGTACTGATTGCACAGGGCGGCGATTGTTCCGCGAGAGTCGCTCAATACTGCGCCTGCCTGCCTTGAAGCTTAGGCCAGGGGGATCATTGCGCAACCGTGAGGAGCGTTCGGCGCGAGAGTTGGAACGGGGACCACTGTGGGAGCGAGCTTGCTCGCGATAGCGGCATGACAGTCAACACCGAAGTCGACGGTTCGATCGCTATCGCGAGCAAGCTCGCTCCCACATTGAATCGGGGTGATCGTTCTAGAACGCCAGCTTGAACCCGATCATCGCCAGCATCACCGCCAGGCAGGGACGCAACAGCTCGTCGGAGATACGCCCCGACAAATGACTGCCCAGGTAGATCCCCGGCAACGAACCGACCAGCAGGAAACCCAGGATGTGCCAGTCCATGTTGCCCATGCTCGCATGGCCCAGGCCAGCGACCAGGGTCAGCGGCACGGCGTGGGCGATCTCGGTGCCCACCAGGCGCTTGGTCACCAGGAACGGGTAGAGGATGAACAGCGCGACGGTGCCCAGGGCGCCGGCGCCAATGGACGTCAACGCGACCATCGTCCCCAGCACGAGACCGGTGATGACCGTCAGCACATTGAGACGCGTGCCAGAGGGGTTGTAGTGACCGCCGGCGCGGTCGTGGGCGAATTGCAGCAGACGCTTCTTGAACAGGATTGCCAGGGCGGTGGCGAACAACACGAAGCCCAAGGCTTGCTTGATCACCGCGTTCATGGCGTCGGGCGAGCTGTGCAGGCTGCTGAGGAACCACAAGGTCAAGCCGACCGCCGGCACGCTGCCCAACGTCAACCAGCCGGTGATGGCCCAGTCGATGTTGCGGTTCTTGGCATGGACCAACACGCCGCCAGACTTGGTAATGGCCGCATACAGCAGGTCCGTACCCACCGCCGTCGCCGGGTTGATACCAAACCACAACAGGATCGGGGTCATCAGCGAACCACCACCGACGCCGGTCATTCCAACGATGAAGCCGACCACCAGGCCCGCAACGACTAAACCGACATTACCGAAATCCATTAAACCCGTCTCAACACGACCGCATGAAAAATCTGGCCGCGAGCATAGCGATTTTTCTTATAACTCCCTATATCGATATGATCTATCTTTATTCCCTTTTCGCCTCTGATCATTGAACCGGCAGGAAGTTGAGGAACAGCAGGCTCTGGGCATAATTCAAACCGATACGCCGGTAGCGCTCGTCGAGCATCTGGGTCAGCAGATCCAAACGGGCGACAATTTTCCCGAACTCGACGGCGAAACTCAGGTTGCTGCCCTCCTCCGAAATCTCATTGGAAAACAGCATCGGCTTGCCGTCCTTGTTCTGTCGCTGGCTAAGCAGCCAGGTGGCTTTTTCGATGTTGCGCGCCGCATTGCTGACAAAACGCGGATCGATGGTGTCGGTCATGTAGAACTCGAGGCGATTGCCATGAGCGGTGACCAGCATGCTGCCGATGGCATAGATGAACGCCCCGACCCGATCACCGAGAAACTCCGGGCTCATGGCGTAGCTCAGGGCGGCCAGGTCCTTCTTGCCACCCAGGGTCGGCAAGGGTTGTTGCTGCTCGATGGCCATGCGCACCTGTTTTTCCGCGGTGCGGGCGTCAAGAAAGCCGGATTTGCGCAGTTCCTCGGGGTTGCGCAGGTAAAGCTTGCTCATCAGCAGGTAGAGGCTTTGCAGGTTGTCGTGCATGGCCAGCGTCGCCATGCGGTCGACACTGGTCTGCAAGAACTCCTGGGGCTTGGCATTGCTGAACTGGGTGACCATGTCCTGCCCCTGTTGATGGCTGCAGCCACCGCTGAACAGCATCGCCACACCGAGCAACCCTGCCATGCAGGCACCGCGCAACCTCGTCACAGAAGAAAAAACACCGGCCATCGAGTCTCAATCTGGGCAGGGGAAGCGACGGGGGTCGCCGCTTCCAGGCCATGGATAGAGCGGAAAAAATCGCAAAAGTGCAGTGCCCGGAGAAATCCTCGACCTTTGGCGAAGCCTTTTTTTGCCTAATTAGTCTTACTTTTTAATTGATAAATCTTCATTTATGGCTATAAATCCCTTTCCAGCCCTCAAATAGAAAGACTACTAGAGACAAAAGCCTTCATCGCTGTCCGACCAGTAACGGACTCGACCCGCGTTAAAACAACAACAAAACAACAGGAAGGAAGGTCACCATGTTTGAATCAAAACAACTGCTCACGGCCCTCGGAGTGTCTCTGATGATCGCCACCTCGGCTTCCCAGGCTGCCGGCCTGACCAATGAACGCGGTGCGTTCGGCAAGACCGACGACGGCACGGCGGTGGAAAAATTCGTACTGCGCAACAGTCATGGCATGGAAGCCACGGTCATCACCTATGGCGGCATCCTCCAGTCATTGAGCGTGCCGGACAAAAACGGCAAGGTCGCCGATATCGTGCTCGGTTTCGACGATGTGCAGGGTTACCAGAAGAATGGCAGCGTGTATTTCGGCGCGACCATCGGCCGTTTCGGCAATCGCCTGGCCGACGGGGCTTTCGAGCTGGACGGCAAGCGTTACCAAGTGCCGCAGAACGACCATGGCAATTCCTTGCACGGCGGGCCGCAAGGGTTCGATAAGCGTGTCTGGAAGGCCCAACCCCATAATGCCAAGGACTCGGTGGGCGTCACCCTGACCTACCTGTCACCCGATGGCGAGATGGGCTTTCCCGGTGCGCTGAAAACCGACGTCACCTACAGCCTCAACGAACAGAACGAGTTGCGCATCGAGTACAAGGCCACCACCGACAAGCCCACGGTGCTGAACCTGACCAACCACAGCTATTTCAACCTGGCCGGCGCGGGTAACGGCGACATACTCGAGCAGGTCGCGACCCTGCACGCGGCCCACTACACGCCGGTCACCGGTAAACTCATTCCCACCGGCGAGCTGGCCCCGGTGGCCGGTACACCGATGGATTTCACCCAACCCACCGCCATCGGCACCCATATCAAGGCTGATCACCCACAGCTCAAGTTCGCCGAACCGAAACAGGGCGGCTTCGACTTCAACTGGGCACTGGACGCCAAGGGCGATGTGAAAAAACTGGCCGCCGAGGTGTATGACACGGAGTCCGGACGACGCCTGCAGCTGTACACCACCGAGCCTGGCGTGCAGTTCTACACCAGCAACTTCCTCGATGGCACCGTCAAGGGCAAGCAAGGCAAGGTCTATCCGCATTGGGGCGCGTTCACCCTGGAAACCCAGCACTACCCCGACTCGCCAAACCAGCCGAACTTCCCTTCGACGCGGCTTGATCCGGGCCAGACCTACACCCAGACCATGGTATTGAAATTCTCCGCGAAGTAACTCTCCGCCGAATCGTTCCCATGCTCTTGTGGGAGCGAGCTTGCTCGCGATAGCGGTGTGTCTGCGTGTGATGCTGCTGGATGGGCCGACGCCTTCGCGAGCAAGCTCGCTCCCACGGGTTGGTGTTGAGTTCGGATGCTGCGGGCTCGCGCAGAGCATGGGAACGATCCATGCGGGAACACTTGGTCTATCCTGCTGCCACATGTCAAAGCAAAAAACAGGAGATAGACATGAGGACGCTGGAATTGGCGGGTGTGTCCGTACCGGTAATCGGCCAAGGCACTTGGCACATGGGTGAGGAACCGTCCCATCACAAGAAAGAAGTAGCGGCCCTGCGGTTGGGGATCGAACTGGGCATGACCCTGATCGACACGGCCGAGATGTATGCCGAAGGCGGTGCCGAGACCGTCGTTGGCGAAGCGATCACCGGCCTGCGCGACCAGGTGTTCCTGGTGAGCAAGGTCTATCCTCACAACGCCAGTCGCAAAGGCATCCCCCTGGCCTGCGAACGCAGTTTGCGCCGGCTCGACACCGATTACATCGACCTTTATCTGTTGCACTGGCGCGGGCAGTACCCCTTGGCAGAAACCGTCGAAGCGTTCGAACGCCTGCGCGAAGAAGGCAAGATCGGCCATTGGGGTGTGTCGAACTTTGACGTCGATGACCTCGAGGAGCTGGCCTCGCCGGCCTGCGCCACCAACCAAGTGCTGTACAACCTGCAGGAACGCGGCATCGAATTCGACCTGCTGCCCTGGTGCCAGCAACGGCGCATGCCGATCATGGTTTACTGCCCGGTCGGCCAGGGCGGGCACCTGCTCAAGGATCACACCCTGGGAAAAATCGCCGAACGCCATCGGGCAACACCCGCGCAGATCGCACTGGCCTGGTTGCTGCGCCAGGACAATGTGATCGCCATCCCCAAGGCTGTAAAACCTGAACATGTGCGCCTGAATGCCGAAGCGGCGAACCTCAGGCTCGAGCCTCAGGACCTGGCCGCCCTGGACCTGATATTTCCCCAGCCCCAGAGCAAGCAGCGGTTGGCGATGGTTTAATCCTCGCGCAAAACGCTTGTTGTGGCGAGGGAGCTCGCTCCCGCTCGATCGCGAAGCGATCGCAAAAGGGGCCACTGCGCAGCCCAGCGGGAGCAAGCTCCCTCGCCACAAAGGCAGCCAGCCAATAACAGGACCTCCGTCAGAACAACCCCATCTGCCCCCCCACCAACGTCGAAAAATCATCATCCACAAACGGCAGGATCGCATCCGCCACCGGCTGCAGTTGTTTGGTCACGTAGTGGTCGTAATCGATTGGCGCACTGCGAATTTCCAGCGGCTCGGGGCCGGCGACAGTGATGACGTAGCTGATCCAGCCGCCATTCTGGTATTGCCGCGGACGGCCCTGGCGCTGGTTGAACTCATCGGCCAGCCGCGCGGCCCGCACGTGAGGTGGGACGTTGCGCTCGTAATCTTCCAGCGGCCGTCGCAGGCGCTTGCGGTAGACCAGCCGATCGTCGAATGCACCGGCCAGGGTTTGCTGTACATAATCGCGCACATACTCCTGGTAGGGCTGGCGGTGGAAGATCCGCCCGTACAACTCTTGCTGAAACTGCCGGGCCAGCGGCGACCAGTCGGTACGCACGGTTTCCAGGCCTTTGTAGACGATTTCATCGCTGCCGTCGGCGCGGGTCACCAGCCCGGCGTAGCGTTTCTTGCTGCCCTCCTCGGCCCCCCGGATGGTCGGCATCAGAAAGCGCGTGAAGTGCGTTTCGAACTGCAGCTCCAGCGCGCTCTCCAACCCGAACTCGGCACGCACCTGCTCGCGCCACCATTGGTTGACGTGTGCCACCAACTCGCGACCGATCCTGGCCGCTTCCTCCTGACCATGGGCACGACGCAACCAGACGAACGTGGAGTCGGTATCGCCATAGATCACCACATGGCCCTGGGCTTCGATCAACTGGCGGGTACGCTGCATGATCTGATGGCCGCGCAGGGTGATGGACGAGGCCAGGCGCGGATCGAAGAAGCGACAACCACTGGAGCCGAGCACGCCATAAAAGGCGTTCATGATGATTTTCAACGCTTGGGACAGCGGCGCATTGTGTTCGCGCTTGGCGGTTTCCCGGCCTTCGGAGACCCGCGCGACGATGGCCGGCAGGCAATGTCGAGAACGGGAGAAGCGTGCCCCGCGAAAACCCGGCACCGACTCGCGGTCATCCGGGTGACGCAGCCCTTCGATCAAGCCCACCGGGTCGATCAGGAAGGTGCGGATGATCGACGGATACAGGCTCTTGTAGTCCAGCACCAGCACCGACTCGTAGAGCCCCGGCTGGGAATCCATGACAAAACCACCCGGGCTGGCCTCGGGCGGACGCTGGCCGAGATTGGGGGCAACAAAACCCTGGCGGTGCATCAGCGGCATGTACAGGTGCGTGAACGCCGCCACCGAACCGCCGCTGCGGTCCGCTGGCAGGCCGGTGACGCTGGCCCGCTCCAGCAGGAACTTGAGCAGCTCGGTCTTGGCGAAGATCCGCGTCACCAGCTCGCAGTCCTTGAGGTTGTAGCGGGCCAGGGCCGGCTTGTCCTCGGCGAACATGCGATTGATCTCGTCCATGCGCTGGTACGGGTTGTCGATGGACTTGCCCTCCCCCAGCAGCGTCTGGGCGACGTTTTCCAGGCTGAACGACGGGAAGCTCCAGGTCGCCGAGCGCAGGGACTCGATCCCGTCGATGATCAGCCGACCGGCCGCCGAGGCGAAAAAGTGGTTGTTGCGCGCGCCGTGCTCGCGCCATTGCATTTCTTCGCCACCGCGCCCCAGGCGCAACGGCACCGCCAGCCGCCGGGCATGTTCATGCAGCACCCGCAGGTCGAATTGCACCAGGTTCCAGCCAATGATCGCGTCGGGGTCGAAACGGGCGAACCAGTCGTTGAGTTTCTTCAGCAGCAGCGTGCGCGATTCGCAGTATTCCAGCTGGAAATCCACGCCGCTATCGTCGCCATTAGGTGGCCCGAGCATATAGACCTGGCGCTCGCCGCAGCCTTCCAGGGCAATGGAATACAAATCGCCCTGGGCGGTGGTTTCGATGTCCAGGGACACCAGGCGCAACGATGGACGGTAGTCGGGCGCCGGTTTCATCTGGGCATCCACCAGCAGGCCGTCGGCGGCCGGCGTACCGCCGAACCACACCGGGGCGGTGATGAAGCGCTCCATCAGGTAGCGCTCCGGCGGTCGGATGTCCGCTTCGAACACCTCCACACCTGCGCGGCGCAAGGTGCCGTCCAGGCGCATCAGTTGGGCGTGTTGCTGGCAATACAGGCCCAGCACCGGGCGATGCTCGAAATCCAGCAGGTCCAGGGGACGTAGCTCTACCTCCTTCTCCCCTTGCAGCAAGGCTTCGAGCTGGCCGCGCTGGATCTGTGGCACGAAGGCCACCGACGTCTGCACCGGCAGGCGCACGCGCCGGGGACCGGCATCGGTCGCCAGCCAGAGCTCGACTTCGGTGCCGGCCGGGGTGTCGCGCCAATGCCGGGTCAGGACGAAGCCCTGCTGTAAATCCACCGCTGAAACCTCGAATTTTACGTAGGCGACGATTCTACCTGTGGCGAGGGGATTTATCCCCGCTGGGCTGCGAAGCAGTCCTAAAACCTGCCAGCGCGGTGTGTCAGGTCGATGTCATCAGCTTATTGGGGCTGCTGCGCAGCCCTACGGGGATAAATCCCCTCGCCACAACAGCGCCCGCCCACGGGATGGGTGGTAATTTCCCGGGCAATGACGTTTTTTGACGATTGGCCGCCGCTTTACCGCTTGCTCTGCGCCGTTGGGTCTACGATGCTTTAACAACCAGCAAAAACAACACCCCCGACCCGAGGCTTCCCCATGAAAACCGTCGCGCAGTTGCTCCGGCTAAAAGACGATAAGAACCAGCAAGTGCACACCATCTCACCGGACGACATGGTATTGCAGGCCCTGATGCGCATGGCCGAGAAGAACGTCGGCGCCTTGCTGGTGGTGAAGGACGAAAAAGTGCTGGGGATCATCAGCGAACGCGACTATGCACGCAAAATGGTCCTGCACGGTCGATCATCCGTGGGCACGAAAGTGAGCGACATCATGGTATCCCCCGTGATCACCATCGACCCGCACCAGAATGTCGAGACCTGCCTGAGCATCATGACCGACAAGCACTTGCGACATTTGCCGGTGGTGGAAGACGGCAAGCTCGTCGGGCTGCTGTCCATTGGCGACCTGGTCAAGGAAGCCATCGCCGAACAGGCCGACCTGATCCGACAACTGGAGCAATACATTCGCGGCGAATGATCCTTTCCATCGGGTTGCTCATTTCCAACACACTTCTATATTGAAGGGGTTGTTCCTGCGAGCATCCCGATGGCCGCCACCGACCGACTGATCATTTGTGAACATTGCGATGCGGTGTACGAGCCGGTTGTGCTCGCCCCGCATCAAAAGGCCACGTGCGTGCGCTGCCACGCGGTGATCCAGCGCTACAACGGCCTGACCGTCGAACAGCGCCTGGCCTTGAGCGTGACGGCCGCGGTGCTGTGGGCGTTCGCCAACCTCTACCCGGTGATGAGCATCCGTCTCCAGGGCCTGAGCAACAGCGCGACGTTGTGGGACTCCATCGTGGCGCTGAGCCAGGGCCCCATCACCTTCATCGCCCTGGTGACAGCGGTGGCGATCATCGTTGCACCGGCCTTCCAACTGGCGCTGCTGCTCTGGGTACTGGGCCATGCCTACCTCCAGCGGCGGGCGCCAGGGTTCAGCCTGTGCATGCGCAGCCTGGAAACCCTGCGGCCCTGGAGCATGCTGGAGGTGTGCCTGCTGGGCGCGCTGGTGGCGGTGATCAAGCTCGCCGGCCTGCTGGATGTGCTCCCGGGTATCGGCCTGTTCGCCCTGGCGGCCTTGAGCCTGCTGATGATCCGTATTGCCGGGCGCGATGTCCGCGACCTGTGGGACAACCCATGAACGGCCAGCCGCGGGACACCCCGCCAGAGGCCCGCGACCTGGACCTGTGCCTGTGCCACAGTTGCGGCCTGGCCTGCGACATGGCCGACGGCCCCCAGACCTGCCCGCGTTGCGACGCCGCCCTGCACCGCCGCAAACCCGACGCCATCACCCGCACCTGGGCCTACATGCTCGCGGCGCTGGTGTTCTATATCCCGGCCAACCTGCTGCCGGTGATGAACACCCAGATGCTCGGCGAAGGCGCCGACAGCACCATCATCAGCGGTGTCATCGAATTCTGGCAAAGCGGCGCCTGGGACATCGCGCTGATTATCTTCATCGCCAGCATCGCGGTACCCGGCATCAAGTTCGTGGTACTGACCCTGCTGCTGGTGACCGTACAACGACGCAGTACCTGGGCCCAGGTCCAGCGGGCGAAGCTGTACCGGCTGGTGGAAGTCATCGGCTATTGGTCGATGCTCGATGTGCTGGTGGTGGCCCTGGTGGCCGCCCTGGTCAAGTTCCAGGCACTGAGCGATATCGAGCCACGACCGGGTATCCTGTTCTTCGGCCTCGTGGTGCTGTTCACCATGCTGTCGGCCATGAGTTTCGACCCCCGGCTGATCTGGGACACTCAACCATCCGAGGAGGTCCTGGATGAAGTCGCAAGCCACTGACGGGCAACAACCCGTCCCCGGCCGGGCCCACGTCACCACCCGCCGCTGGACGGTGTCGCTGGTATGGATCGTGCCGATCATCGCGGTGCTGGTGGGTGTTTCCCTGGTGGTCCACAACTGGCTGCAGCAAGGCCCGACCATCACCATCACCTTCAAGACAGGCCAGGGCCTGACCGCCAACAAGACCCAGGTGAAATACCGCAACGTGGTCATCGGCCAGGTCACCGACGTGCAACTGAGCCAGGACCAGAAGAACGTCACCGCCACGGTCAAGCTCGCCAAGACCGCCGACACCTTCACGCACGAAGATTCGGTGTTCTGGGTCGTGCGGCCGCGCATCGGGGCCGGCGGGATCTCGGGGATCGACACGCTGCTGTCCGGTGATTTCATCGGTGCCGACGCCGGCCAGTCGAAAGTACGCGCCAAATCCTTCACAGGGCTGGAGAACCCGCCGCCGATCACGTATGGCGAACCGGGCAAGCGCTTCACCCTGCACGCCCAGGACCTCGGTTCGCTGGACATCGGCTCGCCGGTGTACCTGCGCAAGATCCCGGTGGGCCAGGTGGTGTCCTACGCCTTGGACGCCGACGGCAAAGGCGTCAACATCGACGTGTTCATCAACGCGCCCAACGATGTGTATGTCACCGAAAACACCCGGTTCTGGAACGTCAGCGGCGTGGACGTGAACGTCGGCGCCAATGGTTTCGCCGTCAAGACCGAATCGCTCTCGGCTCTGCTGCTGGGCGGCATCGCGTTCCGGGCACCGGAGTACAGCCCCAACGACACCGCCGCCAGCGAAGACAAGACCTTCGAACTGTTTGCCGACCAGCAGAGCGCCCTCGCCCCGCCCGATGGCAAGGGCCAATACCTGGCCTTGCGTTTCGACCAGGCCCTGCGCGGGTTGCGCGTCGGTGCGCCGGTAGAGTTCCTCGGCGTGGAGGTCGGCAGGGTGGTGGCCATCAACCTCGATTTCGATGAGAAGCAACGCAGCTTTCCGGTCAACGTCGGCGTGGTGATCTACCCTCAGCGCCTGGGAAAGGCCCATGAAAAACTGCTCAAGTCGCTCAACCACGATCCTGAAGACGAAGCCGCCGGTGCCCGTCTGATTGGCAGCTTCGTCGAGCGCGGCCTGCGTGCCCAGGCCCGTAGCGGCAACCTGCTGACCGGGCAGTTGTACATTTCGCTGGACTTCTACCCCAAGGCCGAAAAAGTGGCCTTCGACCCCAGCGTCCGCCCCGTGCGTATCCCGACCCTCCCGGGCAGCCTCCAGCAATTGCAGGAACAACTGCAGACGATGGTCGAGCGAATCAACAAGCTGCCCCTGGAGAGTATCGCCGGCAACCTGGATGGCAATCTGGTGGAGCTGCGCAAAGGCCTGGCCCAGTTCAACAGCAAGACCCTGCCAGGCGTGCAACACACCTTGCAAGACGTCAGCAAGACCCTGCAATCGGCCAACTCGACCCTGGCCGAAGATTCACCGCAGCGCGAGCAACTGACCCAGACCCTGGACGACCTGGGGCGCATGTCGCGCTCGCTGCGCGAGCTGTCGGACTACCTGAACCGCCATCCCGAGTCGCTGCTTCGCGGTCGTCCCAAAGACGCACCGGCACAGAACCTCACATTGCCGGTGAAAGAATGAGTACAGGAGCCCGTCCCATGCCACTGACGCTGAAATTCACCCTGGTCGCCGTGGCACTGCTGCTCGGTGCCTGTCGCAGCGATCCGATTCATTACCACACCCTGAGCCCGGCTCAGCCGAAAGGCCCGTCACGCGCCGGCGTGGACATCCGGATCGAACAGGTGAGCGTCCCACCCCAGGTGGATCGCACCCAAATGGTCATTCGCCAGGGCAACAGCGGGTTGGCGATCCTGGAAACCGAATGGTGGGGCGCCAGCCTGGCAGATGAACTGCACAGCACCTTGGACGAACAACTGAACAACCCTGGCGCGCCGAAATCATCGCTGCGGGTGGACGTGCAGCGCTTTGACTCGATCCCCGGCCGCTATGCCCGCATGGACGTGCAATGGCGCCTGCGCAACCTGGGTGGCGATACCCGCCCCCTCAGCTGTCGCAGCAGCCTGCAAACGCCGGCGGGGGCCAGTATCGACGAATTGGTGACGGCGCATCAGCAGAACGTCCAGCAATTTATCGACCTGGTTGAGCAGGCGGCTGTACGCAAGGCGTGTCCTTGACCTGCAGGCGCTGCCGAAGGCGGCGATCTCGAGAATTCAAGGGTCAGGGAAAGATCGCAGCCTCGCTTCGCTCGGCAGCGCCTACGAAGGCCAATGCAACGACAGTATCGGTGCGACGCGCGGATGGTGGTCGATGCGCTCCAACAATCCGTAGAACGCCGGACGGGCGTTGAGCATTGCCTCCCGCGTGTTTCTCCACTTCGTGATCACGGCCGCCAGGATATCCATCGCCCCCGGCTCGGCACCGCCAAGGAAAGGTTGGGCCGGAAACTGATCGGCAAACAGCGCCCAGTTGCGGTACAGCCGTTGCTGGGTGCCCGCTACCAAGCGCTGCCGAGTCGCTTCATCCGCATCGTCCAGCCAGCGTTCCGGAAAATCGATGATGCCGATGGGCGTGTAGCAATTGGCTGCGATATAGACCAGCCCCCGTATGGCTTGCGCACGCTGGGTGGGGTCATCAGGGAGCAGCTTCGAGGCCGGAAAGGTCAGCCCGAGGTGAATCAGGATCGCCGCCGCTTCGGTCAGCACCGAGCCGTCCGGCAACTGCAAGGTCGGGACCTGCTTCTGAGGGTTGAGTGCCTCGAGCGCTTTTGCGGCATCGCTGTCCTGGGTCGAATAGGCATCGACCCGCCGATACGCCACATCACAAAGATCCAGGGCAATCTCCACCGCCGCGGAGCCGGATTGCCTGTGACCGAATAACTGATACATGACCTTGCCTCCTGCCTGTGGGTTACCCGGTAGAGCCCACAAACCTGGCGGTGTTCCACCCGGAGGACGACGCGCACGTTGTGGCTCAGCTTCGCTGGATCAACCGACATCGATGGGACTGACGAGCTATCACTGCCGTCAATGTTCACCATCATGCCAATGAAGTTCTCTTGATGATCGCCCGGGACAACAATGGCCCCACACAAACCACTGCACCCCCGGAGCACACCATCATGAAACGCCAAGTCATCCTCAGCCTCGCTTTCTCCGTACTGGCCGCCAACGTATTTGCCGCCACCTCGCAACCCGTCGTCGCCGAAGGCGGTTCTGATCGCCTGATCGAGAATCGCGTCGCTGAAGGCGGTGCCGATCGCCTGCTGGAACGCCGCGTCGCCGAAGGTGGCTCCGATCGTCTGATCGAAAACCGCGTCGCTGAAGGCGGTGCCGATCGCCTGCTGGAACGCCGCGTCGCCGAAGGTGGCTCCGATCGCCTGATCGAGAACCGCGTCGCTGAAGGCGGTGCCGATCGTCTGCTGGAACGCCGCGTCGCCGAAGGTGGCGCCGATCGTCTGATCGAAAACCGCGTCGCTGAAGGCGGTGCCGATCGCCTGCTGGAACGCCGCGTCGCCGAAGGTGGCTCCGATCGCCTGATCGAGAACCGCGTCGCTGAAGATGGCTCTGATCGCCTGCTGGAACGCCGCGTTGCCGAAGGTGGCGCCGATCGTCTGATCGAAAACCGCGCATGAGTTGCTTGACCGCAATGCCTGGAAATATCGCAAGTCATGTGCAACACACCCCGTGGCGAGGGAGCTTGCTCCCGCTCGGGCGCGCAGCGGCCGCAACCTTCACGCAGCCACTGCGCAGTTCACCCGACACACCGTTGCCGAACACTCCCAAACCAAGCCCATCACAATAAAAGCCCGGCCTCATCCGCCGGGCTTTTTCATGCCTCAACGCCTGGCTAGCGCCCCGCCGCCCGCGCCATGCAGCGCTGATAACGCTCATCCACCCGCTTGGCAAACCACGCCGTGGTCAGCTTGCGCGTGATTTTCGGGCTCTTGAGCACGATCCCCGGCAATACCGCCCGCGGCAACGGCTTGCCCTCGGCCCGCTCAGCCAGTTCGAACACACGCCTGTAGAGCTTGCTGTCCTCGAACGCCAGGCTGTCGCCCTGCTCCAATTGATCGCGAATGGTCGGGTTGCGCATTCCCAACGACTTGCCCAGCGTGCGTACCGCCAGCTCCGTGCTGCCCGGCATGATTGAATCATGGGCAACCAGATCGCCATCCAGCGCCAGGGAAATGCCCGACGCGACACTCACCGCATGCTGGAAAGCCGCGTTGCGACTGGCGTACCAGCCGGCATTGAAATCGGCGAAACGATACAACGGCTCGGTATAGTTCACCGGATAGCCCAGCAAATGCGCGATACCGAAATACATCCCGCCACGGCGACTGAACACTTCGCGACGAATCGAGCCATCCACCGTGTAGGGATAATCCCGCGCATGGGCCTGGGCAAACGCGATACTGACCTGCATCGGCCCACCCGTGTGCACCGGATTGAAACCGCCGAACAGCGTCTTGCCCAGCGGCACCATGCCGATGAAATCATCGAAAATCCCGCTCAGCTCTTTCTCGCTACGGGCCGCGTCGAGCCGATCGCTGTAGCTTTTGCCATTGGGCGAACGCACCTGGAGCGCGCCGCTGACCAACAGCTCCGGAATGTGCACCTTCGCCGCACGGCGGTTGATCTCCTGACGCGCGATCTTGCCCAGCCCCGGCACCGGCGGGTCGGCCTGGAACGTCGACTCCTGCTCGGTCACCGCCAGGACCGCGCAGATATTCTGCGCCGTGGACGGAATCTGCTGGGCCGCAAAGGCCACGTGGATGTCTGTCGCCCAGCCTTCACGGTCCGCCGTCTTGGCCGGCAACAACTGCACGATCTGCTTCTTGACCTCAGCGGGCGGGCGCTCGGGCTCCTGCAACTGACGGCTGCCGCAACCGGCCAGGGCCAGCAACGCCACGAGGCTGATCATCAATAGGTTGAATTGCATGGTGCTCCATCGCGTCCGTTATTCCGGAGCAACCATACGATCAAAAGTGGATGCGGGCCATGCCCAATGTGGGAGCGAGCTTGCTCGCGATGACGGCGGCACAGGCACCCTCGATGCAAGCTGATCCACCGCTATCGCGAGCAAGCTCGCTCCCACAGGAGAATGGCGGTGTACCCGAATCTTCCGTCCAACCCAAAAACCCATGTGGGAGCGAGCTCGCTCGCGATGACGGCGGCACAGGCACCCTCGATGCAAGCTGATCCACCGCTATCGCGAGCAAGCTCGCTCCCACAGGAGAATGGCGGTGTACCCGAATCTTCCGTCCAACCCAAAAACCCATGTGGGAGCGAGCTCGCTCGCGATGACGGCGGCACAGGCACCCTCGATGCAAGCTGACCCATCGCTATCGCGAGCAAGCTCGCTCCCACAGGGATCAGATCCCGCTCAGCGCCAGGTCCATGGCGAAGTAGGTGAAGATCAGGTCTGCCCCCGCCCGCTTGATTGCGCCAAGGCTCTCGCGTACCACACGGGCTTCGTCGATGGCGCCGGCCTGGGCGGCGAACTTGATCATCGCGTATTCGCCACTGACCTGGTAAGCCGACAGCGGCAGGTTCGAAGCCTGGCGAATGTCGCGGATGATGTCGAGGTAGGCACCGGCCGGCTTGACCATCAGCGCATCGGCACCTTCCTGCTCGTCGAGCAGGGATTCACGCAGGGCTTCGCGGCGGTTCATCGGGTTCATCTGGTAGCTCTTGCGGTCACCCTTCAGCGCGCTGCCGCCGGCCTCGCGGAACGGCCCATACAGCGCCGAGGCGAATTTGGTGGAATAGGCCATGATCGCCGTCTGGCTGAAACCGGCTTCATCCAAAGCCTTGCGAATCGCCTGGACCTGGCCGTCCATGGCCGCCGAGGGCGCGATCACATCGGCACCGGCACGGGCCGCCGCCACGGCTTGCTTGCCCAGGTTGATCAAGGTCCGGTCGTTGTCCACTTCACCGCCGTGGAGCACGCCGCAGTGACCATGGTCGGTGTACTCACAGAAGCAGGTGTCGGACATCACGATCATTTCCGGCACCGCGTCCTTGCAGATCCCGGCCATGCGCGACACCAGGCCGCGCTCACGCCAGGTGTCGCTGCCCTCGTTGTCCAGGTGATGGGATACACCAAAGGTCATCACCGACTTGATGCCAGCGCGGGCATAGCGTTCGATCTCACCGGCCAGCTTCGACTCTGGGATGCGCACCACGCCGGGCATGCTCTTGATCGGTACAAAATCATCGATTTCTTCTTCGACGAAAATCGGCAGCACCAGATCGTTCAGGGTGAACTCGGTTTCCTGGAACAGGCTGCGCAGGCTTGCATTGCGACGCAGGCGGCGTGGACGTGCTTCGGGGAACTGGCTGGACATGGGACTCCTGGGCAAAAAATGGTGCTTGATCACAGAGGACGAAGCTTATGCCCAGGCCAGCCAGGGCACAAACGCCAGCTGGAAAACAGAGTGTTACCCGCCGGGTAATAATCGCCTCACAGGGTCAACGAGCCATTGATGCACGTCACGACGGCACCACCAATCCAGACCTCTTCCCCCAACTGCTCGACATGAATCCGCCCGGCCCGGCCCATCGTCAGCCCCTGGCTGACCACGTAGGACGCAGGCGCCAGCCCCTTGCCCAGCATCCATTGGGCGAGCCCGGCGTTCAGGCTGCCGGTGGCCGGATCCTCGGGCATGCCATCACCGGCGATGAAGCCGCGCACTTCGAAGTGGGCCTCATCGCCATCCACGGCCCGATCCCAGGGTGCGATCACGCCCACGGCCAGGTCCAGCAACTGCTGGTAATCCGGCTCGAGCGTCAGGACTTGCCGGCGCTCCTTGAGCATCACCGCCAGCCAGCCGGCACCGTTATCGACCCATTGCGCCTCGACAATCGCCTGCGCTGCGAGCCCCAGCCCCTTGCACACCCGCTCCAGCAGCTCGGCCTCCAGCGGACCGGACTTGAGCAAGGGCGGCGCGAGGAACGCCAACCCATGATCGCTGCGGCGCACCCTGACCAGGCCGACGCCGCACTCCTGCACGATCTCCTGCCCTTTGGGCACGCCTCCGGCTTCCAGCCAGGCGTGACAACTGCCCAGGGTCGGATGCCCGGCAAACGGCAACTCGGTGGACGTGGTGAAAATACGCACCCGGTAATCGGCTTCCGGGTGCTGCGGCGCCAGCAGGAACGTGGTTTCGCTGAGGTTGGTCCAGTTGGCGAAAGCGGCCATGCGCGAGTCACTGAGCCCATCGGCCCCCAGCACCACCGCCAGCGGATTGCCCTTGAGCGGCACATCGCTGAACACATCCAGTTGCTTGTAATCGAATCGGCGGGTCGTCGGCTTGCTCATTCCGGAATCTTCAACCCACGGGCCACGGCCGGTCGCGCCAGGAAGCGCTCCAATACCCGCGTCACATTGGGGAAGTTGCGGATACCCACCAAATCACCGGCTTCATAAAAACCGATCAAGTTGCGCACCCAGGGAAACGTGGCGATATCGGCAATGGTGTAGCGCTCGCCCATGATCCAGTCCCGCCCTTGCAGACGGCCATCGAGCACCTTGAGCAGGCGCCTGCTTTCCTCGACGTAACGATCCCGTGGCCGCTTGTCCTCGTAGTCCTTGCCGGCGAACTTGTTGAAGAACCCCAACTGCCCGAACATGGGCCCGATCCCACCCATCTGGAACATCAGCCATTGGATCGTCTCGTAGCGCGCCGCCGACTCCTGGGCCAGCAACTGTCCGCTCTTGTCCGCCAGATAAATCAGGATCGCCCCCGACTCGAACAACGCCAACGGCTGGTCCCCCGGCCCATGGGGATCGAGAATCGCCGGGATCTTGTTGTTGGGGTTCAGGGACAGGAACTCGGGCGACAGCTGGTCGTTGCTGGCGAAGTCCACTTTGTGGGGCTCGTACGGCAGGCCGGTCTCTTCCAGCATGATCGAAACCTTCACGCCGTTGGGGGTTGGCAGGGAGTAGAGCTGGATCCACTCCGGGTATTGGGCAGGCCATTTCTGGGTGATGAGGTATGGCGTCAAGTCGGGCATGGGGTCGGCTCGGAAATGAAGGAAACCCCGAGGATAATCCAAGATGTTGGGGACGACACCACTGCCCGTCACACAATTCACGTCGTCCCTTCTTAATTCAGCAACATCCTGTCGTTAACGTTCGTCCCATCTCCTGACGGAGATCGCTACAGTGCACCGGAATCGAACCAAAGCGCTCGAAGGGACTCTGAGCAATGCCCGCGAAGAACCAACGAGGCGTAACGACAGGGAAAACACCCGAGGCCAAGCGCTTCGCGGTACCGGGGTTTGTCAGCCTGACTCAAGCGTGCTGAAGACTATTATTCGATGATGAACCCACTGAATTTCGCCAGACGCTTCAAACACCGTTCGTGGCTGATGCTGCCGACGCTGCTTGTGGTCTGTGGCCTGGTGCTGTCGCTGGAATCCAGCGTCAGCCGCGCCCAGCCAGCCGACGGCGTACAGACCCTGGTGTTCCTGCGCCACGCCGAGAAACCCGCCGGTGGCCTGGGCCAGCTCAACTGCCAGGGCCTCAACCGCGCCATCGACCTGGCCACCCTGCTGCCGGAAAAATTCGGCAAGGCCGACTACGTGTTCGCGGCCAACCCGACCCGCAATGTCGAAGAGGGTGAGCTGGACAACTCCTACAGCTATATTCGCCCGCTGATGACCATCAGCCCCAGCGCCATCAAGCTCGGGCTGCCGGTCAACATCAATTTTTCAGCCAACGACACCAGCGACCTGGCTGACGAGTTGCTGCATGACAAGTACCACAACTCCACCATCTATACCGCCTGGTCCCATGGCTACCTGCCAGAGCTGATCAACAAGGTCGCCGGTGAGGCGGTGGGCAAGGATCAGACCATTACCGAAGACTGGGCATCCGGGGACTTCGATTCGCTGTATGTGCTGACCCTGACCTGGCACAACGGCAAGGCCAGCCTCACCAGCCAGAGCTACAAGCAAGGCTTGGACAATGGCCAGGAAGCCTGTCCGACCTGATCATCGGTGTGGGAGCGGGCTTGCTCGCGATGGTGGTGGGTCAGCTTGATCAAGGGTGGCTGTGTCGCCGCCATCGCGAGCAAGCTCGCTCCCACAGGTCACCCTCCCCGGGCCGCCCGCTCGCGCAAATACTCCAGCACCGCCGCCTGCTCCCCCGAGAACTCGATCCGCAAGCCCTTCTTTTCCCGCTGGAACACGTACATCGGGTCGTAATACTCACGCAGCAAACCCTCGATCCAACCGCGATGCACGTCGACGGCACCGCTGTGGGCCTGCTCGGCCAGGGCTGTTTCCAGGATGTCCTTCAAGCGCCGGTGACGGTCGCCACCCAGGCGTTTGTGGATGTTGTCCAGGCTTGCCAGCAATCGCTCGGAAAACAGCGAAAAACCTTCGTCGCCATGTACCGCGACAAATTCCGCACACAGGTCAATGACGTAATCCTGCAGGATCCGTTCGACCCGACGCTCCAGGCTGTCTTCCAGCCAGACCATCGGGACCTGCTGCATGCGCTGGTACAAAGACAGTGGCAAGGCGCAGCTGCCGACCGCACGGCTCTCATCCTCCAGCACAAACTGTTCGATGCCGGCGGCGCGTTTTTTCAGCACATCCACGGCCAGGCGATTTTCAAAATCGATGTTGGAAGGCTGGCCGGTGGCGCGTTTGCCGAAGCTCGAACCGCGATGGTTGGCATGCCCTTCCAGGTCCAGGCTGTTGCCCAGTTGGCCCAGCACTTCGGTCTTGCCGGTACCGGTCATGCCGCCCAGCAGGACCAGGTCGCACTCGGCGACCGCCTGTTCGACGGTGTCCAGCAAGAACGTGCGCATGGCCTTGTAGCCACCGCCGACCCGAGGGTAATCAATGCCCGCTTCGTCCTTGAGCCATTGCTGGACGATCTGCGAACGCAAGCCGCCGCGAAAGCAATACAGCAGACCGTCGGGATGGGCCTTGGCGAACGCCGCCCAAGCCTGGATGCGCTGGGCCTTGGTCTCACCGGACACCAGTTGGTGCCCCAGGACGATGGCGGCCTGTTGCCCCTGTTGTTTGTAGCAGGTCCCGACCCGTTGCCGTTCGTTGTCGGTCATCAACGGCAGATTGACCACGCCGGGGAAAGCGCCCTTGATGAATTCGACGGGGGCGCGCGTGTCCATCATCGGTCGGTCATGGAGGAAGATGTCGCGGTAATCGGTGATGTCATGGCTCATCAAGACACCTCGACCGCATGACGCTGTCGCTCGACCAACTCACCGATGGGCTCCAGTGCCAGGCCGAGTTCAGTGGCCACCCGCAGAAACTCGTCCTCGCCTTCGGGGGTTACGGCAATCAACAGGCCGCCGCTGGTCTGCGGGTCGCACAGCACTCGCTTGTGCAACTCCTGGACCCGACCGACCTTGCTGGCGTAGCTGTCGTAGTTGCGCAGCGTACCGCCCGGCACACAGCCCAGGTCGAGGTAGTATTCGACGCCCGGCAGACGCGGCACTGCGTCATAGCGGATGCGCGCGGTCAACTGGCTGCCGTCGGCCATTTCCACCAGGTGCCCGAGCAGGCCGAAACCGGTGATGTCGGTCATCGCCGTCACGCCATCGAGCTTGCCAAAGCGGCTGCCGGGTTTATTGAGGGTGCACATCCAGTCACGGGCCAGGCCAACATCGGCGGCGCGCAGCTTGCCTTTCTTTTCCGCCGTGGTGAGGATGCCGATGCCCAGGGGCTTGGTCAGGTACAGCCGGCAGCCGACGGTGGCCGTGTCGTTGCGTTTCATATGGCGCTTTTGCACCAGGCCCGTGACCGCCAGGCCGAAGATCGGCTCGGGCGCGTCGATCGAATGCCCGCCCGCCAGGGGAATACCGGCCTCGTCACACACGGAACGACCGCCGCGAATCACTTCCCGGGCAATTTCCGGGGCCAATACGTTGACCGGCCAGCCAAGAATCGCGATGGCCATCAGCGGATCACCGCCCATGGCGTAGATGTCGCTGATGGCATTGGTGGCGGCGATGCGACCGAAATCGAAGGGATCATCGACAATCGGCATGAAAAAATCGGTGGTCGAGACCACCCCACGCTCTTCGTCGATGGCATAAACCGCAGCGTCGTCGCGAGAAGCATTGCCGACCCAAAGCTTGGGATCGAGGTTCTGCGCACCACTGCCGGCCAGGATCACTTCCAGCACTTGGGGCGAAATCTTGCAGCCGCAACCGGCGCCGTGGCTGTACTGGGTCAGGCGAATAGGCTCGCTCATGGGCATCTCTCCGGTCAATCAAGTGGATCGATTCTAACAGCAACGCCGCCGACCCAGTGCCGTGCCGAGCATTCGCCCGTGCAACACTTTGGTGCTGCTTCAGGCGGGCGTGAAGCATTCGGCGCACTAGGCCTGACCAAAAGGACAGGAAAATCACCTCAATCCCAAGCTTTTCAAGCCACTGCATAAAATTGGTATGGGATGTGCAAACGTTTGCGCATTCGATCCTCCCTCAGCGGATCGACGGTTTTTTTCAATCACGGAACACGGGCTTTGGCCCCCACGAACAAGGACTTTCCATGCACTTCACTTCCCGGTGTCGCGCCACGCCCGGCGTATGGGCAGCCACCCTGCTACTGACCGCCGTTACCGGACTACTCAGCGCCACGACCCACGCCCAACCCACCGAGGTGTCCGCCCAAGGCGAAGCCCTCAGTCCAGAAGCCACCCCGTCGAAGAAAGGCGCCTACCTGTCGGACTGGTACAACCAGGACCTGACGCTCATCGGCAGCAAAGACATCAGCTTCGGCCCGCAACCGGTCGACGATATCTATCTGGAATATGAATACTTCGGACGCAAGGGCCCCTTCGAACTCTATGGCTACGTCGACATTCCGAAGATTTTCAACATTGGCAACAGTCACGACAAAGGTGTGTGGGACCACGGTTCACCCGTGTTCATGGAACACGAGCCGCGGATTTCCATCGACTACCTGGCCGGCCGCAGCCTGGCCATCGGGCCGTTCAAGGAATGGTATGTGGCGTTCGACTGGATCTACGACCACGGCAGCAACAGCGCCAATCGCGCGAACACCCTGTACAGCGGCCTGGGCACCGACATCGACACTCACTCGAGGGTCAACTTGTCGGCCAACCTCTATGGCCGTTATCAATGGGAAAACTATGGCGCCAGCAATGAATATTCCTGGGACGGCTACCGCGCTCAACTCAAGTACATCGTGCCGATCAGCCAGTTCAGCAATGGTGCCTCGCTGACGTACATTGGCTTCACCAACTTCGACTTCGGTTCGGACCTGCACAAGGACAACCCGGCCCGCACCGCCAACGCCACGGTCGCCACCAATGTCTTGCTGTACGCGTTCACCCACGTGCGCTTCACTCTGGTGGGCCGCTACTTCCACAACGGCGGCAACTGGCAGGATGGCAGTGAACTCAACTTTGGCGATGGCAACTTCCGCGCCCGCTCCGATGGGTGGGGGTATTACGCCGGGGTCGGCTATCAGTTCTGAGCACATCGTCGCAGCACCCTTTCGAATCCATGGAGGTCACGAACACATGATCAATCGCCTGTTTGCTTCAATCGGCCTGGCAAGTACTGCATTCTTCGCGGCAAGCGCCGGGGCCGCACCGCCACTTCAACCCAAAGTGATGCTGATCACGATGTTCGCCCCCGAAGCGCAGAACTGGATCGAACGCTTGCAGCTCAAGGATGAAATCCGTGTACCGGGGCTGTCCGCCGAGTACCCGACGATCCGCTGCAATGCCGAACGGGTCTGCCTGCTGATCACCGGCATGGGCCAGACCAACGCGGCGGCCTCGACCCTGGCCCTGGCGCTCTCCCCGACCTTCGACCTGCGCAAGAGCTATTTCCTGGTGGCCGGGATCGCCGGTATCAACCCGCACCACGGCACACTTGGCACAACCGCCTGGGCCCATTACCTGGTGGAGTTCGGTACTCAGTGGGAGCTGGATTCGCGGGATGTGCCCAAGGACTGGCCCACCGGCTACCTGGGCATCAACACCAAGGGGCCGAACGAAAAGCCGCCGCTGGACTACAAGACAGAAGTCTTCGAACTCAACCCGGCCCTGCAAGCCAAGGCCTTTGCCCTCAGCCAGCAGGTGACCTTGGCCGAAAGCAAGGAATCGGCGGCCTGGCGCTTGAAGTATCCGTATGCCCCGGCCAACCAGCCGCCGGTGGTGACCCGCTGCGACACCCTGGCCGGCAACACCTGGTTCTCCGGCACGCGCCTGAGCGAGCGCGCCGAAGTCTGGACCCGCCTGCTCACCGACAACAAAGGCGTCTACTGCACGACCCAACAGGAAGACAACTCGACTTACGAGGCCTTGCTACGGGCCAGCCGAGAAGGTCGGGTGGACATCAACCGGCTGGCAGTGCTGCGGGCCGGGTCCGACTTCGACCGCCCCGAGCCCGGTGGCAATGAAGTGGATAACCTGCTCAAGTACGCCGACCAGGGCGCGTTCGTCCCGGCGCTGGAAAACCTGTTCCGCACCGGCAACCCGCTGGTGCAGGACATTGTGAAGAACTGGTCGGCGTGGAAGAACGGTGTGCCAGGGCACTGATTTCTCCTCCGTGGCGAGGGAGCTTGCTCCCGCTGGGCTGCGCAGCGGCCCCTGGCTCTTTGCGGCTGCTGCGCACCCGAGCGGGAGCAAGCTCCCTCGCCACGGGGCTATCGAACTGAGCCCCAGGGCTGTTCCCAACGGCTCAGCCAATGGAATTTTCCCTCCCGGGCAGGATCATTTGAACATCAACCGCGCCCCCAGGAGACCGCCGATGCCTCTCACCCCCTCCGCCGCCGACAGCACTCACCTGGACTACGGTCTCGACACCCTGTTCGGCCGCCAGACCAAAAGTATCGACTGCCAATACAACGTCCAGCGCCTCGACGAGGACAAGCCGGTGTGGTTCGCGCTGCACGTTCAACCGCCGATGCCGGACGACCTGGACAAGGCCGAGATCGTGGTGTTCAGCGCCGAGGGCCGGCGCTTGAGCGGCATCGTCCGCAGCACTGAACGCCTGGCCGATGGCAGTCTGCAACTCAACGTGGAACCCGACTGAACCGTTCAGGCCTGACGGGCATTGCTGCGATACATGAACACCAGTGCCAATGCCAGGCAGGCCATGGCGAGGACTCGACTGCCGGACAATTCGATGGCCGGGTTGCCCAGCCAGCCGAAATTGTCGATCAGCATGCCCATGCCCAGTTGCCCGACGATCACCGCCACGGTGGCCACGGCCGTGCCGACCCTGGGCATCGCGCCCACCATCACCATCATGTACACCACACCGAACAAGGCCCCGCTGAGTTGCCATTTCGGCATGTCCAACAGCGTCAAGCCGTGGGCCGGCTCGAAAAACACGATCAGCAGCCCGGTGGTCACCGTGCCCACCGTGAACGTCAGCAAGCTGCTGCGCAACACACCGACCGTCTGGCCCAGGCGCCCGTTGATAGCCGCCTGCACACTCAACACCGCACCGGCCGCGACGACCAGCAACAACAAAACAAACAGGTTCATGCTCAACCTCGGGCAATCAGGACAAGGGCGACGACAATCAAGGCCAACGCCAGCCAGCGTTCGCCATTGACCCGCTTGCGAGCCGTGCCGAACCAGCCGAAATGATCGATCAGGACACTTTTACCCACCTGGCCGGAGAGAATCGCGACCATGGTCATGGCGATGCCGATGTGCGGCGTGGCGAGTGTCAGCACGACCACATAGATCGGACCGAGGAAACCGCCGATCAATTGCCAGCGTGGCAACTCATGCAAGGCTGGGCCTCGCTGCCGGCCACTGAGCAACAACAGCAGGAAAAGAATCGCCGAACCGACGCCGAAGATGCTCAGCGTGGCCCACAGATGCCCGACCTGGGCCCCGAGCGGCCCGAGCAGGCCGGCCTCCACCGACAAGCCCATGCCGGCCAGGATCACCAGGGGCAGCAATAGCCAGCGCAACAATGTCTGGGGTCTGGCGGGCGTCGATACCGGCACGGCCTCGCTCAATGAAGATGTTTGCATGATCAGCACCTGTTCACTTGAAAGAGGGCCGGCATTATCGGCTGGTGCCGCTGTGCAATAAATGTGAGTATCCCGACAACACTTTTGCGTAATACGCACAGGAAAGCCCGCACCATGCACGGCCTCAATGAACTGGGCTTCAAGGCATTGCGATTGTTCGTCGCCGTGCTCGATCACGGCAGTTTTTCGGAAGTCGCGCGGCGCGAAGGCTTGGCGCCGTCCTCGATTTCCCGGCAGATCCAGTTGATGGAACAGGCCCTGAACCAACAGTTGCTCTATCGCCACACCCGCGCCGTTTCACCCACCGAGGCTGGCCGCCTGCTGGGGCATCATGCACGGCTGCTGCTGGTGCAACTGGAGGAAGCCGAACAGGCGCTGCAGGAGCAACACAGCGAGCCGTCCGGACTGGTGCGGATCAATGCGCCGGTGGTGTTTGGCCAGCGCCACCTGACACCGTGGTTGGGGCAGCTATGCGAGCGTTATCCGAAGCTGCAACTGGAGATCCAGCAGACCGATAGCTACGTCGACCCACTGCAGGAAGGCGCCGACCTGCTGTTCCGCATCGGTCCGCTGCACGATTCGAGCATGCAGGCGCGCATCCTCGCGCCCCATCGCTTCCAGATCGCCGCCAGCCCTACCTACCTGGCCCGCCACGGCGCACCACTCAAGCCCCAGGACCTGGTTCACCACCGGTGCCTGGCCTACAAGGGCGTGACCGGACAGCAGCGCTGGTTCTTCCGCCGCCCGGGCCAGGCCTGGACACCCTACAGCGTCAGCGGCCCGATCACCGGCAACCACGCCGACACCTTGACCCAGGCCGCCGAACAAGGCCTGGGGCTGGTGATGTTCCCGTCGTGGTTGATCGGCGAAGCCGTGCGTAACGGCACGCTGGTCCCGGTGCTAAAGGATTACCAAGCGTCCAACAGCCTCGAACCGCAACAGATCGCCATCCTCTGGCCGGGCAGTCGACGCCTGTCGGTGAAGGTCCGCACGGTCATCGATTTCTTCCTCGAGTGTTTTGGCGAAGTGCCCTACTGGGATCGCTGAACACGGCGCGGCCTCAATCGAACTTGACCAGGTTCAGCACCGGCAGCGGGCCACCCGGGAACTGGGTCAAACGTGCGCCGACACTCAAGGGGCCCAGGTCCACGCCGAAAAAGCCCAGGCGCTCGATCAACCGCGCGACTTCACTCCGTGCCTGCGCGTCGTTACCGGTCAGGAACAGCACCCGCTTGCCGCCTTCGGACGTCGGGTCTGCCTCCAGCAGGCGCGCCAGCAGATGATTGAAGGCCTTGACCACCCGTGCGCCCGGCGCCCACTCGCTGAACACCTCGGTCGAGGCCCGGCCCTGGAGATCCACGGCCTTGAACCCCGGCACTTCGATCGCGTTGTTGGCGTCGATCACGATGCGCCCGGCAAAATCCGGCAAACCGCCCAGCGCCTGGGGCAACTTCGACCAGTTGACCGCTACCAGCACCATCGGCTGGGCGGCGGCCTCCTCCACGGTGCCGGCGCGCACGCTTGGACCGAGGTCAGCCACAAGCTCGGTCAGGCTTTGCGGGCCACGGCTGTTGGCAATCACTACGTTGATGTTCTGGCGGGCCAGGGCGCGGGCGAAAGCACTGCCGATGGCGCCTGCGCCAATGATGCCGATAGTGTCGATGTCGCTCATGTTTTGTGTCCTCAAGGTTGGATAAGCCTGGCGGTGATGTCCGCCGTTGAGGTGCATGGTGCCCTTGCCATTACCTTCTGATTAGTCGGTAATATGGCGAATCATTTTCAAGTATTACTATCAGGTCCATACCATGGAAAGCCTCGCCAACCTCGAATGCTTTGTTCGCAGCGCCGAAACCGGCAGTTTCTCGGCGGCCGCGAGACTACTCGCCCTGACGCCCGCGGCCGTGAGCCGCAACGTGGCGATGCTGGAGCGCAACCTGGGGGTGCGGTTGTTCCAGCGCTCGACCCGCAAGTTGTCCCTGACCGAAACGGGGGAACATTTCCTGGCCAGCATCGGTAGCAACCTGCACGCCCTGCAGGCGGCCATTGGTGCGGTGACCACAGAGCGCGGCGAACCGGCCGGCGTCTTGCGCGTCAGCCTCTCACCCAGTTTTGGCATCGGCCAGATACTGCCGTTGATGCCGCAATGGCTGGCTCGGTATCCGCTGATCCGTCCGGACTGGCAGTTCGAAAACCGTCCGGTGGACCTGATCGCCGAAGGTTTCGACGCAGCCATCGGCGGCGGCTTCGCCCTGACGCCCGGGGTGGTATCGCGCACCCTGGCGCCCGCTCACCTGATTGCCGTCGCCAGCCCCGCCTACCTGGCCGGACGCCCCCTGCCCCGGCAACCCGAGGACCTGGCCGGCCTGGACAACATCGTGTTGCGGGCCAGCCGCACCGGCCGGGTGCGCCAGACCGTGCTGCGCAACGCTGCCGGGTGCGAATGCGCCGTGCAACTGAACGAGTCCATGATTTTCAATGACCCCGTGGCCATGCGAGAGGCCGCCTTGCTGGGTCTGGGCGTGGCCCTGCTGGTAGTGCCCGACGCCCTGCCCTGGCTGGAACGTGGCGAACTGGTGCGGCTGTTACCGGATTGGTACGTCGATCTGGGGGTGATTTCCCTCTACTACCCCAGTCGCACGCTGATGCCGGCCAAGACCCGGGCCTTTATCGACTTCATCACCGAGCATTTCGAGCGCGAGGCGTTGGCTCGGCGCTTCAGGGCCGGGTCGGGTTGAATATCGGCGACACGGCATTGAAGGCGCGTCGGCTGCCGGTGCTGGGCATGCCGGCCTTTGCCTTGGGCTTCGCGGTGTCGATGGCCATGTTGCGGGTGACCCGCCGCCTGCTGGGGCAGACGGCATCGCCAAAATGACGGTCTCTTGCTGGAGTCCGGGACGACGCCCATGGGATGATCGGCCTTCAAGCGCGACCATTTGTGGAGATTTTCAATGTCATTGCTGAGTAAACAAGCCGCCGTCCTGTTGCTGGGGGCCTTCGCCAGCCTGGTCGTGGTATCCACCCAGGCGGCCCCGGCCAAACCTGCCAGTGATGCACCGGCGCAGAAGGTGTCGATGCTGGGCGGCAAGTTCACCTTCACCTTGCCCAAGGGTTTTACGGCGACGCCATTGCCCTCCGGTGAAGCCGCCCAGGGCACCGCCGGGGCGACGGGGACGATGTACAGCAATGCCACCAGCAAGACCGTGGTGATCGCAGCGGAAAACATCATTATCGACGGTGCGAATGTGAAGGATGACGATGG
Organism: Pseudomonas sp. NFACC56-3; assembly: GCF_900100025.1. NCBI lineage: Bacteria > Pseudomonadati > Pseudomonadota > Gammaproteobacteria > Pseudomonadales > Pseudomonadaceae > Pseudomonas > Pseudomonas sp. NFACC56-3. The sequence goes on along the minus strand of NZ_FMTK01000003.1, from coordinate 200,155 downwards.
CGCGTTCCTCGACGCCACCATGGCCGACTTCGCCGCCCAGCGCCTCAAGTCCCTGCCGGATGCCAAGATCCTCAGCGAAAAAAGCCTGAAGCAAAAAGGCACCGGCCTGGGCCTGCGCCAGCTCGATACCCGCGCGACCCAGGGCGGCGGACCGACCCTCGACACCACCTTGCTGGGTGCCTCCGGCACGCGCATGGCGGTGGTGCAGATCATCTCCCGGGCCAGCGACAAGACCGGCCATGAAACCTTGGTGAAACAGATCGCCAGCGGTCAATAAGCCCCTCAGAACATGTGGGAGCCGAGCTTGCTCGCGATGGCGCCGGCACAATCAACATCGATGCAAGCTGACCTAGCGCTTTCGCGAGCAAGCTCGCTCCCACAGGAATCGTGGATGTTAATGAGTTTTGCATTCAACGCAGGTCCATTGTGGGAGCGAGCTTGCTCGCGATGGCGCCGGCACAATCAACATCGATGCAAGCTGACCCAGCGCTTTCGCGAGCAAAGCTCGCTCCCACAGGAATCGTGGATGTTCATGAGTTTTGCATTCAGCGCAGGTCCATTGTGGGAGCCGAGCTTGCTCGCGATGGCGCCGGCACAATCAACATCGATGCAAGCTGACCCAGCGCTTTCGCGAGCAAGCTCGCTCCCACAGGAATCGTGGATGTTTATGAGTTTTGCATTCAGCGCAGGTCCATTGTGGGAGCGAGCTTGCTCGCGATGGCGCCAGCACAATCAACATTGATGCAAGCTGACCCTCCGCTTTCGCGAGCAAGCTCGCTCCCACAGGGTTTGTGGGTGTTCAAAAGCTTTGCATTCACCACCATGATGCGGTGTTGTACATCCTTCCTTGTCTAGCCCCCATCGGTGTCGATATCGGCGTCCGTGTCGTCACCGGATTTCGGCCGGTCCGGGTCAGGCTTGAAGCCGGGGCTGAAGGTGTTGTCATTGTCCTGATGATGCTGCTTCTGATCGACCTCAGTGGCGGCGCTGTCAGCCTGGTCCGCTCCGGCAGGACTGACGGGCTCGGCGCTCGAAGGCCTGCCCGGGCCCTGGGGATCAATGGCCGGATCGTTGCGCGGGGATGGCGCCTGCGCCTGGCCTTGTTGCTGAGTGTCTGCGGGATCGTCGTTCATGGGCACCTCGTTCATGACAGGGCCGGATGGATGACCGGTCTTGAACATTCGAAGGTGACGCGACGGCTTCGGTTCCATTTGTTTAAGACGCCGCGATCAACCGCCCAGCACGCTCCTCACCATCCGGGCCAGTGCGTCCGGACCGTAGGGTTTGCTCAACAAATGGGTATCGGGGCTCAATTGATGGTTGCGGGAGATGATGTCCCGGGTGTGCCCCGAGGTGAACAGCACGGGGACCGGCGGGGTCTGCACCTTGGCCCAGGCGGCCAGGTCGGAACTCTTGATCAGGCCGGGCATGACCACGTCGGTGAAGATCAGGTCGACCGGGGTGCCATCCAGCAGTAGCTTCATCGCCTCATCGCCGTTGGCGGCCGTGAGGGTCCTGTAGCCGGACTGTTCCAGCAGTTCCACCGACGCGCTGCGCACCTCGGCGTTGTCCTCCACCACCAGGATCGTCTCTTGCCGGCCGGAATGAAGCGCATCATGTTGCTCGGTTTCCCCGGCTTCGGGCGCAAGACTTCGAGGGAAATACATCCGCACCCGCGTGCCTTCGCCCAGGTCACTGGAGATCTCGATATGGCCGCCACTCTGCTTGACGAACCCGAACACCATGCTCAATCCAAGCCCGGTGCCCTGGCCATCGGTCTTGGTGGTGAAAAACGGTTCGAACACCTGCTTCAGGATGTCGGGCGGCATGCCGACGCCGCAATCGATCACCGACAGCCGGACATAGTCGCCGGCCGCAATCCCCTTGCCGGCGCAGAACGCGTCATCGAGCACGATGTTCTCGCCGATCAGATGGATAGTGCCCTCGCCCCGCATGGCATCACGCGCATTGATCGCCAGGTTCAACAGGGCATTTTCCAACTGATTGCGATCGACATGGATGCGCCAGGGTTCCTGGGGCAGGCTCACTTCAATCAGGATGGTTTCGCCCAAGGCCCGCTGCAGCAGTTCACCCATGCCCTCATAGATGCGCCGTGGGTTATAGACCGCCGGTGACAATGGCTGGCGCCGGGCGAAAGCCAACAGCTGCGAGGACAACTTGGCCCCCCGCTCCACGGCTTCGATGGAGGCACTGACCCGTCGTTGCACATTGGCGTTGTCCCGTTCGTGGCGGGCCAGCAAGTGCAGATTGCCGGCGATCACCTGCAGCAAGTTGTTGAAATCATGGGCCACGCCACCGGTGAGGCCACCAATGGCCTCGAGCTTCTGCGACTGGCGCAACTGCTCTTCGGCTGCCAACCGCGCCTGCACCTCGTCGGCGACACGTTGCTCCAGGTCGCGGGTGAATTTGAGCAGCGAAGCTTCGGCCGTCTTGCGTTCGTCGATATCAATCAGCACTCCCGGAAACCGCAGGGGCCGGCCTGTCCTGTCGAACTCGCATCGACCGCTGGCCAGCACCCACCGGTAGTCACCGCCCAGGCGGCGGACCCGATACTCAGCGCTGTAAGGCGTGCCTGTGCGCACGGTCAGTTCGACCCGCTGGTTGACCTCTTCGAGGTCGTCCGGGTGGATGCCCTGGCGGGCAATCTCGATGGGCAGTGCGTCCAGCGGACAATCGGGGGGGTAGTTGAAGGTGCGGGCAAAACGCTCATCGCCCGACAGCGTGTCGGCCTGGATGTCCCAGACGAACGATCCCAGCAAGGGCCCGGCCGAAAGCGCCAGCTGAATGCGTTCATTGACCGCGCGGTAACTGCGTTCGGCCTCTTGCCGGGCGCGCTCGGTCAATACGTGCTCTGTGGTTTCCACCACAATCGCCAGCACGCCCGCCGGGGACTGGTCATCATCGGGCACCGGGCTGTAGTAGAGGTCCATCCACACATCTTCAGGCTTGCCATCGCGCAGCAGGACCAGCTCTTTGCTGCGGTAGGACAAGGTGCCGCCGGCCAGACAGACGTCCAGTACATGGCGATTGAATTCGGCCACCTCCGGCCAGCCCAACTCCACCGCGCACCCCAGCAAGTAGGGGTGGCGGCCGCCGGCGAACTCGGCATAGGCATCGTTGTAAATCATGAAGCCCTGGCGGCCCCACAACATCACTATCGGCAGGGGCGAAGCCAGCAACAATTGGACAGCGCTACGCAAGCTGGCGGACCAGTGCTCGATGGCGCCCAACTCGGTTCGGCTCCAATCGAACGCCCGGATACGCCCGGCCATCTCACCGCCCCACCCAGGGCAGCCGTGATTCTGGGATAGAAACTCCATGGTCGACTCTGAACCTCAAAATGCCTGCAGGGAATCGACAGACACAAATCCCTTGCGATCAGAGCTTCGAGCGCCGGGTTGGCGTTTGGTTTCATGGTGATCGGTTTGCGCACAATCCTGTGGCGAGGGAGCTTGCTCCCGCTCGGCGGCGCAGCCGTCGTAAACCGGCTGACGCGGTGTGCCTGATGGATTGCGTAAACCATTTTTTGGGGGGCTGCTACGCAGCCCAGCGGGAGCAAGCTCCCTCGCCACAAAAACGGCGGTGTTGCTGGGGCTCAGCGGAAATCGCGGCTCTGCACTTGGATACCCGCCAGCAGTTCAGTCAGGTCGCTCAAGCGCCCGGCGATCAAGTGGCGGACCTCGCCGACGCTTTCCCAGCGGCCGTCGACCCTGAGCAATTGCGAGCCCACCAGGGTCTTGCGTTGGCGCTCGGCCAGGTCGCGCCAGACCACCACGTTGAGGTTGCCGAACTCATCCTCCAGGGTGACGAAGGTCACGCCGCTGGCCGTGCCCGGGCGTTGGCGACCGGTGACCAGCCCGGCGACGCTGACATTGCGACCATGCTCCACGTCCTGCAATTCCCGTGAGCTGCGACAGCGCCGAGCGCGCAGTTCGGGACGCAGCAGGGCCAGCGGATGAGGGCCCAGTGTCGTGCCCAGCGTGGCGTAATCGGCAAACAGGTTTTCCCCCAGTGTGGGTTCGGGCAGCGCCACGGGCGGTTCTTCCTGGCTGGGCAAACCGGCGAACAAGCCCAGTTGCTTCTGCACTCCGGCCACTTCCCAGCGGGCCCGATGGCGATCCCCCGCCAAGCCCTGCAAGGCCCCCGCGTCGGCCAGTTGCGCCTGGGCCCGGGCATCGAGTTGCGCGCGCTCGCCCAGGTCGGCCACATCGCTGAAGGGCCGATGCCGGCGCGCCGCTTCGATACGCAGGGCATCCTCTTCGCGAAAACCCTTGACCAGGCGCAGCCCCAGGCGGATCGCCGGTTGCCGGCCTTCCATGGGTTCGAGGCTGCAATCCCAATCGCTGGCGCGCACGTCCACCGGACGGATCTGCAATTGATGTCGGCGGGCATCCTGGAGGATCTGGTCCGGGCTGTAGAAGCCCATAGGCCAGCTGTTTATCAGGGCACAGGCGAACGCTGCCGGCTCGTGGCATTTGAGCCAACTGCTGACGTAGGTCAGCAAGGCGAAACTGGCGGCGTGGGATTCGGGAAAACCGTAATTGCCGAAGCCTTTGATCTGTTCGAAGATTTGCGCGGCGAACTCAGCGGTGTAGCCGTTTTTCTTCATCCCCGCTGCCAGGCGTTCTCGATGGGGCTCCAACCCGCCATGGCGTTTCCAGGCGGCCATGGAGCGACGCAACTGGTCGGCCTCGCCGGGCGTGTAGTCGGCCGCGACAACGGCAATCTGCATGACCTGCTCCTGGAACAACGGAATGCCCAGGGTCCGCCCCAGCACTGTCTCCAGCGCTGGCGAGGGGTACGTGACAGCCTCCTCCCCGTTTCGCCGTTTCAGGTACGGGTGCACCATGCCGCCCTGGATCGGCCCCGGTCGCACGATCGCCACTTCGATCACCAGGTCGTAATACGTCTTGGGCTTGAGCCGGGGCAGCATCGCCATCTGCGCCCGTGATTCGATCTGGAACACGCCGATGGTGTCCGCGCGACTGATCATCTCGTAGGTCGCCGGATCGTCCTTGGGCAACGACGCCAGGGTATGGGGTTGACCCCGGTAGTCTTCGATCAGGTCGAAGCATCGACGAATCGCGCTGAGCATGCCCAAGGCCAGGATGTCCACCTTGAGCAGCCCGACCGCGTCCAGGTCGTCCTTGTCCCACTGGATGATGGTGCGCTCGGCCATGGCGGCGTTTTCCACCGGCACCAAGGTGTCCAGGGGCTGCTCGGAAATCACGAAGCCGCCCGGGTGCTGGGACAAATGCCGGGGGAAGCCGATCAATTGCTGGGTCAGGCTCAGCACCCGGCGCAACACCGGGCTGTCCGGGTCGAAGCCACCTTCACGCAAACGGTCCAGCGGCGGTGCTTCATCGCTCCAGCGCCCACAGCAGTCAGCCAATGCATTGACCTGGTCCGGCGGTAGGCCCAGGGCCTTGGCGACGTCCCGCACCGCCCCTGCACCGTGGTAGCTGCTGACCACCGCAGTCAGCGCCGCGCGATGGCGCCCGTAACGCCGGAAGACGTATTGCAGCACCTCTTCGCGGCGGTCATGTTCGAAATCCACATCGATGTCCGGTGGCTCGTTGCGCTCCTTGGACAGGAATCGCTCGAACAGCAGGTCGGTCTGGCTCGGATCGATTTCGGTAATGCCCAGGGCATAACACACCGCCGAATTGGCCGCCGAACCACGTCCCTGACAGAGGATGCGCTGCTGTCGGGCGAAGCCGACGATGTCCTGCACGGTGAGGAAATAGCTGTCGTAGCCCAACTCGGCGATCAGGCTCAGTTCCTTGTCGATCTGCACCCGCACCTTGTCTGGCACGCCGTCCTTCCACCGCTCGCGCATGCCACGCTCGGTCAGTTCCCGCAGCCAGGACGCTGGATCATGCCCCTCGGGCACCAGCTCGCGGGGGTATTGATAGCGCAATTGGCCGAGGTCGAAGGTGCAGCGGCGGGCGATGTTCAGGGTTTCCTCGAGCAAGGCCGGCGGGTAGAGATCGGCCAGATCCTTGCGGCTGCGCAGGTGGCGCTCGCCGTTGGGGTGCAAGCGCTGGCCGGCCTCGGCCACCGTGACGTGGTGACGGATGGCGGTCATGGTGTCCTGCAAGGCGCGACGGCCGCGCACGTGCATATGTACATCGCCGCTGGCCACGGCCGGAAGCGCCATGCGCTCGGCCAGCGCCAACGAGTCTGCCAACCGGCGGCGGTCGTCCTGTGCGCAATGCAACTGGACCGTCAGCCACAGGCGCCCGGCAAAGATCGGCTGGAGCCAACGCCCATGTTCTTCGGCGTCTTTGCCATCGGCTATCCACAACGCCAGCAACCCCGGCAAGGGTTGGTCGAAATCCTCTCGCACGATGCGGTAGCGGCCCTTCTCGCTGCGCCGCCGGGCGCGGGTGATCAACCGGCACAAGGTTTGATAACCCTCCAGGTTTTCCACCAGCAACACCAGTTTCGGCCCGTTCTCGACCTGGATTTCGCTGCCGACGATCAGGGGCAGGTCCAGTTCCTTGGCCGCCTGCCAGGCCCGGACGATCCCGGCCAGGGTGCATTCGTCGGTGATCGCCAGGGCCCGATAGCCCTGCTCTTTAGCCCGTCGGCACAACTCCAGGGCACTGGAGGCGCCGCGCTGGAAGCTGAAGTTCGACAGGCAATGCAGCTCGGCATACTCAACGCTCATGCGAACCAGCCCTGCAGCCACAGCGGCCCGCCCTCGCCCACCGGTCGATAGGCCCAGCCACGTTGTCCGCTGCGGGTTTCGATCAGGTAATAGTCGCGGCGCACATCCGCGCCGTCCCACCAACCGGTCTCGATGCGCTCGGGGCCCATGAGGATGTGCGCCTGCCCTTGCGCCAATGCCTGGGGCTCCTCCAGCAGCCAGCCGGGACGCTGCACGCCGTCGCGTACCGGACAAGCCTGGGATCGGGGTTGGGAGGTCATCTGCCAGGCGCACTCAGGCCGATGGTCGTCGCGAAACCCCAGGCCCTGCACGGCGTCATCCCCCAGCCGGGCCCGCAAGCGTTCGCGCAGTTGCTCCCAGGGCAATGATTGTTGAGGGCGCTCGTCGAACAGTTCCAGGCGCTGGGGCACGAAACTCGGCAGGTCTTCGGCACACAAGCGAAAGCCCCGCACCGGGGCCTCGACCTGCACCTGTTCCAAGCGACCGCGGGCCAGTTCGAAGAGCATCGCCGGGTCCCGTTCGGCGCTGAGCAGGCCGACCTTGATCACGGTATCCGGCAACCCGGCGTGCTCCAGGTGCAAGTCGAAGCGTTGCACGCCGCTGTCGCGTCCGCAGAGGAAGGCCGACAGGTCACCGGTCAGGCGACGCAACGGGAATAACAGCGCCTGATGGGATTGCACGTCATAGTTGAGCTCGATGCGCACATCGAAACGGTCCGGTGGCAGGTAGAACGACAGCGCCAGGGTGCGATGGCCCGTCAACGCGTCGAGGTGCTTGAGCACCTGGGCCTCGAAGCGCCGCGCCAGGGTCTGCCGGGGCAAGGCCTGGACCTGGCTCAGGCGACGCAGGCCCATGCGCGACAGCGCCGTGGCGACGTCGGGCTCCAGGCCGATTCGCTCCACGGGCATGTGCCCCAGGTACTGTTGCAAGGTCTCGGCATCGGGCACCACCAGGGCGTCATAGGCATTGGCCAACACCCGCGCCGCCACTGGGTTCGGGGCGGCGACGATGCGATGACGAAAGCCCAGCTCGGTCAGCTCGGCTCGCAAGCGCGCCTCGAACACCGGCCAGGGCCCGAACAGGCCCAGGCTCGACTCGATCTCGAACAGCAGCGTACGCGGATAATGCACGCTGACCTGGGCGCTGAAACGGTAGGCCCAGGCTGCCAGGAACTGCTGCCACTGTTCGATCTGCGCCGCGTCGTATTCCGCGGTGGCAAAGCCTTTGCTCAAGGCTTGGGCTGCGGTCATGGTCTGGCCGGGCCGCAAGCCCAGGGCCCTTGCCTGCGCATTCACCGCTTGCAGCACCCGACGCTGGGCCGGGCCGGTCAGCAGTGCCAGGGGCTGGTCGGGATCGGGGCGCTGACGCAGCGCGGCGTCCAGCGCCAATTGCGGGAAGAGAATACAGACCCAGCGCATCGCAACCTCAATGCCCGGTTTGTGGGGCGAGCGTGGCAAAGGCAATCGGCGCCGAACGGGCCAGCCCGCCCCGGCACTTGAGCACGCGCAACTGCGCAGGCCGGGTATCGATGGCAATGCGCAGGGCCGCCGGCGACGGGTTGATGGCTTCCTGGATCGAGCGCCAGGCGAACGCCAGGGCCTGGCCGGTTTCCGCCGCCACTTGCAAGCGCCGCAAGGCCCGGTCGTCCGCGTGGCGGGGCCAACACAGCACCGCGCCACAACTGCCCGAACGCAGGCATTGTTCGGTGGCCCACAGGGCATCGCGTTCATCGGCGCGGATCACCGATAACTGGCGCAGGTCGATCCCGGCGTTCTGCCAGGCCTGGGGATAAGGCACGAACGGCGGCGCCACCAGCACGATCCGCTCCCCCGCTGCCGACAGCCGCGCCAGGGTCGGCCACACCAATTGCAACTCGCCCACGCCCGGCGCGGCGATGAGCAGTTCCGTCAAGGCCGCCTCCGGCCAGCCACCACTGGGCAACGCCGCATCCAGTGCTGCATGGCCAGTGGGCTGCGGACTGGCGGCCGGCGGCGCAGGCCGGCCCTTCCAGACCTGGCCGCCGTTGAACAGCGTGTCCAGCGCAACGACAGCGCCCATCAACCTTGCCTCACCAAGCCACAGAACACCCCTTCTATCGCCAGGTCCTGGTCGGCCTCGATGATGATCGGCTGGTAGGCCGGGTTACGCGGCAGCAAACGCACCCGCTCGCCGATGCGCTCGAAGCGCTTGATGGTGACTTCACCGTCCAGGCGCGCCACGACGATCTGGCCGTTGGAGGCCTGGGGTGTGCGCTGCACGCCCACCAGGTCACCGTCGAGAATGCCGTCCTCGATCATCGAATCGCCCTGGACCCGCAACAGGTAGTCCGGCGCCTTGGTAAAAATCGCCGGATCCAGCATCAGGCGGCTGTGAACCTCGGCATCGGCGCCAATCGGCAGGCCGGCAGCCACTCGCCCCAGCACCGGCACGTCCAGCAGTTCAGGCCGTGGCGGCTGGTTCAACAGCCGGATGCCCCGGGCCTGGTGCGGATTGACTTCGATGAAACCGGCCTCGGTCAACGCCAGCACATGCTTGCGCGCCACGCTACGGGAGGCGAAACCGAACGCCTCGCTGATTTCAGCGAGGCTGGGGGGCTGACCCTGAGCGGCGATGCGTTCGCGGATGAAGGTCAGGATGGCGGTGCGGCGGGGGGTGAGAGTCGTCATGGAGTACATTTGTACTCTTTCGGAATTTTTCTGACAAGCGCCGCCAGTCAGTTCACAGCTTGCCTGTACAAGTCAGTGTGGCGAGGGAGCTTGCTCCCGCTCGGCTGCGCAGCAGCCGTGACACTTACCTCCTATTTACACAATGCACTGTGTTGAATGATTTAGGGCTGCTGCGCAGCCCAGCGGGAGCAAGCTCCCTCGCCACAGGTTTCATCACTTATCCTTAAGTGTGTCAGTGCTCAAGCCCCGCCAGGTAGGCCCACGGGTAAATCCCTCGCTCATGCCCGTCACTGAAAACCAATTGCACCCCGTAGCCCTGTGGGTTGACTGCCACCACCCGGATCCGCGGATCGACCTGGACGGTCAGCCCTTGCAGGCGCAACGCCCGGCACCGCGAGCACGGGCAGTGGCGGCGCAGGGTGACGTGGTCCAGGCGTTGCTCGCGGCCGCCGGGCCAATCCAGGCGCAATTGACCCTTGCCTTGGGAATTGCCGATCGCCTCCGGGCTCATTGCAGTTGACCCAAGGCAATGCGTACGGCTTTGCGCACTTCGGGGTCACCATCGTCCTGGGCCGCCTGCAACGCCGGGATTGCACCTGGTTCGTTCAACTCGCCCAAGGCCAGGGCCGCTTCCTTGCGCAAGTTGCTGATGCGATGGCCCAGGGTTTCGATCAAGGCCGACAACGCCGGGGCGTAACGCAAGCGACCGAGGCTGCGAGTGGCCCGCAAGCGCACTTGCCAATAATCGTCGCCCAAGGCCTCGACCAGGGCCGGACCGGCATCGGCGTGACCGACCTTGCCCAAGGTGGTGGCGGCTTCTTCGCGCACTGCCCAGGCCGGATCCCGAAGGGCTTGGCGCAGCGCCGGCAAGACCTGCGCATCCGAAGCCAGGCCAAGGGCACCGGTGGCCGCGCGGCGCACCTCAGTATCCGGATCATCACTGGCCAACCGGGCCAGGGCCGGCAAGGCGTCGAGGTGCTTGAGCCAGCCCAGCACGCCAACCGCCTCGCGGCGCACGCTGGCATCGCCGTCAGCCAGGGCAACGATTGCCGCCGGTGCCGCCTCGAGCAGGCGTAATTCGCGCAAGGCCCTGAACGCCGCGACGCGCACACCGGCCTCGGCATGTGCCGTCCAAGGCAGGATCACCCTCCCCGCCGCCTCGCTCTTGAGCAGGCTCAGACTCTGGGCGGCAGCGGCCTGCACACTCGGCGATGGATCGGTCAGGGCCTCGCACAAGGCGCCCACCACCGGCGCGTCCTCCCAGGCTTCAAGCAATCGCGCAGCTTCGGCTCGCACGTCGGCACTGGGATCTTCAGCCAGACGGTCCACCAGCCACAGCAGGCCTTCTGGCTCCTCAAGGTCGGCCAGTTCGATCAGGGCGATGCGGCGCACGCCCGGGTCCTGGTCAGTCAAGCGCGGTTGCAGGGCGAGGATGTCGTCGTTGTCGGTGTTTTCGAATAGAGAGGTCATAGGGCAAATCGCGGCAAGGAGGTTTCAGGGGGAAGCCCCAGGGGATTGAGGCGCGGCAACTGTCGGCCGTCTTCATGGCGCAGCAGGTCGAGGCAGTGACGCTTCAAGCGGGAGAATTCAGGGCGGGTGACCAGTTCGGTCGTGCGTGGCCGTGGGAAGTCCAGGCGCAGGTCCTCGATGATCCGCCCCGGACGCGGGCTCATCACCAGCAAGCGATCGGCCAGGAACAGCGCCTCGTCGATGTCGTGAGTGACGAACACCACGGTGGTGCGAATGCGGGTCCAGATGTCCAGCAGCAGCTCCTGCATATTCAACCGGGTCAGGGCATCGAGCGCGCCGAAGGGTTCGTCCATCAGCAGCAGCCGTGGGCGGTTGACCAGCACCCGGGCGATCTCCACCCGTTGCTGCATGCCCCCCGAGAGTTGGTCCGGCCAATGCCCGGCGAAGCCCTCCAGGCCCACCAGCGCAAGGATCTCGTCGGCGGCCCGGTGTCGTTCGGCCTTGCCCAGGCCGCGCATTTTCAGGCCGAAAGCGACGTTGTCGCGCACGCTGCGCCAGGGAAACAGTGTGTGCTGCTGAAACACCATGCCGCGTTGAGGCGACGGACCGGAAACGCTCGAGCCGTCGACATTCAAGCTGCCGGAGCGCGGTTGCAGATGCCCGGCCAAGGCCCCGAGCAAGGTGGACTTGCCGCAGCCGGACGGCCCGAGGACACAGACGAACTGACCTGCTTCGATCTGGCAATCGAGCCCCTGGACCGCTTCGAAGGCCTGGGCTCCCTGGCCAAGGACAATGGACAGCTGACGGATATCGATCCGTCCTTCGGGTGTGTGCATCATGCTCATCAGGCTTTTCCTCGTGGTCGATGCCAAGGCGTGAACAGCCCGCCCAGGCGTTTGATCAGCAGGCTGCTGCCCATGCCCAGCACACCGATCAGCAACATGCCGACGACGATGTCGGCGTAGTTCTGCACGGTGTAGGAAGCCCAGGTGTAGTAGCCGATGCCGTACTGGCCGGCGATCATTTCCGCCGTCACCAGGCAGAACCAGGACGTGCCCATGCCGATGGCCAGGCCGGTGATGATGCTCGGCGCGGCGCCCGGCAGAATCACCTCCAACAGGATCGCCCGGCGTCCGGCCCCGAGGCTTTTCGCCGAGGCGATCAAACGCCGGTCCACGCCTTCGACGCCGTGTACGGTGTTGAGCAGGATCGGGAACAGCGCGCCGGTGAAGGTGATGAACACCATCGACAGTTCCGACGAGGGAAACATCAGGATCGCCAGGGGAATCCAGGCCACCGCCGGGATCGGCCGCAGCACTTCCAGGGGCGGCAGCAACAAGTCTTCGGCCCATTTCGAACGACCGATGGCCAGGCCCAGCGCCACGCCGATCAACAGCGCCGCGCCATAACCGGCAAAGACCCGGCCCAGACTGCTGCCCAGGTGCCGGGCGAGATTGCCCGACTCTCCCAGGCCCAGCGCCGCCTGGATCACCGCCAGCGGGGTCGGGACGTTGGCGAAAGTCACCAGGCCGAGGTTCCAGTGGCCGGTTGCGGCGAGTTGCCAGAACAACAGGCAGAGCAACAGTGAAGCGGCTCGCAGGAGCCAGCGTGAAAATGATCGGGGCACAATGCTTCCTCTCAGTCGAGCTCCTGTGGGAGCGGGCTTGCTCGCGAAAGCGATGGTTCAGTCGACATCGATGTCGAATGTCAGTCTGCATTCGCGAGCAAGCCCGCTCCCACAGTCCATCGAGTTGTTTTGACGGTTAGCGGGCGGCAACGGCCTGGCTGGTGGCCTCGCTGAAGTCGAAGACTTTTCCGCCCTGGGCGGTAGCAAATTGCTGGGCCTGCCCCTTGAGCAGGAACGCACTGAGCTGGCCCTTGGCATCACTGGCGAACCACGCCTGTTCGGCCAGCAGCTTGATTCCGCTGTCGCTGGCCTGGGTATAGACGGCGCGGATGCCCTTGCCTTCCTGCTTGAGACTCGCCAGCGCGGCGAAGGCCGATTGGGCCGAGGCGTAATGGCGCACTTTCGGCTCGCCGCGTACCCAGATCTCGGCCACGTGGCGGGCGTCGGCTATTGCCTGGCCGGTCGACGCATCGCTGCTGCCCAGCGGGGTCTGGGCGTAGTTAGCCAGTTGCGCGTTGTAGTCCAGGTTCGACGCCTTGAAGGCGGCGCGGATGTACTGGTCATCGATGAAGGTATTGAGGTCCAGGCCACGATCAGCCTTTTTCAGCAGCTTGAGGGTGTCGATGGCGGTGCCGACGGCCTGGCGGTATTCCGGTTTCCAGGTCAGGTCGCGGGTCTGCACACCCAGTGGCCCGTGGAACAGGTAATTGACCTCGGCATCCACCCCAGTGACCTTGGCGATCAGCTCGCTGTACTTCTCCGGCTCGGCGGCCAGCAGTTGATTGGCCTCGAGGGTGGCGCGCAGGTAGGCGACGACGATTTCCGGGTATTGCTTGGCATAGGCCTGGTCCACCAGCGCGCCGTGGAACGTCGGTGTGTTGGCCTGGGCACCGTCGTAGATCTTGCGGGCGAAACCTCGGCTGGGGAACAGTTCGGCGAACGGCACGAAGTCGGCGTGGGCGTCGATCTTGCCGGCTTGTAGCGCCGAGCCGGCGACTTCCGGCGGCTGGGCAATGATGTTCACATCCTTGAGGGGGTCCCAGCCCTGGGCGGCGACAGCACGCAGCAACATGCCATGGGCAGTGGACGCGAACGGTACGGAAATGGTCTTGCCCTTGAGCTCGGCCAGGGACTGCACGCCCGACGCACTGGGCACCACGATGCCGTTGCCGCTGCCTTGGGTGCTGCCCGACAGCACGCTGATGAACAGGCTGTGCTTGCCGGCGGTTTCGAACGCCACGCCGTTGAACGCGCCGGGGAAATCGGCCATGGCACCGAAGTCGAGTTTGCCGGCGACCATCTCGTTGGTCAGCGGCGCGCCGCTGGTGAAGTTCTTCCACTGGATATCGTATCGGGCGTCCTTGTAGGCGCCGTCATGGGGCAAGTATTTGTCCAACAGGCCCAACTCCCGGATCAACAACCCGCCGGCGGCGCAGTTGATGGTGGTGTCCTGGGTGCCGATGGCGATACGGATGGTTTCTGCCTGGGCAGGCAAGGTCAATGAAGCCAGTACCAGACCGGCGAGTGCTGCGCGCAATAGCATGGGTGTGTCCCCTCGAATCATTTATTGGATGTCGTCTCCGCCACGATCAGGGCGCGGTGGGAAACGAGGGGTGTTCCAAATTGTGCGTCCGGGGGTGGCCGGATGGCTTTTGTGGTGTTTGGGTGGGCCTCATCGCGAGCAAGCTCGCTCCCACAGGTTTATCGGTGTACATAAGATCTGCGACTGGCTTCGACCCACTGTGGGAGCGAGCTTGCTCGCGATGACGTCCTGTCGGTCAACGCAACAGATACGGAATCTCCACTTTCACCGCCCCCGTCGGGCAGTCCTTTTCACAGGGCATGCAGTACCAGCATTCGTCGAACGCCATGTAGGCCTTCTGGGTCGCCGGGTTGATCGCCAGCAAGTCCATGGGGCACACATCGACGCAAACCGTGCAGCCCTTGTGAGCGATGCATTTGTCCTCGTCCACGGTGACGGGGGCATTGGAGCGGAAAAAGATTTCCTGGGGTTGATAGGCCATGGGCGTTCTCTCTGGGTGGACGGTTCATGCCGCGTCGGCACCGACCCGCAGCCGGTCGTAGGCCTGCAGTTCGTCGGCATCGAGAGCGATGACGTAGGGTTCGACGGCTTTCTTGAATGAAATCATCGCGCCGTCATCGCCCTTCTTCAAATGGCAATGGCAGAACCAGTCGCTGTCGTTGCGTTGTGGATGATCGACCCGATAGTGGTACAGGCCCCAACGGCTTTCGGCGCGAAACAGCGAGGCACGGGCGGCCATTTCGGCGCAGTCGCGGATCACGCTGACTTCCATGGCGCGCATCAGCTCGTGAGGGTTGTGGGCCTTGAGCTGGTCCAGGTCGCGCTGGATATCGCTGAAGCGTTGCAGGCCGATCTGCATTTTCTTGGTGACTTTCGGCGGTTGCAGGTAATCGTTGACGAAACGGCGCAGCTTGTATTCCACCTGGGCCGGCGGCAGGCCGTGCTCGCGGTCCAGCGGCGCGTAGACACGTGCCCTCTCCCGTTCGATCTGCCCGGCATCCAGCGCCGAGAAATCCTTCCCGGCCACGAAATCCGCGGCGTTGTTGCCGGCAAACCAGCCATAGGTGAACGCACCGAGCATGTAGTTGTGCGGCACTGCCGCCATGTCGCCGGCCGAGTACAGGCCCTTGACCGAGGTCTCGGCCCGCTCGTTGACCCACACGCCCGACGCCGAATGGCCGCTGCAAAAACCGATTTCGGAGATGTGCATTTCCACCATCTGCGTGCGGTAGTCGGTGCCGCGGTTGGCATGGAACTGACCGCGACTCGGCCGTTCGTTGCTGTGCAGGATCTCTTCGATGTTCTGGATGGTTTCCTCGGCCAGATGATCGAGCTTGAGGAACACCGGGCCATTGCCACCTTCGAGTTCCTGGTGGAACTCCCACATCATCTGCCCGCTCCAGTAGTCGCACTCGATGAAGCGCTCGCCCTTGTTGTTCGCGGTATAACCGCCCAGGGGGCCAGTGACATAGGCGCACGCCGGACCGTTGTAATCTTTGATCAGCGGGTTGATCTGGAAGCATTCCAGGTTCGCCAGTTCGGCACCGGCGTGGTAGGCCATGGCATAGCCGTCGCCGGCATTGGTCGGGTTCTCATACGTGCCCATCAGGTAGCCGGAGGCCGGCAACCCCAGGCGCCCCGCCGCGCCGCAGCAGAGAATCACGGCCTTGGCCTTGATCACATGAAAGTCGGCGGTGCGGCAATCGAAGCCCATCACACCGTTCACCGCGCCCGCTTCGTCGGTCAGCAACCGGGTGCAGACCAGCCGATTGGTGATGCTCACTCGCGCCCGTTTCAGTTGGCGATAAAGCACCTTCTTGATGTCGTGCCCTTCCGGCATCGGCAGCACATAAGCGCCCATGTGATGGACTTTTTTCACCGCGTAGTCGCCGGTTTCATCCTTCTCGAACTTCACGCCCCAGCGGTCCAGTTGCTCGATCGTTTCGAAGCTGTGGGTGGCATAGGCGTACACCGCCGCCTGGTTGACGATGCCGTCGTTGGCGATGGTGATTTCCTTGGTGTACTGCTCGGGCGTGGAATGGCCGGGGATGATCGCGTTGTTCAAGCCGTCCATGCCCATGCTGATGGCACCGCTGCGCTTGACGTTGGCCTTGTCCACCAGCAGTACGCGCAAGTCACGGTTGCGTTCCTTGGCCTTGATCGCCGCCATGGGCCCGGCGGTGCCTCCGCCGATGACGACAATGTCGTATTCCTGTTCCAGGGTGCTTCTAGTCATGGAGCTGCGTCCCTTTGTGCCGGTCGATCCGCAAGCGATACTGGAAGGCGTCGCCGCGGTAATAGAGGTGTTCGAAGTCCAGGGGCTGGCCGCTGGCGTCATGGGTCAGGCGCTCGATGCGCATGATGGGCGAGCCTGGTTCGACCTCCAGCGCCTGGGTCAGGTCGCTGTCGGCCGGCACCGCATCGATGGCCAGGTCGGCATGGCCCAAGGTCAAGGCGCAGTCGTTTTCCAGGATCAGGAAAATATCGCGGGTGACCAGGTCGGCCTTTTCCAGGCGTTCACCCAGGGCCTTGGGCAAGTAGGTGATCTCCAGGGAAACCGGCTCGCGGTTGATCAAGCGCACCCGTTTGATCTGCGCCACTGTGTCCCCTTCCGTCAACTTCAGGCGCTCGGCCACCTGTTTGTCGGCCGCGATGAACTTGAAACTCAGCAAGCGGTTGATCACCTCGAAACCGCGTCCGGTCAAGGACTCGGCCAGGCCTTGGAGAGTGCTGACGTTCTGAAAGGTCTTGGGCTTGGCGACGAACGTGCCCTTGCCATGGATCTTGAAAATCAGCCCTTCCTTTTGCAGGTCGCCCAAGGCCTGGCGCACGGTGATGCGGCTGACGCGAAACAACGCGCCGAGCTCGCTTTCCGAGGGCATCTGCCCGCCCTGGGGGTATTCGCCATCGAGAATGCGTGCGCGCAACACGTCTCGCAGTTGCGTGTGCAGCGGTACGCTGCTGAGGGAAAGAACGTTGTCGGCCATGGCCCCTATCACTTGTCATAACGAGTTATGACGTGATCTTAGGGAAACCGTCCGACGCCTGGGAAATACTCTTTGAGCATTAGGTTATGCCCGCCTCAACGGCGTTGGAGGATGCGGTCCATCACCCAGTCGGTCTTCAAGGCCTCTTCGGCCACGGCGGGATGCTTCGACTCACCACGGATATGGGCATTCATGCCGAGTACATGGTGCCACTGGATATGCTCAGGATGATGAGGAATGTCGAGGCTGACGGAGGTATCCGTGCACAGTTGCAGCGGCGCCTCATCGAACACCGAGAAGCTGATCCGCCCCTGGCTGCCAATCACCTCCACGCAGTCCTCACGTCGGTCAGCGACGAAATTCCAACAGCCCATGCCTGTGGCCCCACAGGCAAAACGCCAATTGGCCACGACCGCATCTTCTGCCTGATACAAGCCGTTCTGACGAGTGGCGAACCCTGTCACGTCGACAATGTCCCCCAGCAGGAACTGGAACAGATCAAGGCCATGGCAGGCCAGGTCCGTGAAATAACCTCCGCCTGCAATCGCCGGATCGGTACGCCAGTTGGTCGCGCCGTTGATATCCGCCAATGACGCGGGCTTGGTCAGCGTCCAGGTCAAATGCCGGATGTCACCGATGCATCCTTGCTCGATCCATTGCCGCACTTTGCGAAAACGCGGCAATGAGCGCCGATAGTACGACACAAACAGCTGCACCCCTGCGGTGTTGAATACACGCTGCATTTCCCGGCTCTGCGCGACATTGAGGGACATGGGTTTCTCGACGCAGCAATGTTTGCCGGCGGCAGCCACCAGCAGGCTATAGCTCAAATGACTGTCGGGCGGCGTCGCAATGTAAACCGCATCGACTTCGGGATCATCGATCAGTGCCTGCGCGTCGGTGTAGAACCTGGCGATGCCGTGGCGTTCAGCATAATCGGACACGGCCTCCAAACGTCGTCCCATTACCGCTACCAGCGCAGAACCGGGCGCCTTGTAGAAAGCCGGCCCACTCTTGCGTTCCGCCACGCTGCCACACCCGATCATGCCCCAGCGTACCGTTTTCATCGTTTGACTCATGGAATCAAGGCCTCCCCCGGCTGCGCAATGAAGCCCCTCAAAAAAGGCAGGAGTTTAATCAGACCCGGCCTGAATGTCGTGGCTACAACGTTTGCCCCTCGTTGCGAAACGCGCTCGGGCTCATGCCGGTCCAGCGCCGGAACGCCCGGCGGAAACTGCGCACATCGCTGTAGCCGACTTCTTCGGTGATGCGCTCGATGGACAATTCGGGGTTGGCCAGCAGGTTCAGGGTGCGGCTGCGGCGCACTTGTTCGAGCAAGGTCTCGAAGGTCAGGCTGTGTTCGGTCAGGCGCCGACGCAGGGTGCGGCTGCTCATGTTGAGATCGCTGGCGATTTTCTCGATGTGACTGCCACGGCTCAGGTCCCGGGCAATGGCCCGTTCCACCGTCTGGATCAGGTCGATCTTCTGGTGGACCTCGCAGGCCTCCTGCTCCAGCAAGGCCAATGCCTGGCGCAGGGCCAGCGGGTGATGATTGGGCAGGCGCATATCCAGCCAGCGCACATCGATCAACATGCGATTGTGCCGGCAACCGAAGCGCACATCCGGCCCCAATATCCGCTGATACTCCTGGGCATAGGACGGCGCGGCGTGCATGAATTCCACGGCCAGGGGCTTGAAATCGGGACTGGCCAGCGCCCGGCCATAGACCATCAGGCTGGCGAAGAACTCTTCCACGGCAAACACCTGGATCTCGGCGAAAGGCAGGCGGCAAGTGGCCTCGACCATGATTCGGTTGGTGGCCTCTTCGACACGGGTCACCGCGATGCCGCCGGTGGTGTGCTGGTAACGAATCCCCAGGGCGAAGGCATCGCGCAGGGTTTCGCACAACGACAAGACGTGGCCCAGCAGGCCGAGGGTGCCAAGCACGTTGCGGTCACCCACCCACAACCCCAGGCCCTGGTCGGGCAACAGCTTGAGCGAACGTTGAATCATGATCACGGCCTGGCGGTAGGAAATGCGCTGGGCCGGATCTTGCAGGTCATCGAGGTCGAACCCCAGGCCGCGACACAGGCTGGCGGCATCGAAGCCCTTGTCCGCCACCACCTCGGCCAGGGTTTGCAGCAGGAATGGCGAGACCAGTGCCAATTCATAGGTGGGGTCGATGACTTTCATCTGCATGGGCGGATTCCGGAGCACGTTAGGTGGCGTTTTTTGTAACCGGTTATTTCATAAAGTTAGCATGAGCCACTGGATAGAGGGGCCTGAAAATCTGGCCGCTCAAGTCCCCTGTATGGCCGCCAATACCCTGCCCTGTCGGCGGCGAACGGCTTATTTGTATGACTCGGCCCTCCGGTGCGTTTCCAACAATAATAATGAGCCCCTCCCATGAACCCGATCCGCACGACATTCGCCTTGCAACTGTCCCTCGGCCTGGCCTGCGGCGGTGCCCTGCCCGCCCTGGCTACCGAATCGGGGGTGGACAACATCGGCCCAGGCACCGACGGTTTTTTTGTGTTGCCACTGGAGGTCGACAGCCTTCCGGACCACATGGTCGCGTTCAACCTCTACTACAACCATTACAAGGCTCGGAAATTCAACATCAGTTCTTTGGGCGGCGAACTGCCGGATGTCGAAATCGAATCCACGGCAGTGGTCCCGCGCATCGATTACCTGAGCCCGTTGCGGGTAGCCGGTGGGCGCGCGGGGATCTACATCGCCCAGCCCTGGATCAAGCAGGAAGTTTCGGTGTTCGGCCTGCATGACACCCGCGAGGGCATGGGCGACACGACCATTTCGCCCATCGTGCTCTGGGACATGGGCAAAAACCTGACCCTGGCCGCGGCGGTGGAAATCACCGTACCGACCGGCGAATACAGCACCGATCGACTGGCCAACACCAGCAACAATTTCTACACCTACAAGCCGTTGTTTTCCTTCACCTGGTTGCCCACGGAAGACACCGAGGTGTCGATGAAAAGCACCTACAGCTTCAACCGCAAGAACAAGGACACCGACTACCGTTCGGGGCAGATTTTCCACTTCGATTATTCCGTCAGCTACCGCGTGACCGACAACCTGAGGCTGGGGCTCAACGGCTACTACCTCAAGCAGACCACTGACGACAAACAGTACGGCCGCACGGTGCAATTCGCCGGGCAAGACGTGGACGATGGCGTACGCGGCCAGGTCTTTGCCATTGGCCCGGCGCTGCACCTGACCTTCCTCAAGTACGCCAGCGCCGAGATCCGCTGGGCCAAGGAGTTCGACGTGGAGAATCGCCCGGAAGGGGAAATGCTCTGGGCCAAGATCAGTATTCCGTTTGCGTTCTGACCGAGTCTCGGCTTCGCGAGCAGGCTCGCTTCCACAGAAGATGTGCAGGGGAATACAGATCCTTATGAACACCCCAAAACAAATGTGGGAGCGAGCTTGCTCGCGATAGCAATGGATCAGTTGCATGAATGTCGACTGATGCACCGCCATCGCGAGCAAGTTCGCTCCCACAGGTGCTTGCTTCAGCTCAAACCCAGAATCGATGAAAGATGCCCATTGAGGAGCTTGCCGCCAGGGTCCAGTGCCTGGCGCACCTGGTTGAATTCAGTCCAGCGCGGGTACAGCGCCTGAAGGGCCTTGGCGTTCAGGGATTTGGGGTCAGGGCAGCAGCAGGGCCTGCTCGCGCTCGCACAACTGCACCACGTAATCCCACAACACCCGCAGGCGTACGGACTTGTGCAGTTCGCGACGGGTACTGATCCAATAGCTGCGGCGGATGGTTTCGTCCGGCAGCAACGGCACCAGCGTCGGGTCAGCGCTGGCCATGTAGCACGGCAACACGGCGATCCCCAGGCCCGAGCGCGCGGCCTGTTGCTGGGCGATGACGCTGGTGCTGTGGAACACCACCCGGGGGTTGCGGCAAAAGCTGTTGAGGAACATCAATTCCTGGCTGAACAAAAGGTCATCGACATAACCGATCCAGGCGTGGCGAGCCAGGTCCTCGCGGCTGCGCAACGCTGGCGAGCGATCCAGGTAGGCCTGGCTGGCGTACAGCGCCAGGCTGTAGTCGGTGAGTTTGCGGGTCACCAGCAGGTCGGCCGCCGGACGTTCGAGGTGGATGCTGATTTCCGCCTCACGGTTGAGGATGCTGACAAAGCGCGGCACCGCCACCAGCTCCACCTCCAGCCCCGGATAGCGCTGGAACAACCCGTCCATGCGACTGGCGAGGAACATGATGCCCAGCCCTTCGGTCACCCCCAGGCGAATCTTGCCCAGGGGGGCACTGGACTGGGTGATGTCCTCCTGAGCCAGCAATGCCACGTTTTCCATGGCTTCGGCGTGCTTGAGCAACGTCTCGCCGGCTGGGGTCAGTTCATAGCCCTGGGCATGCTGGACGAACAATGCGGTGCCCAGGCTTTTCTCGATGGCCTCGATATGCCGGGCCACCGTGGCGTGGGTGGTGTTCAGGCGCCGTGCAGCCGTCAATAAACGCCCGCTGCGTTGCAGTTCCAGGAAATAGCGCAGGTCATTCCAGTCGAACATGAAGCGATCCTTGAGCACGCCTGAAGGCACGACTGTTTATAAACGCACAGCCACTGCGCAAAAACTAACATTCTTTTGACGAAAACTAACAACTAGGATGGGTCCCACAACAACAAGAATGAGGTCGCGAATGCAACCTGTCGTCGATGAATACGATTACGTGATCGTGGGCGCCGGCCCTGCCGGGTGCTTGCTGGCCAATCGGCTTTCGGCCAACCCGCAACACCGGGTGCTGCTGCTCGAAGCCGGTGGACGCGACAACTACCCATGGATTCACATCCCGGTCGGCTACCTGTTCTGCATCGGCAACCCACGCACCGACTGGTGCTTCAAGACCGAAGCACAACCGGGCCTGCAAGGGCGGGCCCTGAGCTACCCGCGCGGCAAGGTCCTGGGCGGTTGCTCCTCCATCAACGGCATGATCTACATGCGCGGCCAGGCGGCGGACTACGATGGCTGGGCTGCCGAGGGCAATCCCGGCTGGGCCTGGGAAGACGTGTTGCCACTGTTCCGCCAGAGCGAAAACCACTTTGCCGGCGCGTCCGAATTTCACGGCGCCGGCGGTGAATGGCGGGTCGAACGCCAGCGCCTGTCATGGCCGATTCTCGATGCCTTCCGCAGTGCCGCCGAACAGAGCGGCATCCCCAACGTCGACGATTTCAACAGCGGCGACAATGAAGGCTGTGGCTACTTCCAGGTCAACCAGAAAGCCGGGGTGCGCTGGAACGCGGCCAAGGCGTTTCTCAAGCCGGTTCGCCAGCGCGGCAACCTCACGGTGTTGACCGACGTCGAGGTCGACCGCGTGTTGCTGCGTGACGATCGCGCCCACGCCGTCAGCGCCCGCTGGCAAGGCAAAGGCATGACCTTCAAGGCCCGCAAGGAAATCGTCCTGTGCGCCGGGGCCGTGGGTTCGCCGGGGATCCTGCAACGTTCCGGAATCGGCCCGCGCAACCTGCTGCAACGCCTGGGCATCGGCGTGACCCATGAGCTGCCCGGTGTCGGCGGCAACTTGCAGGACCACCTGCAACTGCGGCTGATCTACCAGCTGGAAAACGCCCGCACCCTGAACCAGATCGCCGGCACCCTGTGGGGCAAGATGGGCATGGGCCTGCGCTACCTGTACGACCGCAGCGGCCCGCTGTCCATGGCCCCGAGCCAACTCGGCGCGTTCGCCCGCTCGGGCCCGGAACAGACCTCAGCCAACCTCGAATACCACGTGCAGCCGCTGTCCCTGGAACGCTTCGGCGAACCGCTGCACAGCTTCCCGGCGTTCACCGCGTCGGTCTGCGACCTGCGCCCGCAAAGCCGTGGCCGGGTGGACATTCGTTCGGCCGACCCGCACGAAGCGCCGCTGATCCAGCCCAACTACCTGAGCCACTCCGAGGACTTGCGGGTCGCCGCCGACGCCATCCGCCTGACCCGCCGCATCGTCGCGGCCCCGGCCCTGAGCGCGTTCAAACCGGTGGAATACCTGCCGGGCCCCAGCCTGCAAACCGAAGAGCAACTGCACCAGGCCGCCGCCCGGATCGGCACGACGATTTTCCACCCGGTCGGCACTTGCCGCATGGGTCAGGATCGCGACGCGGTGGTGGATGCGCAACTGCGCGTCCACGGCATCAAGGGCCTGCGCATCGCCGATGCCTCGATCATGCCGCGCATCACCTCGGGCAACACCTGCTCGCCGACGCTGATGATTGCCGAGAAGGCGGCGCAGATGATGCTCAACCCCGCGACGAGGAACACCACCATCGAAAAAACACCTGCTACGGTCTGAAGAACAACTCAGTCTCCTGTGGGAGCGGGCTTGCTCGCGAATGCGATGTGTCAGTCGCCATAATCGTTGACGGTCAGATCGCATTCGCGAGCAAGCCCGCTCCCACAGTAAATAAAGTGTGTCGACTCAAGGAACGCATCAAATCAGGAGACGCCACCCCGGCGTCGCAGTGGAACAACAAAAACAATCACTGTGAGGGATACCGCTATGTCCGAGCATGTTCAGCCCCTGGAAGCCACGCGCAACGCCGGCACCAGCCAGGAAACCCAGAAAGTCATCTTCGCCTCGTCCCTGGGGACGGTGTTCGAGTGGTACGACTTTTTCCTCTATGGCGCCCTCGCGGCGGTGATCAGCAAGCAGTTCTTCGCCGGGGTCAACGACACCACCGCGTTCATCTTCGCCCTGATGGCCTTCGCCGCCGGTTTCATCGTGCGACCGTTCGGGGCACTGGTGTTCGGTCGATTGGGGGACATGATCGGGCGCAAGTACACGTTCCTGGCCACCATCATCCTCATGGGCCTGGCGACGTTCTGCGTCGGCCTGCTGCCCAACTACGCCAGCATCGGCATCGCCGCGCCGATCATCCTGGTGGTGTTGCGCATGCTCCAGGGCCTGGCCCTGGGTGGTGAGTACGGCGGCGCCGCCACCTACGTCGCCGAGCATGCGCCGATG
Source organism: Pseudomonas sp. NFACC56-3 (assembly GCF_900100025.1). Taxonomy (NCBI): domain Bacteria; kingdom Pseudomonadati; phylum Pseudomonadota; class Gammaproteobacteria; order Pseudomonadales; family Pseudomonadaceae; genus Pseudomonas; species Pseudomonas sp. NFACC56-3. The sequence goes on along the minus strand of NZ_FMTK01000003.1, from coordinate 176,168 downwards.
GGCAAGCGCGGTTTCCATACCAGTTGGATTCAGTCCACCGCCACGTTGGGGCTGTTGCTCTCGCTGCTGGTGGTGCTGGGCTGCCGCTACTTCACTGGCGATCAGTTCGAAGTCTGGGGCTGGCGCATTCCGTTCCTGCTGTCGATCCTGCTGCTGGGCATCTCCACCTGGATTCGCCTGAGCCTGCACGAGTCACCGGCCTTCCTGAAAATGAAAGAAGAAGGCAAATGCTGCAAGGCGCCGATCCGCGAATCCTTCGGCAAATGGGAAAACCTGAAGGTGGTGCTGATCGCCCTGTTCAGCATCAATGCCGGCCAAGCGGTGACCTTCTACGCCGCGCAGTTCTACGTGCTGTTTTTCCTCACCCAGTTCCTGAAGATGGACCCGGCCCTGGCCAACAGCCTGCTGATTGTCAGCGTGGTGATTGGCGCGCCGTTCTTCATCTTTTTCGGCTGGCTGTCGGACAAGGTCGGGCGAAAACCGGTGCTGATGATCGGCCTGCTGCTGGCGACTGCCCTCTACTTTCCGATCTTCAAGACCCTGGCCCACTACGCCAACCCGGCCATCGACCTGGCCAGCCGCCAGGCACCGATCACCGTGGTCGCCGACCCGGCCACCTGTACCTTCCAGTTCGACCCGGTGGGCAAGGCGCGTTTCGACAGCCCGTGCGACAAGGTCAAGACCTTCCTGGTCAAGCAGGGCCTGCCCTACAGCAGCGTCGCGGCCCCGGCCGGCAGCGCGGTGCAGGTCAGCGTCGGTGACGTGAAACTCGAAGGTTACGACGAAGCCGCCCTGCGCGGCGCGGTGACCCTGGCCGGCTACCCGCAGCAGGCCGATGCCCAGCAGATCAACCGGCCGATGATCGTGGCCTTGATCGTCGCGCTGATCATCATCTCGGCGATGTGCTACGGACCGCTGGCGGCGCTGATGGTCGAATTGTTCCCGACCCGGATCCGCTACACCTCCATGTCCCTGCCCTACCACATCGGCAACGGCTGGTTCGGCGGCTTCCTGCCCACCGTGTCGTTTGCCCTGGTGGTCTATACCGGGGATATTTTCTACGGACTGTGGTACCCGGTAGTGATCACCGGGGTCAGCCTGGTGGTGGGCATGATCTGCCTGCGGGAAACCCGGAACGTGGACCTGGATACCAACTGAGAGCAAAAACCGTGGCGAGGGCATTGGCGCCCTCGCCACCGGCTCAGAAGCGCCCCTTCAGGGTCATGGTGAAGTTGCGCGGCTCACCGTAATAGTTACCGAAGTTCTCGGTGCCGATGGTGGTGTAGTAGCGCTTGTCGAACAGGTTGTTGCCATTGAGGGCCACCGTCCAGGTGTCATCGATGCGGTAGCCAACGCGACCGTTCCACACGGCATAACCGGCCTGGGTAATCTTCTCGCCCGTCGCCGGCGATACGCGGAAATTGTCGCTTTGGGCATTGACCCCGGCGCCGACACTGAATCGTTCCAACGCCCCGCCGAGGGCATAATCGCCCCACAGGCGCAGCACATGGCGCGGCACGTAGCTGTTGAACGAGCCGCCGTTGAGGCTGGTGTCAATGTCGTCCAGGGTCTTGGTCTGGGTGTAGGTGTAGCCGGCCAGCAGTTGCAGGCGCTCGATGACTTCACCGCTGATCTCGGCTTCGAAGCCTTGGGCGCGCACCTTGCCGGCATTCTCATAGCAGTAACCGTCCGAGGACGCACAACTGGAGTTGTAGTCGGTCTGGGCCTGGTCTCTCTGTAACGTGCGGAACAGGTTGAAGGCGCTGTTCAGGCGCCCCTCGAACCATTCGCCCTTGATTCCCAGCTCATAGCTTTCACCTACCAGGGGCTTGAGTGCCGAGCCGCTTTCGGAGCGGTAGTTGCCCTGGGGCGTGAAGATATCCGAATAGCTGGCATAGGCCGTCAGGTGCTCATTGAGGTCCAGCAACACGGCGGCAAATGGCGTGACTTGCCCCGTCTCCGTGCTCTTGGCGTGTTCCGAGCCGCCGGTGAGGAACACCGAGTCGGTCTTGGAGCTGTACCAGCTCACCCGGCTGCCCACCACGAACGTCAAGGGCTCCGCCAGCTTCAGGCGCAGGGTCGAATACATCCCTTGCTGCTCGGTAACGGTCTTGACCGGACCACCACGCGTCGAGTTTTCGATGAAGTAACTGTCGTCCGGTTCGGGGATATGGCGATCCGGATCGAATACGTTCTGCTTCTGTGGCAGCAACGCGACGGAGAAGAAGTCGTCCTTGTCCGAACGACTGGCGTTGAAACCGACGATCAACTCATGTTGCTGCCCCAGGGCGTCGAACTTGCCGTCCAGGTAGGCGTCGAGGCCGTAATCGACCTGGTCATAGTCATACATGCTGCCCAGCATGTTGGTGGTCGAGGTGCCTGGCGCCACCGAGCCCGATGCAAACGCGTATTTGATGTCCTGGGTATTTTTCGTATAGACACTGGCGACCTTCACGGCCCAGTCATCGTTGAGCTGATGCTTGAGGTCGCCGAACACCGTGGTCCGCTGGCTGCGCCAGGTATTCCATGAGGGGTCCAGGCAAGTAGAACGGCTGAGCTTCAGATCGCTGCCGTCCCGGTAGCGCGGCAGCCCGCCCCAGCACGGGCTTGCATCGACGTCCTCATAGGCAACGCCCAGGCCGAGCGTCGTGTCGGGCGACAGATCGAAGTCCAGGGCGCCGTAATAGATCTGGTCCTTGCGCCGGGCATCATCGTAGAAATAGTGCCGGCTCTGCTCGGCGATCACCGCCCTGCCTCGCACGGTGCCGGCGTCATTCAACGGGCCACCGGTATCGACCTGGCCACGGTAATTGTCCCAGGTCCCCCCGGACAGGCTGAGCTCGGTCTGTGCCGTGGCCTGGCCGCGCTTACGAACGAAGTTGACGCCGCCGGACGTGCCGCCCGCTCCCTTCATCATCCCGGCGGCGCCGCGCAGCACTTCGACACGGTCGTAATAGGCCATGTCGCTGCTGAAACTGTCGGCCTGGACATAACTGTTGCCCATGTCCAGCGGAACGCCGTCGTATTGATATTGGCCAGACATGCGGAACCCGCGGGAATAGAAATACTTGCCGCCCATGGTCGAGTCGTAGACGGTAATGCCCGGGGTCTTTTCCATGACTTGTTCGATGGTATTGAGGTTCTGGTCATCGAGCATCTTGCGAGTAATGACCGTCACCGATTGCGGTGTTTCGCGCAGGGCGTGCTCGCCCTTGCCGATCGTGACCGCCCCCGTCGTGTAGGAGTTGCTCTGCTCGGTGGTCGCCCCGAGCCGCTGAGCCTCGATGGTGGTTGCGTCCAGTTCCAGTGCCGAACCGCTGGCGGGTACCCGGCGCAGCACGTAGGTGCCGTTGGCCTGCAGGGCGGCTTGTAGGCCACTACCGCCAAGAATGCGGGCAAAGCCGTCGCCCACGCCGAAAGTCCCCCTCAGGCCGGGCGATTGCAAGTCCCCGAGTTGCCGGGCATCAAACGAAAGGGCGACACCGGCGGCACTGGAGAAACGGGTCAGCACATCCACCAGGCGACCGGCGCCGATATCGTAGGCTTGCACCGCGCGCTGCTGCGCCGCAGCCGCTGGAACCGGGCTGGCATTCACGACTGTGGCGCTGACGGTCGTGACCGCCAGCAAGCCGATTTTCACTGCAAACACCAGACGGCCTGGCGCGCTCACCCAAGTCATATTTCCCCTCCCCAAAACGGTCGATAAAAACTCACTGAGGAAGAGCCGAACGGTGGGGACGAAAAGTGCAGGGGCTGATTTTTTTATTGCGTAGCATTACCGCCGATCACCACCGGAGACCTGGACCCAGAATCGGCTGTAGCGGGTCACTCGCAACGAAAAGCCGCTTTCCAGCGCGGCCAGGGCGAGATCGGTGTTATCGACAGGAAACACACCGGAAACCTTCAAGTCGCCAATCGCCGGATCCCAACGCAGCACACCGGGTCGATAGCGCGACAGTTCATCCAGTAGCGCCGCCAGGGGACGGTCAATGGCGATGATGCTTCCCTTCTGCCAGGCACCGACCGACACATCGTTGCCGCGCAGCGCCCCCAACGACCGCTCGTTGAAATCCAGGCGCTGGCCGGCTTCGACCCGCATCCTCGATCCACTAGCCAACAGGCTCACTTCGACCGCTTTCTCAAGCACCGCCACTTCGCCGCCCCGCGCCTGGCTACGGACGATAAACCGCGTGCCCAACGCCAGCACCTCGGCCGGCCCCGTGACCACCTTGAACGGACGTCGCAAGGGATCGACCGCCGTCGTCACGAGCACCTCGCCCCGTAACAGCTCCAGGCGCCGCTGCTGCCCATCGAAACGAACATTGATAGAGGTGTCGGTGTTGAGCAGGACCGTACTGCCGTCGGCCAGCTGGAACGCGCGACGCTCGCCCACCGCGGTGCGGTAATCACAAAACAGGTTCTGGGTTGCCTGGCTGCGCCAACCCAGCCAGCCCAGGCCGCCGGCGGACGTCAGCAGCAAGGCGCTGCGCAACACCTGGCGCCGGGATCGCCGGTGGGTGTCGCTCAGGATCGGTGCCGCCAGGGCGCCTGGCACACTCGCCATCTGCTCGGCCACCGCCGCCATGCGCTGCCAGGCCTGGCTGTGCAACGGATCGGCGGACAGCCAGGCGCGCCAATCGGCCCGGTCCGCGTCGGTCGCGATACCGGAATGCAGCCGGGCGTACCACCGCGCCGCCACGCGGATGGCTTGCAACTCGTCGGGGGCCAGGTTCATGAAAGCTGCAATTGAATTTGCATCAGGCAGCAATGTTCCATGGCCTTGGCCATGTGGTTGTTGACGGTGCGGACGCTGACACCCAGGCGCTCGGCAATTTGCGGGTACGTCAGGCCATCGAACTGCGACAGGATGAACGCCTGTCTTACGCGCGGCCCAAGCCCCAGGAGCAGACGGTCGATCTCCATCAGGGCCTGGAGCAGGATCGCCTGCTCTTCCAGCGAGGGGTGCTGCTCTTGCGGCATGGCGGCCAAGGCTTCGAGGTAGGATTGTTCCAACGAGCGCCGGCGAAACAGGTCGATCAACAGCCCTTTGGCGATCATCGACAGGTACGGTCGCGGCTCGCGGATGTCCAGCGCGGTGCGCGCCTTGATGACTCGCACAAACGTATCCTGGGTCAGGTCGGCGGCATCGAACGCGTTGCCCAAGCGCTTGCGCAACCAGCCCTGGAGCCAATTGTGATGATCACTGTACAGAACGTCGACAGCACTGCGTAGGGACAGATCGTTGGCGGGCATGGCTATGGAATAATTCGCGACTGATAATGACTCGCATTGTCATGGAGCCCATCGCCGCTTGCAACCCAAACGTGCCTGACCGCCGCCATCCACCGGGATCACTCAATGCATGGGGTGATTTTTCACCGTGCTCTCCACCAGATCCAGCATCTGGCCCAGAGCCCAAGGCTTGGCGATGAACGACGCGTGGTGCTTGATCCCGGCGCTTTCCGGCGTTTCGAAGCCGGACATGATCAGCAGCGGGATCTGCGGCCAGCGGTCTCCGGTCAGATTGGCCAGGTCAGCACCGTCGATCTTGCCGGGCATAGTGATGTCGGTGAGCAACAGATCGACGAAATGGGCGCTCTGTTCGAGGAACTCCAAGGCATCGTCAGCGCTTTTCTGAGGCTCCACGACAAATCCTTCTTCCTCGAGGATTTCACAGAGAAACTCCAGGATAGTTGGATCATCTTCCACCACGAGAATCAAACGCGTAGTCGCCTGGCCGTTGCCATTTGGCATCGAATTCATGAAAGTGACTCTCCTTGACCTCATAAACCTACTTTGCGGGTTTCAACCGCCTTGAAGTTATGAGCAATACCCCTGCGAGAAATTCATTCTGCGTGCCGACAGGCCGCCGAATGTCACGCCAGACACCCCTTGGCAACGCAGCGCAACGCTTTTATCTGTATATCCATACAGATAAAACTTGCCCTTGCGCGCATCCATGACCATGCTACAGCCCCATGAAATCTGCTCAGGAAAAGGGCGCTATGCAGCTGTACCTGTGTGAAAAGCCGTCCCAGGCCAAGGACATCGCCGCTGTGCTCGGTGCCACGCGCCGTGGCGACGGCTGCTGGCTGGGTCCTGGCGTTACGGTCACCTGGTGCATCGGCCATCTGCTGGAAACCGCCCCACCCGACGCCTACGACGCGCGCTACAAGCGCTGGGTCCTGGCCGACCTGCCCATCGTGCCCGCGCAATGGAAAATGACCGTCAAGCCGAAAACCGCCAGCCAGTACAAGGCGGTCAAGCGCCTGTTGGGGGAAGCGAAGGAGCTGGTGATCGCCACCGACGCCGACCGCGAAGGCGAAATGATCGCCCGGGAGCTGGTGGAACATTGCCGGTATCGCGGACCGATCCGGCGGCTATGGCTGTCCGCCCTGGACGAAGCGTCGATCCGCAAGGCCCTGGCCGCCCTCAAGCCGGGCGTAGAAACCTTCAACCTGTATCACTCGGCCCTGGGCCGCTCCCGGGCCGACTGGCTGATCGGCATGAACATGAGTCGCCTGTTCACCCTGCTGGGGCGCCAGTCCGGCTACCAGGGCGTGTTGCCGGTAGGTCGCGTGCAGACACCGACGCTGCGACTGGTGGTGGACCGCGACCGCAGCATCGCCAACTTCGTGCCGGTCGCCTATTGGGCCATCGACGTGCAGCTCAGCCATGAAGGCACGGCGTTCACCGCCCAGTGGCGCGCCGACCCGGATGCCTGCGACGACCAGGAACGCTGCCTGAACCAGGCCCTGGCCCGAGACGCGGCCCAGGCCATGAGCAACGCCACCACCGCCCGGACACTGAAGGTGCGTACCGAGCGCCTGCGCGAAGCGGCACCGTTGCCCTTCGACCTGGGCACCCTGCAAGAAGTCTGCTCGAAGAAACTCGGCCTCGGTGCCCAGGAAACCCTGGACATTGCCCAGTCGCTCTACGAGACCTACAAGCTCATCACCTACCCCCGCAGCGATTGCGGTTTCCTGCCCTTGAGCCAGCACAGCGAAGCACCGGCCATCCTGGCCGCCCTCGCCCAGGCCGACCCGAGCCTCGCGCCGCTGCGCGAGCATTTGCAGCCGCAGCGCAAATCCCGGGCCTGGAACGACGCCAAGGTCAGTGCCCACCACGGCATCATTCCCACCGCCGCCGCCAGGAACCTCGACAAACTCGCCGGCAAGCAGCGTGCGGTCTATACGTTGATTCGCGCGCGCTACCTGGCGCAGTTTCTGCCCAACCACGAATACGACCGGACCCAGGCCGACTTCGACTGTGCCGGCCAGGCGCTGCGTGCCGTGGGCAAGCAGATCGTCGAACCCGGCTGGAAACGCGCCCTGCCCGAAGCATTGGCGCCGGCAAAGGGCCGTGAAGCACCGGCACCGCAAACCTTGCCGGCATTGGCCGAAGGTCGCGATTGCGCGGTGGACGAGGTGAACCCCAAGGACCTATGGACCCAGCCGCCCAAACCCTTCACTGAAGGAGACCTGATCAAGGCGATGAAAAACGTCGCCAAACTGGTGGAAGATCCATTGCTCAAACAGAAGCTCAAGGACACCACCGGCATCGGCACCGAAGCGACCCGAGCCTCGATCATCCAGGGGCTACTCGACCGCGGTTACCTGGTGAAAAACGGCAAGGCCCTGTCCGCCACACCCGCGGCCTTCAGCCTCATCGACGCCGTGCCCCGGGCCATCGCCGACCCGGGCACCACCGCCATCTGGGAGCAGGCCCTGGACATGGTGCAAAGCGGAGAAATGAGCCTGGAAGAGTTCGTGACCCGGCAAGCCGCCTGGATGAGCAAGCACGTCGCCCGCTGCCAGGGCATGAGCCTGACCATCAGCGGCCCGGCCAGCCCCGCCGGGCGAGGCGCGACCCCGTGGAAGAACAAGCGCAAGCCGGCCAAGCGTAAGGCAGCCGGTGCACCGCGCAAGGCGAGCAAGGCCAAGCCCATCTGAACAAAAATCAGCCCCCCTGATCCCCCCTGTAGGAGCGAGCTTGCTCGCGATGACGGTAAATCAGCCATCAGATAATTGGCTGACACACCGCCATCGCGAGCAAGCTCGCTCCCACATTGATTGTGGGTCTGACCGGAAATCCTCATACCCCAACCATTTTGTTCGACAATATGTAGTGAACAAAAATAATCACTACAAAACCGTTGACGCCTCCGATTTGCCCTTGCATGATGCAGACGTCTCCCCGATCGGGAGTACAGGCAACTGTTTGAGCAAGCTCGTCTGACCGCCGAGCTGTTTTTTGGATAAGGGACTGCCCACAAGGCAGATTGAAGGTGCTGACCTGGCATGACCGTCCGGTGACAAGGACGAGAAACGTCGGCGAAGATCCTCATGACGCGCGTGGTCGACCCTCGAAAGTTGACACTGCCTGATGATTCTTCGCTGTTTCTCTTCGTTGTAGCGCATTTGCGTAGCAGCCCTTCGATAACACTACACAACCAACGCAGGACTCCTTCGAAGTTCGACGGACGAACGCTGACGGCCTGGTTTCGGTAGCAGGCAGGCACTTACCGAGAAGCGAAGTTTTGCGAACCACCAGACAGATCAACCAAATGGTCAAGGGGCTTACACATGAATCTGAACAATCAACCATCTATTGATGAACTGGCTCGCATGTTCGCCGCACACAAAGACACACTCGACAGCCATATCCTGTGGATCAGCAAGACTGGCCAAGTCCATATGGACTGCCTGTCGCCCTACACCCAAGAAGACGAGTTCGAAAAGAACACGCAAGAACTGTGTGCCCGGCTGAAGATGTACCGCCGTGGCCAGGGCTACGTCGGCAAGAAGGCCGCGGCTGACAAAGACTTCATGGGCCGTGTGCTGCAAACGCTGACCCAGGCCTGGCAGTCGATGCAGAACACTTCAGAGGTCCGGGTCATCGACCGCCTCTGCTGATATCCCCCAACAAAAGGGCCCGCTCCTGAATCAGGAGCGGGCCCTTTTTTATGCGCCAGGAAACTAGAACACCGACCAGCCAATCCGCTGGCTCATCAATTCCAGCGCCGCCATGCCGGCCAGGGAGTTGCCGGCGGCGTTGAGTTCCGGCGACCAGACGCATACGGTGAACCGCCCCGGCACCACGGCGACAATCCCGCCACCGACACCGCTCTTGCCCGGCAGGCCGACGCGATAAGCGAAGTTGCCGGCCTCATCGTACAGGCCGCTGGTGGCCATGATGGAATTGACCTGCTGGGTCTGCCGGGCGCTGAGGATCTGTTCGCCGCTGTGTTTGCAGAACCCGTCGTTGGCCAGGAAGCAGAATGCTCGCGCCAGGTCGATGCAGCTCATCCGCAAGGCACAATGGCTGAAATAACTGCGCAGCACCGCTTCCACGTCGTTATGGAAGTTGCCGAACGATTGCATCAGGTACGCCATCGCTGCGTTGCGGGCGCGGTGCTGGTATTCCGACTCGGCAACCTTGCCGTCCACCATCACCTGTGGGTTACCCGACAGGCGGCGCACAAAATCGCGCATCGACAGCGCCGGCGCGGCGAAACGCGACTGGTTGATATCGCAAATCACCAACGCGCCGGCATTGATGAACGGATTGCGCGGCCGGCCACGCTCGAACTCCAGTTGTACCAGGGAATTGAAGGGCTGACCGGATGGCTCATGGCCCAGGCGTTCCCAGATCGCTTCGCCGGAATGCTCGATGGCCTGCACCAGGCTGAACACCTTGGAAATACTCTGCACCGAAAACGCTGTTTCGGCGTCGCCGGCACAATACAACTCGCCATCATTGCCATACACGGCAATACCCAACTGGTTGGGCACCACGGTGCCCAAGGCAGGAATGTAATCGGCTACCTTGCCCTGACCGATCAGGGGGCGAACCGCATCAAGGATCTCGTTCAACAGTGCTTGCATAGGCGCGGGGTCCAGTCATTCCCCGTTCGAGTGCGGGGATACAGACGCTAGACGCTGGTGGGCGGAGTCAGAGCACACTGATTATCAAGCTTCAGGCACACAACCCTGGCGAGGGAACGGAGGGAGCAGACTTTGTGGGAGCAAGGCTTGCCCGCGATGAAAATCACACGGTCTATCTGGAACCGAGTCGCCTGCTTCGCGGGCAAGCCTTGCTCCCACAGGATGCAAGCGTCTTCATCGAGCGGTCTATAGTTCAAAGGATCAATCGGCAGGAGTAGACGATGCGTCAGATCATGCAAAAAGAACCCTGGTGGGCCTCGCCGCCCCAGCCCGGGCAGGATGAAAGCGAACTGGAATGGGGCTGGCTGGTGATCTACAGCGAAGGCGAGCCGCGCTTCGAGTTCATCAAGGAACGCCCATCGGACGAGCAGATCCGCCATCGCAAGGGGTGTCGCGTCACCCTCGGCTCAGAATGAAGCGGCCCGTCACGGCTTGATGTCCGGCAATGCCACCGCTCGATTAGCCAGGTCCGCCTCCACCAGGTTGCCTTCTATTTCCTCGTCCAGATAGTACACCGGTGCCATCACCCCGCTGAGGGGATGCTTGAGTGACTTGAACCACGCTTCGTCGAACGCAGCGCTCAGGCTTTTGCGGATCTGCGCCTCCATTTCCGGCCGCTCGCCCTCATGGATGATCGCGCGGATGCCCGCCACGCCCACCGAAATCAACGCCCCCGCCGCCTTCCCGGCCACGGCCGCCGCCGCACCGGTTGCCCCACGCGTGGCGAACTGGGCCTCGATTTTTTCGCTGGTGCGTTGCGCCACCGTGGCGATCACCGCCTCCGAGGGTCCGGCCCCTGTGGTTGCAGCCTTGTTGACGTGATCGATCAGGGCCGCATAGGCCGGCAGGGTGTTCAACGGTTCGGTGTGGACCATCTCGTACAACGAAGCGTCACGCGCCGCTGGCGGGCCGAGGCGAATCGCCGGGATGCCGTGCAGGCGTCGGTTCATCAGTTCGTTCGGGATGCGATGCCGCAGAGCGATGACCTGGACCTGCTGATCGAGTTGGCGCAGGTAGTAGCCTATGGCGTTGGCCCTGATCGCCTCGGGATCGACTTCCACCGCCACCGGTTCCAGCACCTGCTCGCGATATTGTTCCTGCAGGTAAACCGCCAGGCGCCTGGCCGAGGAATCCGTCTCGCCCTCGGCGCTGGCGGCGTACCAACTGACCTTCACCGCCAGCCACTCCTGGGTCCAATAGCTGCTGAACCAGGGGATGAATTCAACCTCGGTGCGCTCATAGACCAATGCGCGCCAGTGCTCCATCGACCCGCGGGCGTAGAGTGCCGCTTGTTCGACGGCGCTTTTCGAGGCTGCGATGAGCTGCTGGTCCACCTGTCGCCAAGTGTCCTGGGAAATCGCCACCGGGGTGGCCTGTTGACCGCGCTGGGGCGTGGCGCACCCCGCCAGAACGAGCACAACGGCCAACATCAGCGAACGCAGCACGATCGCGCCACCCCGGATTCATGTCATCCACGGATTGAGTATAGGTGGCGAGCGACAAAACCTGCGGGCTCAGGCAGGCTTATCTGGCGTTTGCAGTTACTACGGCGTGGTGGTTTTTCGGCGATTTCATCAAAGCCGGATGAACTGCTCGAACTGCCAGTCAAATGCCGCTCGGTTCCGTGAAGTTTCGTAGAGAGCAGCGCTCGGCTGCCAGTCGGTACGTTTGCCCACCAGGCTGCCAAGGTAGGGCCTGGCCACTTCCAGTACGCGCTCGTAGTCCATCTGCTCCGGTTCGACGATGCCGCGATCCGGATGCTCCACCGCCCACACGATTCCCGCCAACACGCCCGCGGCCACCTGCAAGCTGGTGGCGTTGTTGAAGGGCAACAGCGCGCGTGCCTCATCGATGCTCAACACCGAGCCGAACCAGTAGGCATTCAGTTCGTGCCCCATCAGCAGGACACCCAGCGCATCGATGCCGCCGCTGTCGATTTCACCGTTGAGGATGCGTTGCCGAGGCGGGCTCTGCCAGCCGCGACCGATCAGCTCGTGCATCGATAACAAGGCATCGTTGCACGGGCGGTAGGCGTAATACAGGGTCGGCCTGTAGATCAATTGGCGTTGATCCTTCACGGTCAGCAGGTCGGCGGTCGACGCCGTTTCGTGATGGGTGATCATCAGGCCCAGGCAGGGCCCGGCCAACGGTGTCCAGGTCTTGACCCGTATACTGGCGCTCGGCCGTTCCAGGTAAATGGCGTTGCGGCTCCCGAAGCGATGGCGCCTGGCAGACGACGGCCAACTGCGCTCGTGAGTGCCCCAGCCCAACTCCGCCGGCTGGCAACCCTCACTGATGAATCCTTCCACTGACCATGTGTTCACGAACTCATCGTCCTGCTTTATTTGCTTGGAGCGCTGGGTGTCACGCTCGGCAAAATGGATCACCTTGATACCCGTCTCCATGCACAACCGGGCCCAATCCACGCCCTCGCGATTGTGTGGCAGCGGATGATTCAGTTGCACCGCCAGCTCCACCAGGCCGGCTTTGAGCAAATGGGTGATCAGACCGGGATTGGCGCCATGGGCCACCACCGCCGTTGGCCCCTTGCCCAGTTTTTTTTGCAAGGCCAGGACCTGATAGCGCAAGGCGTAGTTGGTGCGACGCGACAGGCTCAATTGCGGATCGTCGTAGCCGCCCGCCCAAGGCTCGACGCAGGTATCGAGGTACAGCGCGCCCTTGTTGAAGGCATAGGCCATCAGCGCCAACGAACTGACCTCCACCGACAGGTTGACGATGAAGTCGCCGCGCCTGACGAAGCGATCCAGGATTTGCACGAAGGTTGGTTCAGTCAGCGCCTTGGGAACGAAACTGATCCCTCGCTCCTTGAACCAGATGTTCTTCTCGATAACGGGCGCGATGACCGTGATGTGTTGGACCGGGACATGATCCTGCCCCAATAGCAACGGCAAAGTGGCCCGGGTGATTGAACCAAACCCGATGAAGATCAGATGGCCGGTGAACGGGACCCGATGTTCCATGAGCTGCCTCCGGGCAGAACGCAAACAATGGAGCCATGAGATACCGGCATCGAGGCTTTGGCTACTGTCAGAGTCGACAGGCGCTTGGCGCAGGCATTGTCGATCCTGCGCCAGCCCCCCGATAGGTCGTCAAGAGTCCATCGTCGCGGCCTGGTTACCGCCCTGCTCAGCGATCTTGGAAAGTTTCTCGTCGGTGGCTTTTTCTTCCTTGAGCGTTGCCAGCAACAACCCGACCACTTCATCGCCCAGGTTCAAGTGCTTGGCCATGGCGATCAGAGTCCCGTAACTGGCGATCTCGTAATGCTCGACTTTTTGCGCCGCACCGATCAACCCGGCATCGAGCACTGCCCCCTTCTCGATTTCCTCGAGCAGTTCCTTGGACTCTTCCACCAAACCTTCCATGGCCACGCACTTCATGCGCTTGAGCTTGATGCCGGCCACTTCGATGAGGGTGTCGATGCGCTCGATCTGGCCTTGGGTTTCTTCAAGGTGATCATTGAAGGCTTGCGCCAGCAAAGGGTTGGTCGCGGCCCTGGCCATGCGGGGCAATGCGCGGGTGATCTGCTTCTCGGCGCTGTAGATATCGGACAGTTCGTGAATGAACAGGTCGGTCACTGTTTTCCTGGCCATTTCAATCATCCTCCGGTCAAGAAAAGGCACCGCACTGGGCGGGCCTCAAAGGGTAAATGAGGTGAAGCCGGCCTACGCCGCTTCACCTGTCATCAACACTGACCCGAAGAAAATTTCAGATGTTCAAGAAATTTTTCGAAGCGTGGACGGAGGGTATCGAGACAGTCGAGCGGCGTTCAACCGAGCGCCGTGTCGAGAAACATCATCACCGCAAACCCCATCATCAGGCCCAGCGTCGCCGGGGTTTCATGGCCGTTGCGGTGAGTCTCGGGAATCACTTCGTGGGACACCACGAAGATCATCGCCCCCGCCGCCAACCCGAGGCTGATGGGGTACGCGACGGCGACACCCGACGACATACCCAGGCCAATCACCGATCCCAACGGTTCCATCAGCCCGGAGCCCACCGCAATCAGCGCAGCACGCAAGGTGCTGATGCCCGTCACCCGCAGCGCCATAGCGATGGCCAGGCCTTCGGGGATGTCCTGGATGGCGATGGCAGTGGTCAGGGGCAAGCCAACCTTGAAGTCGCCGTCGGCAAAACTGACGCCGATGGCCATGCCTTCCGGCAAGTTGTGCAAGGTGATGGCGAGCACGAACAGCCACACACGGTTAATGCGCTCGACCTCAGGACCGCGCCGCCCACTCAACTCGTGTTCGTGGGGCACGAAACGGTCGAGGCCGATCATCAGGGCCACACCCAAGCCCAGGCCGACCACGACGACAAACGCGGCCAGCAACTGATTGCCACAAATCACCTGCGCGGCTTCGATGCCCGGCAGGATCAGCGAGAAAGAGCTGGCGGCGAGCATCATGCCGGCGGCAAAACCCAGCATGATGTCCTGGGTGCGTGACGAGATATCCCGCAGCACCACCGCCATCAATGCGCCCAAGGCCGTGGCGGCGAAACCGGACGTTCCGCCCAGGACCGCGTAGCCTAGATTGTGCCGATCAGCACCGACCAAGGCGTTGTAGCCGCTGTAGAGTAACAACGCGGTGATCACTGCCAGCCCAAGCCAGAAACTCACCCCGAGCAGTAGGTTGTTTTGCACAGGACCCAGCCAGGTACGCCAGGGGGATCGGATCCGGGAAGTGGGCTGGTCCATCGTAGGTCCTTAATGCTCTGCGGGCATGGCTAGTCTGATCGTTGCATGGCGGGAACGATCTGACGGAAAGTTCAGGCGAGGGAGTTACCCCCCTCGCCGTTGTTTACAGTTTGTCACCTTGCATCCCCGAACCCAAGTCGGCACCCGTAGTGGGGTTGCTTTCCGGGTTGGACATCGTCCGTGCCTTCATGTCCATCAGCAGCGCTTCGTCTTTTTCACTGAGCTGGACGCTGGCCAGGCCATCGCCGCCATCCACCGCCGGCGCTGGATTTTCGACGAACTCCCAATCGTCGCCCTGATTCCATGGGCCGCGCACAGTAGGTTCGCCCTGGGACATATTGAAGTACACGTTGGTGAACTCCGGCATGCCCGGCAATTTGCCTTGAGGGAAATTGGGCTGGATCGAGTGCAGGGCTTTTTCGAACGACAGCTGGTGGGCGATTTCGCGGGTCATCAAAAAGCCCAGCGCTTCCTTCACACCGGGATCGTCAGTGACATTCATCAAGCGCTCATAGACGATTTTCGCCCGCGCCTCGGCCGCGATATTGGAACGCATGTCCGCTGTCGGCTCGCCAATCGTATCCACATAGGCGGCGGTCCAGGGCACACCGGCGGAGTTGGTCAATGGCGAGCCGGCGCCATACAGGAGGCTGGTGATGTGGGAATCATTGCCGGCACCGTTGATGTCCCGGTACAACTGGCCCTCCTTTTCCACGCCCTCGGCCATCTTGCCCTTGGCACCTTTGTTCAGCATCACGATGATCGAACCGATGATCTCCAGATGGCTGAGTTCCTCGGTGGCGATGTCCATCAGCAAATCCTTACGGCCTGGATCGTCCTCGGACAAGGCCTGGGTGAAGTAGCGCGACGCCGCCGCCAGCTCACCCTGGGCACCACCGAACTGTTCAAGCAGCAAGTTGGCGAGCCCGGGATTGGGTTCGGCGACGCGCACGGTGTATTGCAGTCTTTTATTATGTAAAAACATGATCAAAGCCCTCGATCAGACATAAACCATGGAGACACTGCCAGCAATAACAGGCCCACAAGGCATCAGAAAAAGTTAAGGGAACGTGATTTATTTTTTATTCGATAAATGAGACGAACGGTAATGACAAAGACAATACCGAACCTCTCACCTCGAATAAAAAAGGAAAAGATTGTAAAGCCAGGCGAAACTTTATATCCGCATTCAATTATTGCCGCCCATGGGGCCCCATGCCATGGGCACGGGGCCTGCCTGGTCAGCGGGCATTACGAGTCACGACCGCCGCCACGGCTGTTTTCGCCGCCCTTCCTACCGGCTTCGGAGGCCTTTTCCCGGTCATTGGCAAAATTGCCGCCCGAAGCCTGGCCACCTTTGCGGCCCGCTTCCGAGGCGCGCTCAGGATCGTTGGCGAAATTACCACCCGATGCCTGCCCGCCTTTGCGGCCGGCCTCTGCAGCGCGTCCAGGGTCGTTGGCAAAGTTGCCGCCCGATGCCTGTCCGCCCTTACGCCCAGCCTCGGATGCGCGCCCAGGGTCGTTGGCAAAATTGCCGCCGGACGCTTGTCCGCCTTTTTTCCCGGCTTCCGATGCCTTCTCACGATCGTTAGCGAAATTGCCAGGATTGTTATTTCCTGTATTAGCCATTTCATTCACCTCGTTAGTTAGTGTTTAACGAGCCTCGCTGGCCCGTATTTACTATGAGAATTGGACTTCGCCAAGGTTTGAAAGAAATTCAGCGAGCGGCGACGAACGGTCAGAACCAGACAATTCAAATCCATTCAACGCCTGAACATTACAACTCGCTATCAATTAAACGGCGAGCCATAAATTATCTTAAACACCTTAGCAATTACTTATTACATTCAATTGAAAGCAGTGCGTGTCTTTCCACGCTGTCCGCCAAAGGTCGGGCGGCGCCGGCACCCCATTGCACCGGTCTCGTCACCCTGGCCTCGCGCCGTTCCAGGAAGCCAAAACTCGCGGGCTGCCGGTGTTTTCCTGCACCACCGCACTGACCGGCTTGCGGCGTCCGGATGCCCTGTCGCCGGCACCCGGATAAGAGATCGATCAAGGTGAAATCGGATCACTGGCCGGAAACGTTTCCTCCAGCGCGTCGTCCAGCTGCTTACTGCTAACGTCCCGCTCACCCACCTTGCCACTGCGTTCGCAATGGCAGTCTGGCGCCGGACACGGCTCCCCGTTGGGGTGTTGTTCGGCGCAGGCTTGGCTGCAGTAAGCTTCACCGTCGTGATTGAAAACCCGTTGCGGATCTACCTCGCACTGACAATCGGGGCAACCGCACTTTAATTCGCTCATGCTCTTTCTCCCGAGATAAGGGGTCGAAGGCGCCGTCAGGAAGAGCCGACCATCAGCTGAACCTCGAGATTCGCCGCCGCAACGCCGTGGTTGGCCACATACACATCGGCAGTCCAGCCTTTGGTCAGGTTGTGATAGGACTGCGTGCCCAAGGCCGTGCCGCTGTTCCACTCGAGGATGTCGCCAATATCAATGTCGTTGGCCGAACCCAGCTCGAGCACGGTATGGCCGTCCTCCTGTGCCACATACACCCCTACCATTGCGCTCTGTCGATTGATGGCCCGTACTTCACCCGTGGTCTGCTTCATACGTTTCCTCTTCTCGGCAGCTTCAAGGAGCGACCGGCACGCTAGCCTGTCGCTCTTCCACACGTGGCCGTACTCAGCGCTTGGCTTCGGTGTGCGGATTGGCCGAACGCTCCAGAAACGCCCGGGTGATTTCCGGCAAGTGGTCGCGCAACCACTCGGCCATGGCGATTTCCTGGGGCAGGATCTGTTCGCACGCCCGTTGCGTTTCCACATCCCCGGCGACTTTCGCCGCCTCGATCAATACGGTGTACGAGGCGATTTCAAGGTTCTCGAACACATAGCCACTCATGGCTCCCTTGACCACTTCATCGCTCATCGTCATGCCGCCCACCGCCTGACCAAAGGCCATGAGCTTGCCGGCCAGGTCCTTGAGCGTCGACGTACTGCCGCCCAGCCGCTGGATGCATTGTTCGACCAATTTTTGTTGTCCGAGGGTTTCCTGCAAGTGCTCCTCGATGCGGGCCTTGAGCACCGGATAATGCTCCAGGCGTTCGGCCTGGGCCTTGAGCATTTTTTCCGCTTGCTGCTCCATGGCATGGGCATCGTTGAGCCAGTCCAGCAGGTTCTCTTTAGGCGTTGCCATTTCCTTCTCCTTAGCCGTGGTCGCTACTGCAACGCAGCGCGACGGTTCTGAAGTACCGCACATAAAAGTGGATAGCGCGGCACTGGGGAAAGTTTGAACAAACCAACCCCCAGGGCGACGAAAGGCGTCGGCTCGATCCAAGTGCTAACCTCAACGGCTCAAGACCAGCGCAGACACCTCCCATGCCCGAAGATCTTCACCAGGCACCCATCGATCAGTTACTGGCGTACACCGCCGGGCGCCGCTTCCTGGTGCTCACCGGCGCCGGCATCAGTACCCCGTCGGGCATCCCCGATTACCGCGACAGCGACGGAGTCCGTCGGGGTCGACAACCGATGATGTACCAGGAGTTCCTCGCCCAGCCCGAGGCACGACGGCGCTATTGGGCAAGGGCGATGCTGGGCTGGCCCCGGGTCAGGCAGGCCAGGCCGAACGTGGCTCACGAAGCCTTGGCCGAGTTGCAGGCGCAGCAACGCATCACCGGCCTGATTACCCAGAATGTCGACACCCTGCATGACCAGGCCGGCAGCCAGGACGTCATCGAACTGCACGGCAGCCTGCATCGCGTGCGGTGCCTGGATTGCGGCCAGCTCAGCGAGCGACAGCAGATTCAACGGTTGATGGAAGCCGAAAACCCTTACCTGGCGGGTGTCGATGCGGTGCAGGCCCCCGATGGCGACACCCTGCTCGACCCCGCGTTCGAGGCGCGCTTCCAAGTGCCCCATTGCCCCCATTGCGGCGGCGAGCGGTTGAAACCCGACGTGGTGTTTTTCGGCGAGAATGTCGCCCCCCTCACCGCGGCCCGCGCCATGCAAGCCGTCGAGCAAGCGGACGGCCTGCTGGTGGTGGGTTCTTCGCTGATGGCGTATTCGGCGTTTCGCCTGTGCCGGGCCATCAAGGACCAGGGCAAGCCGCTGCTGGCAATCAACCGCGGCAAGACCCGGGCCGATGAGCTGCTGGACCTCAAGTTTGAAGAGCCGTGTGAGCAATTACTGCCATTGCTGGCACAACACCTGCTCTAGCAACACCCGGCCCCTTTGTGGGAGCGGGCTTGCTCGCGAAGGCGATGGAACATTCGATGCTGCTGTCGACTGACACACCGCTTTCGCGAGCGAGCCCGCTCCCACAGTGGCCGGGGTCAACCTGCGGCCAACTGCATACCCAACTCCTGATCCCTGAGCGTATCGAACAACGCCTGCGCCGCCGCCGACAATTCATGCCCCGGCTTGGTCAGCACGCCGATGGCTCGCTCGATCACCGGATCGCTCAAGGTGATGCAGCGGGCACCCAGCTCATGCATCTGCCCGACGCACAGCGCCGGCACGGCACTGACCCCCAGCCCACTGGCGACCATCCGTCCGACGGTCGCCAATTGGTGGCTCTCGAACTCCACAGGCAGTTTCATGCCCCGGGCTTGCAGATGCTCTTCCAGCATCACCCGTACGGTGGAGGGTCGTTGCAGCGTGATGAACGGCTGCTCCAGCAGGGTTTCCCAGTGGATTTCGTCGCGCTGGGCAAAGGCCGAATCCAACGGCACCACCGCGACGAAACGATCGAGGTACAAGGGCGTGAACGCCAGGGACGAACCCTGCGTCGGCTCGAATGCCACGCCCAGTTCGACATGACGATCACGGACCATTTCCAGCACCTGTTCGTTGATCACATCGTTGACCGTGACGTTGACATTCGGATAGCGGGCGCGGAAGGTCTTGAGGATCGGCGGCAACAGGTTGCCGGCAAACGAAGGCATCGCCGCCAGCGTCACGCGACCGCGCTGCAAGGTGAAGCGCTGGCGCATCTCGTCCTCGGCGTTGTCCCAGTCGGCCACCAGCCGTCGAGCCAGTGGCAGCAAGGATTCACCTTCGGGGGTCAACGCCACGTTACGGGTATTACGGCTGAACAAACGACCGCCGAGGCCTTCTTCCAGGGCCTTGATGGTCAGGCTCAAGGCCGATTGGGACAGGTGCAGCCGCTCGCAGGCCACGGCGAAGCTCAGGCTCTGGGCCACCGCGAGGAAGGCACGGATTTGCTTGAGGGTCATGGTCGCTGTGCTCCGAGGGCAATTGTTGAGTTTTATCAATCAATCCAATCTAAAAATCAACTTAACAAATATATGACTTGGCGCAACACTGCATCTCATTGCGACCCCATCAAGAATAAAAGAGGTGTCTATGGCAGGTTTCGACAAACGCGTGAGCTCTTATGAACAAGCGCTGGAAGGCTTGAAGGACGGCATGACCGTCATCGCCGGCGGCTTCGGCCTGTGCGGTATTCCGGAAAACCTGATCGCCGAGATCAAGCGCAAGGGCATCCGCGACCTCACCGTGGTGTCCAACAACTGCGGCGTCGACGGTTTCGGCCTCGGCGTGCTGTTGGAAGACCGGCAGATCCGCAAGGTGATCGCCTCCTACGTGGGCGAGAACGCCCTGTTCGAGCAGCAATTGCTGAGCGGCGAAATCGAAGTCGTGCTCACCCCCCAAGGCACCCTCGCCGAAAAAATGCGCGCCGGCGGTGCCGGCATCCCCGCGTTCTTCACCGCCACGGGCGTCGGCACGCCCGTGGCCGAAGGCAAGGAAGTGCGTGAATTCCATGGCCGCCAGTACCTGATGGAAGAGTCCATCACCGGCGATTTCGCCATCGTCAAAGGCTGGAAGGCCGACCATTTCGGCAATGTGATCTATCGCCATACCGCCCAGAACTTCAACCCGCTGGCCGCCACGGCGGGCAAGATCACCGTGGTGGAAGTCGAAGAAATCGTCGAACCCGGCGAGCTGGACCCGACGCAGATCCACACCCCTGGCATCTACGTCGACCGGGTCATTTGCGGCACGTTCGAAAAACGCATCGAACAGCGCACCGTGCGTAAATGATCCCCTGCCCCCGGCCTGAATGAAGGAATAAGAACATGGCACTTTCCCGCGAACAAATGGCTCAACGCGTCGCCCGCGAAATGCAGGACGGCTACTACGTGAACCTGGGCATCGGTATCCCGACCCTGGTCGCCAACTACATTCCCGAAGGCATGGAAGTCATGCTGCAGTCGGAAAACGGCCTGCTCGGCATGGGCGCGTTTCCCACCGAAGCCGAAGTCGATGCCGACATGATCAACGCCGGCAAACAGACGGTTACTGCGCGCATCGGCGCGTCGATCTTCTCTTCCGCCGAATCGTTTGCCATGATCCGCGGCGGCCACATCGACCTGACCGTGCTCGGCGCATTCGAGGTGGATGTCCAAGGCAACATTGCCTCGTGGATGATCCCCGGCAAGCTGGTCAAGGGCATGGGCGGTGCGATGGACCTGGTGGCCGGCGCCGAGAACATCATCGTCACCATGACCCATGCGTCCAAGGACGGTGAGTCGAAACTGCTGCCGCGCTGCAGCCTGCCGCTGACCGGCGCCGGTTGCATCAAGCGTGTGCTGACCGACCTGGCCTACCTGGAAATCCAGGACGGCGCCTTCATCCTGAAAGAGCGTGCCCCAGGCGTCAGCGTCGAGGAAATCGTCGCCAAGACCGCCGGCAAGTTGATCGTGCCGGACCACGTGCCTGAAATGCAGTTCGCTGCCCAGTGAGGAGAGATTCGATGCAAGAAGTCGTGATTGTCGCCGCTACCCGTACCGCCATCGGCAGCTTCCAGGGTTCGCTGGCTGCCATTCCCGCGCCGGAACTCGGTGCCGCGGTGATTCGTCGCCTGCTGGAGCAGACCGGTTTGTCCGGCGAACAGGTCGATGAAGTGATTCTCGGCCAGGTGCTGACCGCAGGTTCCGGGCAAAACCCGGCGCGCCAGGCGTCGATCCTCGCCGGCCTGCCCCATGCGGTGCCAGCGCTGACCTTGAACAAGGTCTGCGGTTCGGGCCTCAAGGCGTTGCACCTGGGCGCCCAGGCGATCCGCTGTGGCGACGCCGAGGTCATCATCGCCGGCGGCATGGAAAACATGAGCCTGGCGCCCTACGTCCTGCCGGCCGCCCGCACCGGCCTGCGCATGGGCCACGCGAAGATGATCGACAGCATGATCACCGACGGCCTGTGGGATGCCTTCAACGATTACCACATGGGCATCACCGCCGAGAACCTGGTGGACAAGTACGGCATCAGCCGCGAGGAGCAGGACGCCTTCGCTGCCGCTTCCCAGCAGAAGGCCGTCGCCGCCATTGAGGGAGGTCGGTTTGCCGATGAGATCACGCCGATCCTGATTCCCCAGCGCAAAGGCGATCCCGTGGCGTTCGCCACGGATGAACAACCGCGCGCCGGTACCACCGCCGAATCCCTGGGCAAGCTCAAGCCTGCCTTCAAGAAGGACGGCAGCGTCACCGCGGGCAATGCGTCCTCGCTCAACGATGGCGCCGCCGCCGTGATCCTGATGAGCGCGGAAAAAGCCAAGGCCCTGGGCCTGCCGGTGCTGGCGAAAATCACTGCCTACGCCAATGCCGGTGTCGACCCGGCGATCATGGGCATCGGCCCGGTCTCGGCCACCCGTCGCTGCCTGGACAAGGCCGGCTGGTCGCTGGAGGAGTTGGACCTGATCGAAGCCAACGAAGCCTTCGCCGCCCAGTCGCTGGCGGTGGCCCGGGAACTGAAATGGGACATGGACAAGGTCAACGTCAATGGCGGCGCCATCGCCCTGGGCCACCCCATCGGCGCGTCGGGTTGCCGGGTCCTGGTGTCGCTGCTGCATGAAATGATCAAGCGCGACGCCAAGAAAGGCCTCGCGACCCTGTGCATCGGCGGCGGCCAAGGCGTGGCCCTGGCGCTGGAACGGGCATAACCGACACGGGTTCAACGGTGGCGGCACGGACCCACGAATATCCGTGCAGCCACTGGCACCACCACCGGCGCGACCTCGGTTGCGCCGGTTTTTTTTGCCTGTCGGTTTATGTGGATGGCCTGCCGGCCTCTTCGCGAGCAAGCTCGCTCCCACAGGGGAAACTGTGGTGTATGCAGCATTCATGGACATCGCCAAATCCTGTGGGAGCAGCGCCCACAATGGATTTTGGGTGTACGCAATATCCGGGGTCACCACCAACCCCTGTGGGAGCGAGCTTGCTCGCGATGGCGGCGGGTCTGCCTGCTGCGGTGAGCCCAGGCCAAAAAAAACGGCACCTTTCGGTGCCGTTCGTTTTCACATCCGGGGCTTTACTTGCGTGCCGCCTCCCATGATTTCAACAGCTCGGTGTAGCTCACGGTTTCGCCCTTAGGCTTCTCGTTCGCCAGTTTCGGCTTCGGTGCGCCCGGTTGGTCGAACCAGTATTGCGCATCGCGCTCAGGGTTCATCTTAGGTGCGCAGGTGGCTTGGGCCTTGGAGCGTTCCAGGCGGGTCATGATCGCATCCTGATCCTTGGCCAACCCGTCGAGGGCCTGCTGCGGCGTTTTCTCGCCGCTGGCAGCTTCGGCGATGTGGCTCCACCACAATTGCGCCAGGCGTGGGTAGTCCGGCACGTTGGTCCCGGTCGGGGTCCATTGCACGCGGGCCGGGCTGCGGTAGAACTCCACCAGACCACCGAGTTTCGGTGCCAGGTCGGTCAGCGCCTGGGAGTTGATGTCCGACTCACGAATCGGCGTCAGGCCAACGATGGTCTTCTTCAGCGACACGGTCTTGGACGTCACGAACTGCGCATAGAGCCAGGCCGCGAGTTTCTGCTTCTCAGGCGTGGACTTCATGAACGTCCAGGAACCCACATCCTGATACCCAAGCTTCATGCCTTCTTCCCAATACGGGCCGCGTGGCGAAGGTGCCATGCGCCATTTCGGCGTGCCGTCGGCGTTCATCACCGGCAGGCCCGGCTTGGTCATGTCGGCCGTGAAAGCGGTGTACCAGAAGATCTGCTGGGCGATGTTGCCTTGGGACGGCACCGGGCCGGACTCGGAGAAGGTCATGCCCGCCGCTTCCGGTGGCGCGTATTTCTTCATCCATTCCACGTATTTGGTGGTGGCGAACACGGCCGCGGGACCGTTGGTGTCGCCGCCACGGGTCACGCTGGAACCGACCGGATGGCAGTCCTCGACGCGAATGCCCCACTCGTCCACCGGCAGGCCATTGGGCAGGCCCTTGTCACCGCCACCGGCCATGGAGAACCAGGCATCGGTGAAGCGCCAGCCCAGGGACGGATCTTTCTTGCCGTAGTCCATGTGCCCGTAGACGCGCTTGCCATCGATCTCCTTGACGTCTTCGGAGAAGAACTTGGCGATGTCTTCATAGGCCGACCAGTTCACCGGCACGCCCAACTCGTAGCCGTATTTCTCCTTGAACTTGGCCTTCAGGTCCGCACGCTCGAACCAGTCGGCGCGGAACCAGTACAGGTTGGCGAATTGCTGGTCGGGCAGTTGATAGACCTTGCCGTCCGGCGCGGTGGTGAAAGAAATACCGATGAAGTCCTTGAGGTCCAGGGTTGGCGAGGTGAAATCCTTGCCTTCGTTGGCCATCAGGTCGGTGATCGATTCGGTCTTGCCATAGCGGAAGTGCGTACCGATCAAGTCCGAGTCGTTGACCCAGCCGTCATAGATATTCTTGTCCGATTGCATCTGGGTCTGCAGCTTCTCCACCACGTCGCCTTCCTGGAGCAGGTCGTGGGTCAGCTGGATCCCGGTGATTTCGATGAAGGCCTTGGCCAACACCTTGGATTCATATTCGTGGGTGGCGATGGTTTCCGACACCACGTTGATTTTCATCCCGCGAAACGGCTGGGCGGCCTTGATGAACCATTTGAGTTCTTCGAGCTGCTGCTCGGCTGTCAGGGTCGACGGCTTGAATTCACTGCCGATCCATTTTTTAGCGGCGTCTTCATAGGCGTCGGCCCAGGCCGTAGCGCTCAGCCCACTGAGTGCCAGCATGGCTGCCAATGAAACGCTATGTCGCAGCTTATTGTTTTTATTGAACATAGAGACCTCCTGTTTGGGTTTAAGAGCCTGATCGTCGAATTGTCGCGATTAGCCCCACCGCATCACTGCCAACAGCCACACCCAAGACAACGCGAACGCTATCCAGATGCTCCAGTCGGTGGCGCCGATCACCAGCAGATGCAGGTAGGCGCTACCGAGAAGACCGATAAACAACCGATCGCCACGGGTGGTGGCAATCGGCAGGAAACCACGCCGAGGAATGCTCGGCGAACGCAGTTCCCACGTGGTCATACCTGCCAGCAGCAAGGCGATGACCCCAAAAAAAGCCGCCGTCGGGCCGGTCCAGTTCATCCATTCCATCATCGATTCCTCAGACCCGGCCCAGGGCAAAGCCCTTGGCCACGTGGTTACGAACGAACCAGATCACCAGCATGCCCGGCAGGATGGTCAACACCCCCGCCGCCGCCAGCACCCCCCAGTCGATACCGGACGCCGATACCGTACGGGTCATGACCGCCGCGATCGGCTTGGCATTCACCGAGGTGAGCGTGCGCGCCAGCAACAGTTCGACCCAGGAAAACATGAAGCAGAAAAATGCCGTGACACCGATGCCGGAGCCAATCAACGGAATGAAGATCTTGACGAAGAACTTGGGGAAACTGTAGCCGTCAATGTAGGCGGTCTCGTCAATTTCTTTCGGCACCCCGGACATGAAGCCTTCGAGGATCCACACCGCCAACGGCACGTTGAACAAGCAATGGGCCAGGGCCACGGCGATATGGGTGTCGAACAACCCGATGGACGAATACAGCTGGAAGAACGGCAACAGGAACACCGCCGGTGGCGCCATGCGGTTGGTCAACAGCCAGAAAAACAGATGCTTGTCCCCCAGGAACCGATAGCGGGAAAACGCATAGGCCGCCGGCAACGCCACGCCCAAGGAAATCACCGTGTTCAGGCTCACGTAGTACAGCGAGTTCAAGTAACCGGTGTACCAGCTCGGGTCGGTGAAGATCACCTTGTAGTTGTGGAAGGTGAAATCCTGCGGCCACAGGGTCAGGCTGCCGAGGATCTCGGTGTTGCTCTTGAACGACATGTTCAGCAGCCAGTAGATGGGCACCAGCAGGAACAGGATGTAGATCAACAGCGGAATCAGCTTTTTCTTGCTCATCGTGCGGGCCTCAACGGTTGGCGTCGGAGTGCGTCATGGCGGTATAGAACAGCCAGGACACCAACAGAATGATCAGGAAATACACCAGGGAAAACGCCGCCGCCGGGCCCAGGTCAAATTGGCCGATGGCCATCTGCGTCAGGGTCTGGCTGAGGAACGTGGTGGCGTTGCCCGGCCCGCCGCCGGTGAGTACGAACGGCTCGGTGTAGATCATGAAGCTGTCCATGAAACGCAGCATCACGGCGATCAGCAGCACGCTCTTCATCTTCGGCAACTGGATGTGACGGAACACGGCCCAGTTCGACGCCCGGTCGATCCGCGCGGCTTGGTAGTACACGTCGGGAATCGCTCGCA
Organism: Pseudomonas sp. NFACC56-3; assembly: GCF_900100025.1. Lineage (NCBI taxonomy): Bacteria > Pseudomonadati > Pseudomonadota > Gammaproteobacteria > Pseudomonadales > Pseudomonadaceae > Pseudomonas > Pseudomonas sp. NFACC56-3. The sequence continues at coordinate 149,951 of NZ_FMTK01000003.1, read as the reverse complement.
GCCCCGAATAACACAGCAGCGCCACCAACGAAGTCCAGTGCCAGACATCCATCACCAAAACGGTGACCCAGGCGTCCATGGTGTTGGCCGCGTAGTTGTAGTTGATGCCCAGGCCGTTGAGGGTCGAGCCCAGCAAACCGATGTCGGCGCGGCCGAAAATCTGCCAGATGGTGCCCACCACGTTCCACGGGATCAGCAGCGGAATCGCCAGGATGATCAGCACCAGGGACGACCATTTGCCCTTGGTCGGCATGGTCAGGGCGATGGCGATGCCGAGGGGAATTTCAATCAACAGCACGCACGCCGAGTAGATGAACTGGCGCAACAGCGAGTCATGCAGCCGCGGGTCGAGCAGCACCTGCTTGTACCAGTCGGCACCGACGAAGTAGCGGCTGGATTGGTCGAAGATGTCCTGCACCGAATAGTTGACCACGGTCATCATCGGAATCACGGCGCTGAAGGCCACCAGCAGGAACACCGGCAATACCAGCCACCAGGCCTTGTTGTTCTGCACCTTGTTCATGGCTGCACCTCGCTCAACGGTTCCAGCAGGTATTCATCGGCATAGACCATCAGCCATTGGACCGGAAAACTGATGTACGCCGTGCCTTCCGGCACCGGCTTGTCTTCGGCCAGGCGGACCTTCAGCGGTGCGCCATCGAGGTTGAGGGTCAGGATCTTGTAGGTGCCCAGGTCTTCGACGTGCACCACATCAGCCCGCATCGCGTCGTCGTAGGGGCCCTCCCAGACATGCACGAACTCGGGTCGGATACCGACCTTCAGGCTTTTGCCTTTGGCTTCGGCGACACGACGTTGCAAGGTTTCCGACAGCGGCAAGTGGGTCGAGGCGAAACCGACACCGCCGGGCTGCGCCGTGACCTCGATCAGGTTCATCCCCGGGCTGCCGATGAAGTAGCCGACAAAGGTGTGGCTCGGACGCTCGAACAAGTCCCGGGGCGTGCCGAACTGCACGATCTGGCCGCCGTACATCACCGCGATCTTGTCGGCGAACGTCGAAGCTTCCAACTGGTCGTGGGTGACGTAGACCATGGTGATGTTGAACTGCTCATGGATCTGCTTGAGCTTGCGCCGCAGTTTCCATTTCAGGTGCGGGTCGATCACCGTCAGTGGCTCGTCGAACAGGATCGCCGACACATCGTCGCGCACCAGCCCGCGGCCCATGGAGACTTTCTGCTTCTCATCGGCGGTGAGGTTGCGGGCCTTTTTGTCCAGCAGGTTCTGCAGGTCCAGGACCTCGGCGATTTCCTGCACCTTGGTGTGGATCCGCGCTTCGGCCATGCCCTGGTTGCGCAGCGGAAACGCCAGGTTGTCGAACACCGTCATGGTGTCGTACACCACCGGGAACTGGAACACCTGGGCGATGTTGCGGTGTTCCGGGGTCAGGTCGTTGACGACTTTGCTGTCGAACATCACCTGCCCTTCGGAAGGGCTGAGCAAGCCGGAAATGATGTTGAGCAAGGTGGACTTGCCGCAGCCCGAAGGTCCGAGCAGCGCATAGGCGCCGCCCTGCTCCCAGATGTGGTTCATCTCGCGGATCGCGTAATCCTCGGGGCCCGCCGGGGTGCTGGTGTAGCTGTGGGCGAGGTTCTGCAAACGAATTTCAGCCATCAGGCAACCCTCGCGATACGCTGCCCTGGGGCTTGGACCAGCTTGCCCTGGGCGTCGAAGACAAACAGTTTATGGGTCGGAATGTAGATGCGAATCGGCGCATCCACGTCGTACTCATGTACCCCTGGCAAGTGCAGCACCAGCAGGAAATGTTCGTTGCGCACGTGCAGGAACGTCTCCGAGCCGCTGATCTCGGCCACTTCGACGGTCACCGCCAGTTCGAGGTCGTCGTCGTTGCTCGGCACCAGGGAAATATGGCTGGGGCGCACGCCGAAACGGAACTCGCCCTCGCCCACCGGGCGCAGGTCGACGTTCAGCGGGAAGTGCACGAAATTGGCGAAGCTGACTTCATTGCCGGCGATACGACCCGGCATGAGGTTGATCGGCGGTTCGGAAAACAACTCGGCGGCCAGCACGGTTTGTGGCTGGTGATAGACAGAAGACGACTTGCCACTCTGAATCACCCGGCCCTCATGCAGGATCGTGGTGGTGCCGCCCAGGGCCAGCGCTTCGTTAGGCTCGGTGGTGGCGTAGACAGCGATGGTGTGGCGGGCCTGGAACAGCTCGCGCATTTCCTGGCGCAGCTCTTCACGCAGCTTGTAGTCCAGGTTCACCAAGGGCTCGTCGAACAGGATCAGTTCGGCGTCCTTGACCAGCGCCCGGGCCATGGCCGTGCGCTGCTGCTGGCCGCCGGACAACTCCAATGGATGACGTTTGAGGAATTTCTCGATCCGCAGCATCCTGGCGGTTTCCAGCACCTTGCTCTGGATGACTTCGTCGGACACACCGGCCTGGCGCAACGGCGAGGCGATGTTTTCGAAAACGGTCATGGTCGGGTAGTTGATGAACTGCTGGTAAACCATCGACACGTTGCGCAGCCGCACCGGGCGGTTAGTGACGTCGACGCCGTTCATCAGAATGCGGCCACTGTCGGGCTTGTCCAGACCGGCCATCAGGCGCATGAGGCTGGTCTTGCCGGACAGCGTGCGGCCCAACAGGACGTTGAAGGATCCGGGTTCGAAACTCAGATTGGCATCGTCGATCCAGGTCTGGCCTTCGACGGTGCGACAGATGTGCTCAAGCTTTAATGACATGGCTCGGCCTTTTTATTATTTGGAGTCAAGCGACCCGAGTTGCAAAGCGAAAGCCGTGCCAGAAATCACAAGCCATTGACCTGGCTTATTTTTTTTAAAAAAAGCCGAGAACAACACGTTCGCAGATGAACACAAGTGAACAGCCACAACTGAACAACTGAACAATTCACGGGTTGACAATGAACAATTTTGAACAACACTGAATGAACGTTTTCGGTTAGCCTGAATTCGATCCCTGTGGGAGCGGGCTTGCTCGCGAAGGCGGTGTGTCAGTCAGTACAAATGTCGGCTGTCACGGCGCTTTCGCGAGCAAGCCCGCTCCCACATGGTCTGTGTATTACGTGCTATTCAGGCTTGCCCCAGCACAAGGAGTCTGTGCGAGACTTGCCACAACAATAAAAACAGCACCTGCGAGAGTGCCCCATGGCCGCACCTGCACCAGCCTTGTCCCACGAGGCCATCATCCAGGCCTCCTGGTCCCGTTGCCGCGCCTTTGGCCTGAATCACCAGAGCGCGCCGGCCTTCGATCAGTTGCCCGCCCAAGGCATCGCCCAGTTGCTGGAGAGCCAGCATTCGCTGGTGCAGACCACCCATCAGGAAGTCTTGCCGTATTACGAGAACATCCTGAGCAACTCCAATTGCCTGATCATGCTGGCCGACAACCAGGGCCAGGTGTTGACCTCCTGGGGCACCCAGCGCTTCATCGAGCCGAAACTGGCCCATGGCTTCAGCGCCGGGGCGAGCTGGATGGAGCGTTGCACCGGCACCAACGCCATCGGCACCGCGTTGGCCTGCGAACAGGCAGTGCACATCGAGCACGATGAACACTTCCTCAAGGCCAACCGCTTCATGACCGGCTCCGCCGCGCCGATCTTCGACGCCGAGCGCAAGGTCATCGCCGTGTTGGACGTCTCCAGCGACAGCTACCTGCCGCCATCCCACACCCTGGGCATGGTCAAGATGATGAGCCAGACCGTGGAGAACCGGCTGATCCTCAACCTGTTTCGCGGTGAACACTTCCAGCTGACCTTCAACACCGGCTTGAACAACCTCGACAGCCAATGGGCCGGGCTGCTGATCTTCGATGAGAGCGGCCAGGTGCTTTCCGCCAACCGCCGGGCCGACAACCTGCTGGGCCTGAGCCTGTCACGGGTGAGCATTGAAAGCCTGTTCAAGGTTTCGCTGCTGGAACTGCTGAACCAACCCGACGGCCTGCCGTTCGCCCTGCAAGCGTCTGGCAGCAATCGATTCCAGTGCTTGCTCAGGCGCCCGAGCCAGGTGTCGATCAGGGCACGGGTCTTCACCGAAGCGACGCCTGCGCCAGCCCCCGCCAGCAACGTCATCAGCCTCAATACCCTGCACTTCGGTGACAGCCGTGTGGAAAAAGCCGTGCGCCAGGCCGAGCGCTTGCTGGAGAAGGACATTCCGCTGCTGATCCATGGCGAGACCGGCGTCGGCAAGGAAGTGTTCGTCAAAGCCCTGCACCAGGCCAGCTCGCGCTGCAAACAGCCGTTCATAGCCGTCAACTGCGCGGCGATCCCCGCCGAGCTGGTGGAATCTGAATTGTTCGGTTACGAAAAAGGCGCCTTCACCGGCGCCAACCAGAAAGGCAGCATCGGCCTGATCCGCAAGGCTGACCGCGGAACGCTGTTCCTCGACGAAATCGGCGACATGCCCCTGCCGACCCAGGCCCGACTGTTGCGGGTCTTGCAGGAGCGTTGCGTACAACCGGTGGGCAGCGCCGAGCTGTTCCCGGTAGACATCCGTATCATCTCCGCTACCAACCGCTCGCTGCGCGAACAGGTGCAACTGGGCCGGTTTCGCGAAGACTTGTACTACCGCATCGGCGGCCTGACCCTGGAACTGCCGCCCCTGCGCGAACGCAGCGACAAGCAGGCGCTGTTCAAACGCCTCTGGGAACACCACCGCGAACCGACCCAATGGGCCGGCCTGAGCCGTGAGGTCCTGGACCTGTTCGAACGCCATCCCTGGCCGGGCAACCTGCGACAGGTCAGCAGCGTGCTGCAAGTGGCCCTGGCGATGGCCGAGGAACAGCCAATCCGACCGGAGCACCTGCCCGACGACTTTTTTGTCGACTTGGAAATGGAGCCGGTGGAAACACCGGAGCCGCTGAGGGTGGATCTCAACGATGCCGAAGACCTGAACCGCCAATTGCAGGCCGTGGGCGGAAACATTTCACACCTGGCGCGACGGTTGGGCGTCAGCCGCAATACCCTGTACAAGCGCCTGCGACAACTTGAAAGTTGATACACCCCCTGTCCCACAAGGGCTTTGTGGTGAATGCCGATTGCGTGAACACCGCGACAACTGTGGGAGCGAGCTTGCTCGCGATAGCGTCCACTCAGCCAATGATGAAGTGACTGACACGACGCCATCGCGAGCAAGCTCGCTCCCACAGGAGGTTCGCTTCACTGACTGGCACCGCTGCAAAGAGGTGCCAGTCAGTTGGAACACCGGGTCAGTCGAACGCGCCATTGAGCACTTCGTAGATGATGCCGCTGGCGATCGCCACCAGGATCAGGTCCGTGCCGACCTGCTGCCATTCATAACCGTCATAGTGCGGCAAACGCCCCAGCAGTCGGCCATCAAGCTTCTTGGCGATGCCAGGAGGCAACGGCTTGCCTCGGGCCAGGTTTTTCTGGATGCCCGGCGGCAAGGGCGGGCCGGGGCTCCAATAATCGCGATGACCGCCGATCAGGCTGAGTACACCGCCGCGGTCAATGCTGGGACCGTTATGCCAATCGCCACCCGGGTCGCCCTTGCCACCCTGATTGCCTTTGTTGCCGGAATTCCCCTGCCCGCCCTTGTTGCCCTGCCCACCTTTACCTCCTTGCCCGTGGCCCTGGCCTTGATCGAATTGGGCGTTGCCCTTGCCGTTACCCGGGTCCGCCACGACAACCTCGGAAGCCGCCACCAGGGCAAGGCAAGTTAAAGCTGCAATCAACGAGCGTGATCTGAACATGGTAATGCTCTCAAGAAAGGGGATATCCCCCTGTCAATGTAGACGATCAGCACGGTCATCGGTTCGTGCCGCCGTAACCGCGGATACAAGGCCCACGCAAACGAGGCTACATTCAGTTTATAAATACTCGGGCCTACTGGGCTTCAAGAATATTCTTACTTAGGTCAAAGACTGATATTTAGGCAATTTCCCACACTTTCTGCGGACATCTAATATTGTCACAACACCGTGACAAAAACCTTGCGCCAGCTCGGCCCGGCAAGCTTGACAGTCAAACTTCTCAATGGAACTATCAGGCCGACTTCAAGCTACAGCTTCATCATGGATGGCAATAAAAACAACAAGGAGATCACGCTTATGCCGCCTCTCGGCGCCCCACTGCCTATCGCCTCTGAATACTCTTCTCGACCCTGCACTGGCGTGTATTTCTTCTCGCCGATAAGTATCGCCGTCCTGGTGAATCTTCGATTCAATTGAAACGACAGGCAGTTAATGCAAAGGGATCGCTGATGCCTCTTTTTCATCATTTCTTCGAAAACAATGCCCGTCTTACGCCTGGTAAATCAGCACTGGTCATCGATGGTGTCCACACTCGGTATGACACCCTGGAAAAGCGCGCCACATCGATCGCCGCTTTGCTGATCAAGTGCGGCGTCAAGCGTGGCGACCGTGTGGCCCTGTACTCGCGGATCAGCGCAGACTTGATCGCGGCTTTTCTGGGCGTATTGAAAATCGGCGCAATCACTGCCGCGACACACCCCACCTACAGCCGCAGCAAACTGCTCTATCAACTGGAGCACACCGATGCCCGGGTATTGCTCACCGATCGCTACGAGGATCCAGGGGTGCTGGCCTCGGCGGCGAATCTGGAGACGATCCTTGTGTTCGGTGCGCCCCAGGACCTCCCGGCAGACGCCCCCAGCCTTGCAAAAGCCTTGGAAGCACTGACGCCGGAGGACCTGGAAAAACCGCTTCCCGCTATCGACGAACGCCTGCCGACCTCGATCTTCTACACCTCCGGATCCACCTTCAACCCCAAGGGCGTGGTGGTCAACCACCCCATCATGATCGCGGCCGCGACCAGCGTCATCGATTACCTGGGCAATACCGCCAGCGATGTCATCCTCAGTTACTCGACCCTGGCTTCCGACTATGGCGTCTACAACATCATGATGCCGTTGTTCTTTGGCGGCACGGCCGTGATCGAAAGCCAACCCGCGAACTGTGCCGACGACGTGCTCGAAGTGATCAGGCGAGAACAGGTGACCGGCCTGCATGTCTTCCCACCGGTGTTTTTCCTGCTGGCCAGCATGGGCAAGCATTGGCAACGGCAATTACCCTCGCTTCGTTATATATCCAGCAGTGGCCAACCGCTTTATCCACGGCACATTCAACAAATAAGACAGGCACTTCCCAACGTCGATATCTTTTCCAACTACGGTCTTACCGAATGCAAGCGAGTCAGTTATCTGCCACCAGCCGATATTGCACAGTACCCTGGCTCGGTAGGCAAGCCGCTTAAAGGCGTGCAGGCCGTGATCGTCAACGAACATGACGAGCCGATTACAGAACCGGATGTGGTCGGCGAACTTCTGGTGAGCAGCGATTATTTGATGCTGGAATATTGGAAGATGCCTGAAGAGACAGCCAGGGCATTCAAATACAACTGTTTCGGCCGGGACAGGTATTACCGTACCGGCGACTTCTTCCGGAGGGATGCGCACGGTTATCTGTATTACGTCTGCCGGAAAGACGACCTGTTCGCGCGCAATCTGTGGAAAGTGAACCCACGGGAAATCGAACAATGCCTGGCGTCCCACCCTTCGGTCGCACAGGTCGTGGTGGTCCCCGTCGCCGACGAGTCCGCCGGGTTCGTCCCCAAGGCCTGCGTCGTGTTGGAAGCCGATTGCCAGGACACAACGGAGCAGGCGCTGCTGGAACACTGCCAGGCGTTACTGGACTGGCACATGGTACCGACCCAGTGTGTATTCATGGACACGTTGCCAAAAACCGACTCGGGAAAGATCACCGCCAAGGGACTGATCTGATATCAAGGAGCGATAAAAATGGACACCACCCCACCGGCCATTCCTTTCAGCCCGGACGAAGACCTGAAAAACAGCTCGATGCTGCATCTGGCCGATCACTTCCATCGCTTGGCCACCGGTGCGACCCAGGTTCCGGCGCAGTCGTTGACCAGCCATCTGCGGCACGCCATGGCCGATGCCGACGTCGTGGCCTACCACGACCGACTGGTGGCGGACGCCGGCCCGCTGTTCCTGCACTTTCTGGCGAGCGTTCCGTACATTCTCGAAGAGATGGCGAGAATCGGCGTCGCCCTCACGCGGCTCTCCCAGGCCCGGCAGGCTGATGAGCCTCGAACCTTCAGTTTTTTCGAGATCGATGCGTTTGATGGCAGCAACGGGCGCGCACTCGCTGCGCATTCCCAAGGCTTGATCAACACCTTCACCACCTCGCCCAACACAGCCAACCAAGCTCACTTCGACCGGTACGCCGACCCGACGCGTTCCCTGTTCTATCCCCAGTCCTTCCTGACCCTGCAACCCCGACTGTTCGCTGAAGCGCCTTACGGGCGATTCCGAGAAGGGTTCGATTACGTCTATGAAACCGCGGCCTTCCAGTTCTATAGCCGCGACCGCAAAGCCCAGGTCAATCACATCAAGCCCTTGCTGAAACCCGGTGCCCTGGTGTTTTTTCTGGAAAAGCTCAACCACGAGGATGTCGGGCAGTACCTGGAGCGCGAGCGGATGAAGGACAACGGTTTCAAGACGCGTTATTTCACCCAGGAAGAGATCGACTGGAAACGCCAGCAGATGCTGGAGCAGATGCAAAACGGCCAAGTGCTGATGCCCGAGCTCGTCGAAGCGCTGTCCAGTCATTTCAAATACGTCTACCTGCTGTGGAACAGTACGAATTTCTATGAGTTCGTTGCCACGGACGATGGGGCCCGACTCGAGCAATTCCTCAACGTACTGGGCCCGATCCACCAGCCTGAAGGGTTTTGCTTCGAGCCTTCGGCCATTGGCTATGTGACTCGCGCCCCGCTGCCGCGCGAAGAGGAGCGCGCCGATGCGTGACGAAAGCATGCACCGCCTCGGCGAGGCGAGCCGGCCAACGCCGGTGGAGCGGGTCCGACAACGCCTGGCGCACTGGCAGCAACGCGCGACCGAGGCCGAGCGGAATCGAACATTGAGCCAGGCGACGTTCGACGAATTGTTCGACGATGGCTTGCTTGAACTGGTCTCCCCTCGCCGTGAGCCCTTGGACGCGCCCGGCTGGCCCATGCTGATGGAAGCTTCGCGGCTGGCTGCCCGCGCCTGCGCCTCGACAGCCTGGATGATCAGCCTGGTGGGTGGACATGCCGCCATTGCAGGTCGCCTGAGCCAGGCATGCCAGCACCGCTTGTTCGAGAATGGTCGGCCGCAGCTATTCGCCTCCGCATCCGTCGGCCCTCACAGCCGGTTGTCGGCGGACGCGGACGGTATTCGGGTCAACGGCACCTGGCGCTTCAGCTCGGGGATCGGGCACGCCACCTGGCTGTTGCTCAACGCCCCCGTGACCGATCACGACGGCACACCCGGTCCGGAGCGGATGCTGGTGGTGGTGTCGACCCGCGATGTGGAGATACTGGACACGTGGGACACCTGCGGCATGGCGGCCACGGGCTCGCACGATGTGTTGTTGCGGGACGTCCTGGTGCCCGCCGAACAGGTGTTCCACCTTGAGGAGATCTTCGCCCATCGCATGAGCGAATTAGCCGGCGACTACCTGTACAGCGTGCCGATCGTGCCTTTTATCACCACGTCCCTTCTCGGGCCCGTGCTGGGCTGTGCCGAAGGGGCTTATGCCAGCCATCTCGAATCACTGAGACAGCAAAAAACCCCGTCCTCGGCCCCGGCCAGGGAACGGCTGGCCCACAGCGCCGCGCAATTGTCGGCCGCAACGGCCTTGTACACCACGCTGGTGTCCATGCTGCATGAGTCCGGCCTGGCGCGACGGCCGTTGTCCATGGACGAACTGCTACGGCTCAAGCGCGATCGCAGCTACGTGGCGCGGCTTTGCCTTCAAGCCATCCAGCGCCTGGTGGAACATGCGGGCGCCTCGTCCATGACCCGTGACAACTCGCTGCATCGTCATTGGCGCGACCTGCAGGCCATGGTGGCGCACCGCGATGTCCATTGGGACAGCGCCATGCTGGGCTACGCCGACTTTGTCGTCGATGCGCCGGCCTGCCCGACACTGATCACGCCGTAATATCACCCAGGAGACAGGTATGTTTGTTCGCAACAAATCCGACATCGAAAAAACCGCCCACTTCGTCGAGTGGGGAGCCGGCACCAGCCATCGGTTGCTGACCGAAAAAGACGGGATGGGCTACACCGTGTGCCATACCGTAGTGCGCGCCGGCACAGAGTCATTGCTGCACTATCGCAACCACCTCGAAGCCTGCTACTGCATTGCCGGTGAGGGTGAAGTCGAAGACATGGAGGGCAACGTGTACCCGATTCGCCCCGGCGATATCTACGTACTCGACCAGCATGACCGTCATTACCTGCGCGGCGGGAAAGACCAGGACCTGATCCTGGTCAGCGTCTTCAATCCCCCCCTCAAGGGCGACGAGCGACACAACCTGAATGACGCGTCCGGCTCTGCCTATTGAGCTTCAACCGGCTCCCCCGCTCCTCGACACGAGAACACCATGCGCAAGGATTACCTGGCTTTTTTCACCTCAATGTTCCTCTCCCGGCTGGCCGACCAGATACTGTTGTTCATCGTCCCGCTGATTGTGTTCCAGACCACCAATAGCGTTTCCTGGGCGGGCCTGGCCTTCTTCGTCGAGTCCCTGCCGCGCTACTTGTCGTTCCCGATTTGCGGCGCCCTGTGCGACAAGTTCTCGCCCATCCGCATCCTGCACATCAGCCAGGTCTATCGCGCCGCGGCGTGTGTCGCGGCAGTGGTCCTGTACGCGATCTTTGGCGGCATCTACTGGATCGTGGCCCTCTCGGCGTTGTGTGGCGTACTGACCACCCAGGGCATCATGGCCCGCGAAGTGGTGATGCCTTACATATTCAAGCACTACACCTACACCAAGACCCTGTCGTACTCGCAAATCGCCGACCAGACCGGCCTGGTGCTGGGCCCGTTGCTCGCCGCGCTGATGCTTGAGGTGTGGGCGTGGCACTGGGTGGTGCTGGCGATTGCCGGGCTGTTCCTGCTGGCGGACCTGGCGATGCTGTACTGGCAGCGCACCAGTTCGGTCACCCTGGAAACGTTCGAGCAGCATCACGACCTCTGGCTCAACCCGTTGCGCATCGCTTTCGGCCATATCCGCAACCTGGCGGAACTGAAGAAGGTCATCAGCCTGGCGGTGGGCGTCAACTTGATCATCGGTGTCACACTCGCCACTTCGGCGGCCATGGTCATCGGTCAATACAGCGCCGGCAAGGACTATTACGCCGGGGTGCAGGCGGCCGGTGCCGTGACCACCATCGTCATCCTGTTCTTCCTGGCGCGGGTCACGCTGCCCTTGAAATTGCTGGGTGCCCTGTCCTACACGTTGATTGCCGCCGGTGCATTCATCACCGCGTTCAGCCCCCATGCCTGGGGTTATGTGATCGGTTTCCTGCTGGTTGTCGGCTTCGACAAGATGTTCAACGTGTACATGCGCAGCATCCGCCAACAAGTCATTCCGCCCCAGGATTTTGGCAAGACCGTTGGCGTCATTACGCTGCTCAACAACTTGTCCCAACCGCTGGCAGGCCTGTTGGTCGCAGTGCTGGCCGCGCCGATCGGCACGCAACAGGTGATCCTGCTGCTGGCGTTCGCCACCAGCCTGATCGGCATCGCAGTGATCGTGGCATTTAAAAAAGCGACACCCGCGCCGGCAGCCTATGGCGTCGATCCGGAATGATCGAGGTTGACATCGAAGACGTGGACCGGCCCGGCACACACAATCGTTTCGAATGGGTCGGTTTGTATTATCAGTGACTTATTATTGAGGCATGGTTGCAACGTTGCGGCGTCGTACGCGTCTGCCTGGGTGCTTTCCCCGCCATTCGTCGCTTGTCGAACGTTACGGCCAACCGACGGCAAAGTCTGGCTTAGGGTTTGCACCGGCTTGCTCCAGCAGCCAAGAACGACGTAATTCTGACGCGGCGGCAAATCAATCAATGCTTGGTCAGCAAACGGAGATGTACCGTGTCAACTCTCAACGAAATCGCAGCGAACCACGCGAGAATGGCAAAGGCAAAGGAAGAAGAGTCGATGCGGCTGGGCGAGTTTCATGCGCAAGTACTGGGTAGCTTTGAACTGCCATCTGTTGAGGCGACACAGGAAGCGCCCCTGTTCTTCATGACTTCCGTTCTGGAGCACACGGAAGGCACTGGCTGCACGATCTGATTTTTCACTCCGGTGAAGGGACCGGAGAAGCACCTTCTGGAAAAACGTGTTCAGGATTTATGAACCGCATAAATCCTTTTCCTCGCCACTCATCAGATAAACTGCGCGACCTGTCAACTCTGACAGTAGCCGTGAACCGGATCGAGGCATGAAATGACGCCAGTACCCCAATGGAGATACAGGCGTGGACACCGACAACAGTAAAACAGAGAACTTAGCCTCCCCCCGAGCAGGCGAACTCGATCCCGAATTCAATAGAGGTGAGATCATCATTCTTCCCGGGACAGATGCCACCGATGTCGCAATCGGTCCAGGGAACAAGCTGTATATCGTGGGTGGCACCGCCCTCAACGACAGTAGCCAATACATCATTACTGCCCTCAATCCTGACGGTAGCGCCGATGAATCCTTCAATAACGGCGTACCCGTCACAAACACATTCGTACCTGATTCAACAAGCCTGGCAGAACAGGTTTACGTGTTACCCGATGGAAAAATCCTTGTACTTGGAAAAGTAATAATATCGCCTAATTTTCTTCGTAGTAATTTCGCATTGGCACGTTACCTGCCAAACGGCATGCTGGATCTTTCATTCGGCGTCAACGGCCACTCGGTTCCACTTCATGAAGACTTCAACGATCTCAGCATGGACAGCTACGATTTTGCGGCCGACTCCCCTGCGGCAAAATATCTTGAACCTGGCCAAACTTCGTTAGTTCTGCACGAAGGGCGCACTTACATTTCGGGATTTACTACAAGAGAAGGCAAAGGCTTGACACTGCTCATGTGTCTGGATGACTCAGGCAATCTCGTACAGGACTTCGGCAACAAGGGAGGAAGTATCATTGAGCATCCCAAGCCGTATCCCAATACTCACCATGTGAATGCACGGAGCATGCTGGTCACGGATCGCCATATCTACCTGGGAGGCCATATACAGATCAACCAAAGAAATTATATGGCATGGGTCAGGGTACACTTGAACGGGCAGCTCGACTTGGGCTTTGGCGCAGGTGGCTTTGTCTTTGATGTCAGCGATAAAGGCAGAGGAGCTTTCAACTCCATTGCATTAACAAACAACCGCACACTTGTCGGTGTCGGACACGGCAGGACCGCCGCCACTCGTCTTACGTCTCACGGGATGCTGGCAAGCCTCGATATGGAAGGCCAGGCAGATCCGAACTTCAATTACGGCGAGCCCATCTTGAGCATCATGAACAATAGCTCTGCATGGCACGCCTGTACGATTCAACAGGACGGACGCATCGTCACCTGTGGCAGCTCCAGGGATAATCCCGGGGAAACTAAAAATACCCTGATTGTTGGCCGTTATCAGCCCGATGGGACGTTCGATGCCAGCTTCGGCAAAAACCATGGCTGGACCGAGTATCCCATGAAGGACGAAATGCTCCTGTCAGCACTGACGGTACAGCGCGACCATGCCATCGTCGTAGTCGGTCGGTTTGTCGAGAGCCGCCGAGTACTTCCTTTCGCATTGCGATTGAAGGGGTGATATGGAAAAGAGCGTAGCGACTTCATAGGGAAATCATGAAAAGCTCACGACCGGGGCTTTCCACCCATGAAATCATAGGCATCAGAGGTGCCTCACCACAGCAGCTGCCAGTATGCCCGCCGCAATCGCCGGCAACGGTTTTTTCAGGACCAGCATGACAACTGCCGTGGTGAGCAACGCCAAGCGCGCGCCGTTATCACCTTTTACGGCCAGCGGAGCCAGCACTGCCACCAACACCGAGCCGGACATGGCCGTGATGAACTGCTGCACCCGATAGTTGATCGGCACGAAGGACATCACAAAAACACCGCCCCACCGAGTCGCCAATGTCACGGCGGCCATTATCAATACGACCAGCAAGGTGCCATACCCCGCCGTTTCAATATTCATTGTTTTTTCTCCATCCACAGTGCTCCCAGAATGCCCCCCGCCAAAGCCCCCACCACGACATGACTGTTAGCCGGTAAATACCAATAGGCCAACAGCGATGAGCAGGCCGCCACGGTCCAGATGATGAGCATGCGCAGGTTCTTTTTCCCGCCCACGACCATCGCCAACAAGAAACAGCCCATCACCATATCGAGCCCGAAACTGACCGGGTCCTCGATAGCGCTGCCAAAATGAAGCCCCAGCCAACTCCCCAGGATCCAAGTGACCCACAGTGCAATGCCACCACCAAATAAAATCCCCAGCCCCGGCTTGCCCTGACTGAACGCCTGCATCGCCATGGCCCAATTGGCGTCCGAGACAACCAGCATCACACCGTAGCGTTTGGCAACGGGTAACTCCCGCAACCACGGGTAAAGCGTAGCGCCCATCAACAAGTGCCGGGCGTTGATGGCGAAGACGGTGATCATCAGCGGAACCACCGGCACTTGCTGCCCCCACAGATCCAACGCGGCAAATTGAGAAGCGCCGGCAAAAACCAAGGTGCTCATGAGCACGGCTGACGTATCGCTCAAGCCCGTTTGCGCAGCCGCCAGGCCGAAAGCAACGCCGAACACGACGACAAAAAGAGCGAGGGGGATCAGTTGCTTGAAACCGTCGTAAATGTGCTTCAGCTTTAACTCATGCAAATGGGGTTGTTCGCTCGACAAAACATCGCCTCTTCTGGTTATTCACGGTGAAAAAGCTGGGAGTATGAAGCTGAATCTTCATGGCGAAAACTTCTTGGCGGACCTATATCCGTCAACTCGGCGAATCCTATCCGTCGTAAAGCCCGCGATGAGCGCGTACCGTGCCCCATTTCCCGATTCAAAATGGGCGTTATTCAAACTGCTACTACGTCATAGGTGAATACCATGAGCACCCTTGAAAAAGCGATATCGATTGCCGCGCTGGCCCATGAAGGGCAAGTGGATAAGGGCGGCGCTCCTTACATTTTGCACCCCCTGAAGGTCATGCTGCGCCTGGCCCATGACGAAGAGCGCATCGTGGCGGTGCTGCACGACGTGGTCGAAGACACCGCGACAACCCTCGCCGACCTGCGCAATGAAGGCTTCAGCGAAGCAATCCTGGGCGCCATCGACGCGCTCACCAAACGCGAAGGCGAGACTTACCAGGCCTTTATCGAGCGGGCTGCACGCGACCCGATCGCGCGCCGAGTGAAACTGGCTGACCTTGCGGAAAACAGCGATTTATCCCGCATAAGCGAGCCAAGCCAGAAAGACCTGGATCGAATTGAAAAGTACCGCAAGGCGACTGACTACCTGACGGCCTTGCAGCAGTAGGTGCCATTGAAACAAATAGAGTGAAGCGCGTCACAGACCAAGCGACCGCTCAAGCTGCCAATGCGGAATGTTCCACATCAACGGTCATAAAGCGGCAAAATAAACTCCCCGGACGACTCGCCCGAATCTTCGACAAAACCAACGTAACCAATGCTCTAGACCAGAGCACAGGATTTCTTGGAAGAAAGACAACTATTTATGGAAAACAGGAGCCTTGAAAATGAGTACGACTGAACAGGTACAAAGCACTGGCAAATACAGCGCCAAGTGGCAGGAACGCTTCGACTTCTTTGACACCTACGGTGCGCCAAACGACCCGCGCTACAAGGAAGCCGTCAAGACGCTGCCTGGCGTCAAGAAGAAAATCCTCATCAACGCCAACGTGATTGCGTTTTTCTTCGGCCCTATCTATTTGTTTGTCCTGGGCCTCTGGAAGAAAAACCTGGCCCTGCTGGGTATTTTCCTGGCGATCAATATTGCATTGAGCGTGATTTTCGCACTCATCGGCATGGAGTTTCCCCGTCCCTTGAGTACAGGCTTGAGCATCGCCATGTCGATGATGTACGCACTCATGGCCAACTACGCGTACTACCTCAAAGAAGTGAAAGGCGAGCAAGGCTGGAACCCGTTCAAAGGCATGCGTCTCTGATTGCAGGCTTGGGTCATCGAGAGCCCGCGCCTCATCATGAGTGTGCGGGCTTGTTGTTTCTGAGGATTAACAATTCTTGGGAAGCAGCATCAGCCGATGCTTAACTGCCCCGATGAGCCGAATGTTGTTTTTTTACACCATTTTTAGTCTTTCGCTCAAAATAGGCATGAGCAAACCACAGTGCCAGGGCAAAGCCGGCAAAGCCAAAAACAAATAGCAACACCTCTATTGCAGCACCTTCATGAGAAAACATTGTATTCACCTCATCCTTAAGTCGGTTGACCGAAAATTGCCACGCTTGAATTTTCTCGTAACAATCCAAACATTTTCAGGGTAGTCGCCAACAACCTGAGTGGCAACCCTTGACACGGCGTAAACCCCCGATCTAGACGAGTCGCCGACCAATGACACCCTGCCCCGGAGCGCCACTGCGTGATTTCATAGCGGTCGATCTACGCGCCGAAGGGACAAGGGCAATGCCAAGCCCGAGCCCGAATGGAAGCCGGGCTTGTCGATCAGGAAGAATTGGACGCAGAGCACCAGGGAGTTGCCCCCGCCTTACTCTTTGAAAAATTGCTAAACCGCCAACTAGCCGAACAACACCTCGTCGTGACCCACGATCAGCAAAACCGCCCTCCCTTCCAGAAAAGCGTCAGCACAGCACTAGAATCCATTCCCTTTTATTTCCAGTCTACGCATTCGATTGGAATCGGTTAATGACCATCGGGACCGCTAGTGCTGACGCTGGAGACAACCCACGCCAGACGCAATGCAGAGGCTTATAAACTCTTCTGATCAATCCCAGCCCATCCGAGCGATTGAGAGAACGACTCATCCATTACTACTTCCTGTATCGGAGACACGTTTTTATCGATACCAATCGTCCTGAATCTTAAAACGCTGCCCCTGAGCATCTGTTTAAGAATTGCCTTGGCTTTGTCCCCTCCAGTCACTGCGCAACCACCCAATATTTTGTAAATATTCAAACCCTGCGCCTGGGCTTGTCTTGTTAGCTCCGAACGTGGTCCCAATTCATATTCCAGAGATGGCTTCCCCAAGATCATAGGGGTCTCCTGAGACGAGATTGTCCATACCTCGTTCTGATCAATCCATATTTGAGCCGTTACGATCGGAATCCGAACATCTCCATTGGACATCAGTCCGACATAGATCTCCTCGCCCTCTTTACGTACAACTGGAAATATGTTCGAAATATTAAGAAACGAGTTACCCGCTGTGTAGTTTCCAGTCGTGACGATCAAACTGGTTCTTTTGGGGAATACTTCACTCTCACTGGATATCTTCCAGGCGGGCCCCGTCGTGCACCCGCTCAGAATCGCGATTGCGATCGCGATCGCGATCGCGACGACCATAGTCCGCTTCATACGGTCTCCTAAATCCAATTGTCGTAACGATTAAGCAGAATATTATCCATCTGCCTAAGGCTGATTTCCCGGCCAAGTTCTTCTTCAAACAGGCTACGAACGTGTATGTAAAAGCTTACGTAGGTTGCGTAATTTTTTGACATGCCCGCCGTGGTCGGAGCGAAAACCAGCCCCTCCTCATCCGCGATCCACTTCAACGCTTCCCTGGCTCGCGAATCAACCATTGGAAACAAAGTCGGATAATGGAAGTGCAGATACTTCGAAGCGAAGCTGCTTGCGTCCTTGTTAGTGACGGCACTGATGGCCTCGCAGAGCCGAGAATGCACCTTATCCACGGCGGTACAGACAGATCCGGCAAGCCTTTCCCCGACTGGAAGAAGGGACGCTTCCAAACCTACGTCTGAGCTGCAAATAGATTTAGCCAACCGCGAATAGAAGCCTCCTGTGGAGCCCTCATAGCCATCCTCCTCATCCTTGGTGCGACGCTCGACCGATGCCGCCAGGCTGCGACCAATGATCAGCGCCTTTGAAGCCACCTGCGCATGATCGGTATGGCTGGGATTTTCTCGCACGAAGTTGTAGAGCGCTTTGTTGGCCGGTATGAATATGCCACACCCTTGCTCCGTGCCGATAAACTCGTCAGTCAGATAATGGCGTTTTTCTTTTTGTAGAAATTGCATGCGTCTCTCCTTAGGTGAGCGCTAATCATGCCACCTAATCGCCACTACCTGGAGGGCTGCTGCCTTTCGAACGTACCGCCCGGTCCCCCACCTTGCGCCGAGAGGCTAACCCTTTCTTGGTGTAGCCTTTGCCGGACGATACTTTTCTACAGCAGGGAGAGCTGATGAAATTCCACCCACTTCGATTAGAAGCTCGAGACTTAAGCTTGGCCCTTTTTGCCGTCAGCCTCATGTTGCCAGCCATCAACACCCGAAACGAAGTATGGGAATTTGAGAGCGTCACCTACGGCTACGAAGCTCTTTGCTTCGGGTTTCTAGCACTATTGGGTGATAGTGCTGCTTGGTTGGCCAATCCCTTCTTCATCGTGGCATTTTTCTCACATAAGAGAGCGAGACGGCGCCTGATTAGCGCCTTGTGCGCCACGCTACTCGGTCTATCGTCGTACCTGTACACGAGCATGTGGAATGATGGCGACGGACGAGTAACGGTCACTGGCTACAGCTACGGATTCTATGTATGGCTGTCCTCTTTTTTATGGCTGGCACTATTAGCCGCTCGAACGACCAGAAGGGACAGCCAAGCAAGTGCCTGCCTGGATTCCCGTTAACGTTCCGCCCCTACAAATTCATACCACTGACTCAGCGGGCGCTAGAGACAGAACCCTGATCAGCCTGCGCCGAAAGCGGAACATCAAACATTCGATCGAACCCCCATTGAAAAACCAGCGCGTAAAAAAAGAAAAACATGAACAACCCCAGGTTGGTCACCAACGCCAGCCACAGGCTGATGCCCAACCATGCGCCAATCACTGGAGTGAGGATCAACGTCAAGCCGCCTTCAAATCCCAGGGAATGAATCAGTCGTCGCTTCCAGTTGCGATGACGGCTGGGTTGGCGTCGCTCCCACCACTCGAACAGGCCGTTGAAAAGCATGTTCCAGGCCAGCGCAACGGCAGAAATCACCAGCGACAGCAGGGTTGAATACCCCATCCCTTGTTCGTAGGTCAGCGCGAGCGCCGGGGCCACGAACAGCACACCGCCGGCTTCGTAGAGGATGGCCTGGAGGATTTTACGGGGCGTGCCTTGCATCGGTGGGCTCCTGAGCCGGGTTGGAAGACCACAGCCTGGCAAGTTGAGCCTCCGCGCACAATTGAGCTAAATTGAGCCACGCTCAACCTGAGTAACCTGCCCGCCATGTTCGCCAAACTGCCCCTCACCGCCTTGCGCGGCTTCGAGTCCGCCGCACGGCTGGGCAGCTTCAAGGCGGCGGCTCAGGAACTGAACGTCAGCCCGGCGGCGATCTCCCACCAAGTCAAAAGCCTTGAAGCCTTCCTTGGCGTGCGCCTGTTCGATCGCTCCAGTCAAAACGTGCGCCTGAGCGCCGACGGCGAGCGCCTTCACCCATACATGCACCGCGCCCTGCTCGATATCCAGCAGGGCCTGCAGATACTGTCGCCGACGTGTGCCGCGCAGTCCCTGGTGGTGAGCACAACGCCGGCGTTCGCCAGCCTGTGGCTGATACCTCGGCTCGGGGACTTTCATCGGTTGCACCCGGAGATCGACGTCAGGCTGCACAGCAGCAACGACGTGGTGGACCTGCGACGAGACGCCAGCATCGACCTGGCGATCCGCGCCCTGTTCAAGCCGGACCCACAGCTGTTCGAACAGCCTTTATTGGATGAGTACTTTGGCGTTTATTGCCGCCCCGGTTGGCAACCACCCGCGGCGGGCTCGCCTGTTGAACTGATCGACGTGCCATGGCTGAGCAGCGCGAACGTCGCAGTCGACTGGCCTGCATGGTGTGCCAAGGCCGGTACCCTCGGCTGGCTGGAGCGCGCGCGTTTGCGGCGCTATGACGAAGAACAGCATGCCCTGCAAGCGGCGATCGCCGGGCACGGGCTGGTGCTCGCCAGCAATGTGCTGGTTGCTGAGGCTGTTGCGCGTGGGGAGCTGGTTGATTATCGCCCTGAGGTTCGCTTGGCGGGTGCGCGGTATACCGTGGTGTGCGTGCCGGGGCGGGAGCGGCAAGTGGAGGTGCGGGCTTTTAGTCAGTGGTTGCTGGAGTTGAGTATTGGGTGAATCAGGCGTTCTTGAACAACCTGAATCAACCAATATGTGCCCTGTCTGGTTCAGGTATCTGCCTCTCGGATGACAGGACGCTCGGCGCTGCATGACACCTGAGCGGTTCTTCAGAAAGTGGATGACGGACCACGATTTCGAGTTCATCTAAGAAAGAGGTGGATCCGCCGTGAAATCCGTAGGGATATTGAGAAAGGAATGCCAAGCATCCACAGCGTCATGATGCCGCTGGGCGGCATCCTCCCAAAAAGGACCAGATACCTCTTTCGCAGAAACCAGCATCATCATTTTTATCGTTGCGGCATCCAGCTCTTTGAGAAGCTCATGGGATGTGGCCCTGAATTCTTCGAACGACGTCATTCCATTTACCTCGGGCGGTGCTCACCGCCATTGAGGAATAAACACTCCTCGAAGAATGGAGTCCCCCGGGCGGCAGTAATTCAAAAGGGTCAGACCACCGGTAAATTCATTGCGAGGCGATGCTCACCGCTTGCAGGGTCTCTACTCATTGGGCAAGAATCGAATGAGGATCATCGAGACCGCTTGCACCGGACGCAACCACTGTGTGAAGCCGGGGACATGCCAGTAAGCGCCGTCTTAAAGCGCAATGTCACGGTTTCGGCTAATCTTTGATTTTTGGCAAGGAGCCAATCTAATGAATTTCAGAACCGTTTGGGCGTTTCTCGTAGCCACGTCAGTTTCAGGCTGTGGAACCATCAATACCACCTTCCGCGACGACATCATCGCAAGCAACAAGCTGGCCAGTTGGAACTCGCACTGCGACTCGGTGCCAAGAATCTATAGTGGTGCTGTTTTTGATTACTGCACGCTTGATGCTGAACCTCGTCAAAGCACCGGCTTCGACGGACAGCCCTCCGCATCGCTCATTGCGCTGGATATGGGGCTGTCTGGGCTCGCTGACACGCTTGTTTTGCCCTACACGATTTACTTACAAAACAAGCACGGGGATATCAAAAAGGCGATTGTTGAATAGCTGTCCTTTGCCAGATATCGCACTTGTAAGCATTTAATCGTCCCGGGCTTAACTGGCTCCGCTTTTCATAAAAGGTCCAACGCAGAAAAAAATCTGTCCCCCTTCTCCCTCACGAAATCAGCCCTCATACATGCACTTATGGACAAGTAAGAGCCTTTCGAGACTGCTTCTTGGTCCACAGAAGACGACCGTTGATTCTTCCATCGGACCATGACTCGGTAACCAGAGCGCAATTGCCGCTCAGGTTCTCAACAAACGTCCTTGGATAACCTTCAGGCCTATCTCCACCCAGACGCATCCAATTTGGATCTGGCGAGGTCACTGATTGATAAGGCATGCAGGCAACCAGTGTGACCAGCGAGAGGGCCAAAACTACCTTTTTCATTTAAGTCTCAATAAATTCAGCAACAGACTAGATGCCATCGTCCGTGAAGGCGCCCAATGAGGGGCCGGGCAAAAAACGCGGAGTGTAGATTGATCGGATGCTTTCCCAGCGTGAGCCACGATGAGGACTTGCTGCAAGTGCCGCTATACAACCCACCTCAATCGGCGGAAACCAGAAAGTTGGTGACAGACCGCAATTTGAGTTCACGTGTAATCGGACCGCCTCATGATCGTGGTCGGCCCCTGTTTTCCTTGCATCCGCAGCCCGCAAGACCATTGTCGCGAGCGACGATGATGGAGTGGGGAAAGACTTAGATTTGAACTCATGCTCACTTTCCACTCCACTGTAATGCCCCCGTGGTGATGCTCGCTCCCTACGGGCTCGGCCAGTGAAGAAGGCACGGAAACGACGCAAGGGGTTTAAATTGGACCAGGCCATATCCAAGCGTGCCTGCACCATTTCATTTTTGGCCTGGACGATCTGCCCAGCCAAACTTAGCGCCCTTCTTTTGAACTCTCTGTGAAGCATCTGCTCCTCGGTCTCGTTTCCCAGAGGCTCAACCTTCATCTCGGAAAAAGTGAAAAGCGTTTTGTCGCTGAGCACGTAAAACGTGCCGAGACATTTTTGTATATTGCCCTGAAAGATAAAATCGACCGAACAGAACGCATGTTCGTCCATGTCTATGTAGTACAGCGGCTCACCCAGGAGATTTCGAACTTTTCCGTCCTGATGAATCCGGCCCAAGGGCGCCCCATCGCTGCCATTGCCTTTGAAGACCAGGTAGCGGCCGTTCGTATAGTTGTACGGCATTAGCGCTCCCAGTTTGCCGATTCGCTGCAACCATGATCCTTTCCCGCAACGCTATCAGAGAAAAGAGTAGATGCCTTGCGCTTTTGAATCTGTCGCAAATCTTATGCGTATCAATAGGCGCCTGCATTTATTCCGTTAGCATCAGCGCTGCTGCGAGTTCTAAAGATAATTATCTTCTGGTGCTTCGTGCTTAGCACTTGAAAAGTACATTGCACCGGGTACACCACCCTTCAACTGCGCTCCGGTTCATTGGAAAACGGAAGGGAGGATGACTTGTATCGGCAACCGTCAAAACCAGTGAGAATTTTATGAATCTACGCCGAAGCTCGTCGGCTGGAACGCTCATGCCTGCCCCATCGACTACTTGCATAACCCCGCCCGACACCCTGCTGTCAACCCGTAGCCACTCACACTGCCAGCCTGTCACCCACGTGAGATCTCGAATCTGATAGTCGCCGGTGGCGCTTTGGCATTGAGCGAGTTTCTTGTTGGAAAGGTCAAAGACAAAAAACAGGGGGCTTGGATAGCCGAGCATCTGAGTATCGTCAAGGCTCAGACCTTCTTTCAGGTTGATGGATGCTACAAGTGCTTTTGCCCGTCTCTTGCGCCATATCAAGTACCCTATGGCGAGGCAAAAAATAGAACAGGAAACCACGAAGAGCTGACGTCCCTCGACTGTAAGCTGATCGGGCCAAAACCGTACCACGCCCCACAAGAGTCCTATCGTCACAAGCCCCGATACCCAAGCGGCGGGGATCACTATACTGTTAGCGAGGTTAGCTCCGAGCGTCCTCAAACAGCTTTTCATAACTGTATCCTTATAGAAGAGCTCGCAGGTTATCACTCACAGAGCGCTAACTTATAAGACTTGACCCGCAATGCGTAGGTACGTGCCTTGGCAGGGCTTCGTTGGCTTGGTTGCGCTGGGAAGCTCACCGTTGGACGAGCGAAAAAACAGCCGCGTGCCGTCGGGCTTGAGCACTATTCGCAGCGGCGTACGTTTCGTTAGCCGATACCATCCGAGGAAAGCCACACCAGACGATCGCACAATCAGTGAAGCACGCTCGCTGATATCCCTGCCCAGTTGATATGCCCACCACATCACAACAAGGCTTGCGAGGATGATGCCCGGCCATTGCCTCCCAGGTAACGACTATAGACGTGCTCGCGAAGCGATCTCCTTGATCGCCCCGCGAATTGACTTGACCTTAAGTCTACGTCACTCCAGCCATACACCGACCTGCCGCTCAGTTCCCTCTATAAACACCAAAACTTCAACCTGACCTGCTTCGATCAAGTCTTGGCGAACGCCTTTTATCATTTCAAGCTGCGCAGCAACGTCAACCAGTTCAACACGTGCTACCGAAGCCTTCATGGATTGGCGGGCATCGGATTTTGCTTTGCGAATCGCAGATAGCACGGCACTAACATTCATCAATAAGCTTTCAATAGACGCGTCAGGATAAGCCCCCCCTTGCGGCCAAGACGCATTGTGCACTGAGCCGCAATTCCAAGATTGCCAGACTTCCTCACACACAAATGGCAGAAATGGCGCAAACAGTCGCTGCTGCACACTCAGCGCATGTGCAAAAGCATTACGGGCCGAATGGCCTTCTGGTCGATAGGCGCGACGCTTGACCAATTCGACGTAGTCATCGCAAAACCACCAGAAGAACCCTTCGATACGCGACAGCGCTGCACTATAGTCGTACGCCTCCAGCGCGAACGTAGCGTCCTGGACTACGCCGTCCAAGCGTTTAAGCATGGCCTGATCCAGCGGTTGGTCGATATCCCCGTTGTCATCCTTCGCAAAGCCTTGAACCAACCTTGATAGATTGAACAGCTTGACGGCCAAACGGCGGCCGATCTTCATCTGCTGTTCTTCAAAGGCTGTATCACTGCCGAGCCGCGCTGAGGCTGCCCAGTAGCGCACACCGTCACTTCCATACTGGTCGAGCAAGGCTTGAGGGGTTACCACGTTACCCTTGGATTTAGACATTTTCTTACGGTCGGGATCAAGGATCCACCCAGAGAGCGCGACATTACGCC
This sequence comes from Pseudomonas sp. NFACC56-3, assembly GCF_900100025.1. Lineage (NCBI taxonomy): Bacteria > Pseudomonadati > Pseudomonadota > Gammaproteobacteria > Pseudomonadales > Pseudomonadaceae > Pseudomonas > Pseudomonas sp. NFACC56-3. The sequence continues at coordinate 125,551 of NZ_FMTK01000003.1, read as the reverse complement.
ATGGCACGCAACCATGTTCAAAATGGCTGCGTACCAGTGTCGAAAATAGCCAAGTGCGTATTATGTCGTGACCTTGGGGCCTGAGATCCATGGGGTATATTTTGGCGAACAACGCGTCGTCCTCGCCCCAGCCTCCGACGATCTGAGGCGTCAGGGAACTGGTGGCCCAGGTATCCATGATGTCCTGTTCGCCAACAAAACCGCCGGGTTGACCACGCTGCTCGGGTCGATACCCAGGCGGAGTATCCAGATTTGGATCAACGGGCAGGCTTTCCTCGCAGGCAATAATCGGCGTGCTGTAGTCCACTTCGCCTTGTGCATCCAGCCTATACCAGAACGGAATCGGTACGCCGAATGTGCGCTGACGACTGATGAGCCAATCACCGTTCAAACCGCCTACCCAATGCTCGTAACGCCTGAGCATGTGCTGCGGATGCCAGTCCAGCGTCTGACCAGAGGCAAGCAACAAGTCCCGCAGGCTTGCGTCGCGTCCGCCATTACGCAAATACCATTGCCGAGTGGCGAGAATTTCCAAAGGCCGGTCGCCTTTCTCGAAAAACTTAACCACGTGTTGAATCGGTCGGGGTTCATCTTGCATGGCGCCGCAGTCGAGCAACATCGACACGAGCTGTGTGCGAACCTGGGACAAATTACGGCCAGCCAAGCCTGCATAGGCCTGTTGGCTGCGGGGTGTCGTCAACCAGGAGGGTGTCTCAAGCAACAGGCGCCCATCTTTTCCTAGTATTGACCGCGTTGGCAACTGCAACTCCCGCCACCAAATCACATCGTTAAGATCGCCAAAGGTGCAGACCATCACCAAGCCGGTGCCCTTGTCAGGATCACCCAAAGGGTGTGCCAGCAGCGGTACGTCCAAGTCAAAAATCGGCGTGCGCACGGATTGTCCGAACCGCGCCTGATAACGAACGTCGTCCGGGTGAGCCACCAGCGCCACACATGCCATCAGTAGCTCAGGCCGAGTGGTAGCAACCCTCAATGCGGCGCCATCAGCCGTCTCAAAGCCGAGTTCGTGATACGCACCAGCGACCTCGCGCTCTTCAAGCTCTGCTTGAGCCACGGCTGTCTGGAACGTTACATCCCACAGACATGGGGCTTCCTGGCTATAAAGTTCGCCACGCTGATAGTTACGAAGCAAAGCGCGCTGACTCGCTCGTTGAGAGCGCTCATCAATGGTGGCATATGAAAGGCTCCAATCAACGGACAAGCCCAGTTGCACGAAGAGTGCACGGAACGCTTGCTCATCAATGGTCGTCAGTTCGTGGCACAACTCGATGAAGTTGCGCCTACTGATGACAGTAAAGTCACCTCGCTTTAATGGAATGGGCTCAGGTGGCCTGAAATCAGGCTGATAAGCTGCCAGCGAGTCGCAACGTACGCCATAGAAATTCTCGACCCTGCGTTCGGTAGGCAAGCCGTTGTCGTCCCACCCCATGGGGTAGAACACAGCCTTACCTCGCATGCGCTGGAATCGAGCGATGATATCTGTATGGGTATAGCTGAAGACATGACCGACATGCAACGAGCCTGAGGCCGTCGGCGGGGGTGTATCGATGGAGAACACAGCGTCGCGTTGGGCTGTGCGGTCAAAGGCGTATGTGCCTTCGAGCTGCCAACGTTGAGACCAGCGTGTTTCAAGGTTTTCGAGCGAGGGGGTGACAGTTTGATCGTTTAGAACTTCATCACGTTTAACGGTGACATAGCATCCTCCTGTTAATATCAAAGGGCACAACAGTGAGTGTGCGCCGGGTAAAATTTATATTGAATCGCCTTTGAAAAGTAAACCCCTAATCGGCAGCAGCTCGGCGATGTCACTTGCACGCTGTGTTGGCAGTCGCGCCAGAACGTCTTTCAAGTAAGCATATGGGTCATGCCGTTGAGCTTCGCCGGCTGGATCAGGCTCATCAGCACCGACGCGCGTTTGCCGCTGCGCAATGATCCTGCGAAGAGCCAATTCTTGCGTCCAAGAGCCCATGGCCGGATCTGTCGCTCGATGTGGTTGTTATCAATAGGCACCGCACCTGACAATGCTGGCCAGCGTTTCAGGCTGTAATCCAGAGCCTTGGCAATGGCCACGCCATCATGCATAAGCTCGCGCTGGGCGATCATCCAGGCGTGCAGCCTATCTATCACGGGAACGGCTTTTTCTTGCCGTATTCGTCACCGTAACTCTGGTTTCAGGTCGCGGTTCTCACCCAAGAGCTTCTGGCTCATGGCAACACGAACACGCGCCACTCCCTCTGACTGAGCAGGCTCTTCGTATGGAACCGAAGGTATTCCAGAGCAACCGGTAAGGGCTGCAGCAAAAAAGTTACGAAAGCGACAACCCGCATGACCATGTCCTTATGTACTCGATAAATCCAAAAAAAAACCCGGCACTATGGCCGGGCTTTTTGTGCACGCCTACATACGCAGGAATGACAGGATGAACAGATGATGGCTTGTTGGCTCACCGGGAGTCAAACAGCTTTTATGTGGTCGCAGCAAACGTTAGGGACGCCCTGGCAACGCTCGATCAAAACGAGGCATTCATAAGGATGGCCCTGGCTGTTCTGATGACGATGGAGTGACATCCTGATCGTCTGACGCAGCTTTCGGAGGGATCCAATAGGCATCTCTCACCTCATCTAAAGCCTGCCATGGTTCAGCGCCGAACCTCTCATTTGGACAGCCCGACTCATGGCTAAACATGAGATTTCTATCTAGCTCGGACTGCTCCATGCCGCAGCTTTTGCATTTCACGATCTGATTCTGAAGGGCCCATTTTTCGTGCCAGGAGATGAGCTTTTCGAGGGGTGTCATTTTCTAACATTCCGACCAAACCTGTACAAAATATAATTTATGTATAGGTTTTTCGCTACCCCCCCCTCTCTTTATACATTGTGAAAATCGTCGATGAGCAGCTCGCAGTGGCCCACAACGGAGCCTGTTATCTGCAGAAGGAAGAGGCAGGTCTTGATGACCTGATAGGCGCCCTGCCAGGCACTTGAATTCAAGGCCCGCCATGGACGGGCTACTCACGAAAGTACGCCAGCTATCGATTAAAGCGCTCGACAAGCGAATATTGCGTTGACGCTGTCTTGGTCAACTCCTTGTTCAGATTTGCCGATTGGTTTGCTTGTTCAGAAGTTTGGTCGGCCAGGTGAGCGATCGTTGTGATGTTACGACTGATCTCTTCGGCGACGGCTGTTTGCTCCTCAGTGGCGGCAGCAATCTGTGTGGTCATGTCGGTGATGTGAGAGACGGCCTCGCTGATGCCCTGTAAAGCCTTATCCGCCTCAAGCACCCAAGAAACGCCTTCCTGCGCTTGACGGTGACCGCTTTCCATTTTCTCCACTGCATTGTTGGATGACGTCTGGAGCTTGGTGATCAGGTCATGAATCTGGGTTGTTGATTGCGCAGTGCGCTGGGCTAATTGACGAACCTCATCAGCCACTACAGCGAACCCTCGACCCATGTCGCCAGCACGCGCTGCTTCGATCGCGGCATTGAGTGCGAGCAGATTGGTCTGATCGGCAATGCCTTTGATCACATCGACAACCGTACTGATTTCGCTGCTGTCCTTGGCCAACTGGGCAACTGTCAAACTTGTTTCGCCTACAACGGTAGAGAGGCGCTCAATAGCCACACGGGTATCCCGAGCGACTTCACGGCCTCGACCGGTAAGGAGGTTCGCTTGTTGCGTGGCGTCAGCCGTCCTTTGAACATGGCTCGCAACTTCCTGGGTGGTCGCAGCCATTTGGTTGACCGCGGCAGAGACCTGCTCGGTTTCTAGGCGCTGACGGTCCAAACCTTTAGAGCTGTCAGTGGCGAGCACGTCAGATTGCTCAGCGAGCGCACTAAGTTGTTCGGCGGTGTCTTGCAGTCGAGTCAGGCAAGTCTTCAGGCGCGAAGTCTGACTGACGAAGGCTGCTTCTAAACGGGCTTGTAGTCCGCTCGCATCGCTATACATCTGGGCGATGAGTGAATCAGAAGTAGAGGGTTCAGCCATCTGCAACAGACGCAGAGTGCCTCGACTCTGCCAGTGCGAAGAGAGCAATCCCACCGGCACTGCTATGGCTATGGTCAGGGCTATCGCCACAGATGCACTGAAGAACAATCCTAACGAGGAGCCAGTCAAACCTATGGCGACATACGGCAAACAACCCATTAGAGCGGGCAACCAGCGGTCTCGGCGAGGGGTTTCCGGCTTTCCCTGACCGATGCGCTTATAGAGGGATTCCGCGCGGCGGATCTGATCAGCTGTTGGTTTCACTCGAACCGATTCGAAGCCTACCACCTGGCTGCCTTCAAATATTGGTGTGACGTAGGCGTTGACCCAATAGTGATCGCCATTTCTGGAGCGGTTCTTAACGATGCCCATCCATGGCCGGCCCTGCTTGAGAGCCGCCCACATGTGGGCGAAAACGGCAGGGGGAACGTCGGGATGACGGACAATATTTTGCGGAGCACCAATCAGATCGGCTCTCTCAAAACCGCTGATCTCTACAAAGGCATCATTGCAGTAGGTAATAACCCCCCGAACGTTTGTCGTCGAGATGAGCTTCTGCTGAGGCGCGAGTGAAATCTCACGCTGTGTTACCGGCTGATTATTTCTCATTCCGATGGTTCCTTGGTTCCTTGACTCCTTAAGAAGCCATCGGCCAATAAGTGAATAAACTGAATTTACTTATGAGAAAAATCATTGCGCCGCTGACTGACAACACACCCAGCAATCGAGGTGTGCGCCGAATTGGCGTTCCGAGGTGGGGGGTTGCAAATGGCGGGAAGCAAAAAGAGGTTACCGTTCCCGGTGAAAACGCAGAAAACGGGGACAATCCCTGAGGAACCTCCGAATTTTCTTACGAAAAATCAAGAAGTTGGAATATTGAAGAGACCTGCATGAGTCGGCAGCTTGTGCTGCACCACACAAAACAAGATCCCGCCCCAGGCAGTCCATCCGATTCTTACACAGCGCGCTCGCTCAAGCACTTACCGGTGTTCACTCTCGTCGCCTGAAAACGTTGATGTGTTGTGTCAGCGCATTGCTACGAGGACGTCGGCTCACTCTGACGGGGCTTGGTCGATTTTTACCGAGCAAAACCTATCCCAAATACACCATCAAACGAGTGGATCGGTTGCTGGTAATCGGCATCTGCAAACCGAGCGCCCGCTGTTTTACTCGGTCAGGCTGCGAGCCCCCACTAGGAATTGAGCTGTTCGAGACACACAAAGAGGCGCAAGACCTCGCGAATCAGCTCGCCGACAAGGACTTAGAAGATTAGGAGATCGCTAGGGCTGAGGGATACGACCTGCTCGCCCTCCTCGGCTTGGTCGACATCGTAGAGATCGGCGGTGAGCAGATTGCGATGACTTACAAAGAAGCCAGCTATTTGGAGAAGGATAGAGCGAACTTCGAGGAGCTGGTCGCCGCCCTGCCATCATCCTAAAACGAAACAGGCCGATACCAGGCTCACGCTTTCAGTGCATTGACCGGACTTGAGCGTGAAATCCAGATCCAGAGCGCTTGCCCCCCAAAATAAAAAGACCAAAATAAAGGACTATATAGGAGTCTTATCCATGCAAAATATTCTGGCTGACGTGGCTGTCAGCGTATCTGAACTCAAGAAGAACCCGTCTTCCGTCTTGAGCAGCGCCAATGGGTTGCCCGTGGCCGTGCTGAACCACAACCGAGTCATGGGTTACATGGTCCCCGCCAACGTCTACGAGGCGATGGTTGAGCGCTTGGATGAACTGGAACTGGTTCATTTGGTCAAGTCACGACTCGACGCCAACGAAACACCTGTTCGAGTATCTCTCGACGATCTCATTGGCGAGGCCGAGGCAGATATCGACAATGGCCGTTGAGTACGAAGTCGAGTGGGATCAAGGCGCTGAAAGAACTGCGAAAGCTCGACGGCACCATCCGCCTCCAGTTCTTGCGAAAGCTCCAGGAACGGCAAGCCGGGCCACGAGTGCCAGGCGATGCGCTTCACGGTATGAAGGATTGCTACAAGATCAAATTGCGCGGCGCCGGCTACCGACTTGTGTACCGCGTTGAGGATGAACGGATTGTCATCCTGGTGCTGGCCGTCGGCAAGCGGGAACGAAGCAGCGTCTACGATTCGGCCAAGAATCGGGATTCCTCAGGGACAGACCACGATTTGAAATAACTTACTTGGCTCTCACAATCATGGCCGGTCCCGGTTTTCTCTATTTAGAAGGCTTGTGCACTGGCAGGGTTGGATGTTTCGGCTTATTTTCTGGGTTTACGTGGCGCCTTCTATCATCCTTACCATCGTCGCGCGCTGGTTTAGGTCCCGGTTTGATGTTGGTTAGCATGCATTTCCCCTTGCGTCCGCAAATTGATTTCGATGTGAAAATAGAAAGACGGTTGCGGAGCATCTACCGCGCAACCTTTCTAAGCTTCGCAAAAAATACGTAGCGTCAATTTGCCGTGAGTCAATGCAACGAGCGAACAGGACACAGTTGCTTGGAGGACCGAACTCGGTGGAGCCTGCATAATCGTGGTGTGTCCCTAGACTTGCCCGGCGACGCAACGCATTTGATTCGCCGTAAGGCCAAGGCCTGGCTGATCCTGCTGGTCACCTGGATTCTGAGCGGTCGCAACGTCCACCGCGCGGCCGTGGTGTCCCGCCGTGACAACAATTGACATGTGCGGCATAGACGAACAGCTCGAAGCCATCGCCAAGCGCATCAGCCAGAACTACCCGTGATCACTCCCCCTTCAATTAGATAAAGGCCCATAGGAACCTAACGTTAAGGAAAATCAGAACCAGCGCTGTTAAAAGGCCGGGTGAGCGCATCACACCCAGAAAAATGTAAAGAAATGGGTTCAGCATGCCAATCATGAACAAGGCCAACGCTTCAGCGCCTGGTTTGGCCGGGTCAAACAGAGCCCAAATCAAAAAACCCGCCCATATTGCCCAGAAAAAGTACATCGTCACGCCATCGAAGCGGAAAAAGGCCCGCTTAAAAGTGTGTCCTACCGTATCGGTCTCGTTGAGCATCTGCGCCACCGCGTAATCAATTCACATAAATCATAGCTGGTTGTCTCCGCCCCCTTAACTCTCCCCCATTCAAGGTCTACCGCTATAGCGGCAAGGACAAGTGCGCCTGTGAGTATCATCGACGATGTAATAACGGACAAAATTGATGAAAACGGGGATGGGACAGACCACGATTTGAGCTCACTTGTAATCGGACCGTCTCGTAATCGTAGTCTGCCCCCACTTTCCTCTTATGAAACAGGCAGCTTATAAGTTGCCCGCCCTCATTATTCCGCCGCCTGCGCCCGCAATCGTCTTCCAATTACATCCATAACATCACAACCATCGCGTAACGATGTGGTGAGCAATTTACAAAAGTCAGTCAACACCACCGTGTCTGAGCTGATGTCCGAGCGGAACGCGATATTTTCCAGGACTTGGGTCACAGTGCGGATACGGTAATCAGCGGTTTCGAAAAGGACGTCCAGAGGCGCTTCGGTGTCGATGAGCAGGGTTGCGGGGATGCAATCGATACCGGTGATGGGCATGTATCGGGTCATGAGTAGTACCTTCATTCAATTGTTAAGGACTACCACTCAAACGTCGCCAAACGAAAGGGTGGCAGCTGTGCTCGGGTTGGCGAACCGGGAATGAAAGCGAACCGGCAGACTCGAAAGTCTCCCGCACACAGCTGCCATAAAGCAGTCTGCAACTGCAAAAAAGCCCCGCAGTGTAGCAGGAGCTTCTGCGCTTCATTCAATCGAGTCGCCAAACCCGAATCGCCACCTGGGCGACAGAGAGACAATAAATGGCACGTCCAGAGGCTGCAATGCACTGGTTTCCGAGGTTTGTGTAGGAATTTGCGTCGCTGCCACTCGCGGCGCTCGTTTGAGTCGTCATAAGCCGCAGCGAAGGGACGTAGGGGAAAGGAGACGGAAAGAGGACAATTTTTCCCCAACCAGCCAAAAAAAGACTTTCAGCGCGGCGAAATAAATCTGTCCCCTTTTTTCCTCCTGCTGCATCTGGGCTTCATCACCGATGGCAACAGCAGAGCTGAGGGGCGCCGCCTGAGAGAGGCTTTACTTTTCGTGGCGATAATCGATCCAATAACGCCATGTCGCTGGCCAATCTCATGCAAGTCGCGTTGTGTGCCGGCCTTATCTGTCTTTGAAATACAAAACGCCCGACGCGGTGCATCGGGCGTTAGGGTGGAACAGGTGTAAACCTATTTCAGGACTAGATAGCAACAAAAAAGGGCCCACCTTTCGGTGAGCCCTTCTAGACCGCCCAGCAGAGCGGATTTTGTTTGGTAGGCGCGATTGGACTCGAACCAACGACCCCCACCATGTCAAGGTGATCGGCTGACGATTGTAACCATTTGATTAAAAAGGAAAACTAATCATTTTTGACATACTCAAAAACACGTCGATCAGCCTATAAGAATCAATAACCTAGCGTTGGATATTCCTACAGTGGGACTCTCTCTCCGCCGTCCAGCCGACTGCAACCAAATCCCATGCAACGCCGCAGGGAGATGATGCAGGTAAGGGCTGACCATGTGAATCTCGGACCATGACTCAACGGTGCTCAATCGCCCCCTTGAATTCCTTACCGGGCGCCACCATTTAGCCATCGCCTCATTTGAGGTATGAGCCTATCAGGAGGCTACCGTGGCGGACTTCTGCATTACAAAAGTGAAATACAGCGACGACGGCGAGCACATTGAGTGGGTAGTAGTCAGAGAGGAGCTGGAAGGAAAAATCGGATCCGAGCGTGTCGTAGAGCGAGCATTCGTGGCAGATCTAATCCGACGTAATATGGCGAGCTTTCAAACTCGTATCTTTAACTCCACAAAGAAACAATGGATTAAAGGCGCCGACATTCATGTCGTAGAAGACGAGTTTCTCAGTACCGTCCGCAATAGCACCAAGCGAGATAATTTAGGGAACCTCCCGCTACTTGAGTAGACGCGAAGTTAGCAGCTATCGGGGGATTCTTATCTGATAGCTGGCTTTTCCGACCGCCTATCCTGGCTGCTACCTGATTGCATTCGCAAGGGGCGCCCAGGCCAACTTCCTGAAAAGGGTGAAAAGGGGACGTGAAAAGGCGTGCGGTGAAAAGGGGACAGATTTATTTTCTAGCCGCCTGCCAGTTGATCCAAGCGAGTCCATTCGATAAAAACGCTCAGCGCAGCGAAGCAAAGAATATATCCGTCCCCTTTTCTCCTACCGCTTCTAGAACCGCTGCGACACGAATACGTAATACCCGAAAACGTGTCACGGAAATTAACGCTTGCCTATGACCGCGAAGCTCTTCGGGAAGCCGGGGACAGACCACGATTTTGAGTCCACCTGTAATCGGCCCGCCTCGCAATCATGACCTGTCCTTAGGTTTGCTCAAGGTGCCGCTAGCACGTGGAAAGATTCCAGAGAGAATGAAGGTTTCACTAGGAACCGAGATAGCCATAGGCCTAATGACGGTGAAAGAGATGTGGAAATCCCGGCTCAATACGAAGTTACGATTGCTACGGCGAGCTGCTGGTCAGTCATCAGCGCCGGTCTGTAGGTCGTACGGTAATAGCGTACTGCTTGCTCAAACTGAGCGCCGCGAATCTGGCCGTCTGAGCCAATGAATGCAAGCGCATCGGCCTTGGCCGGCTTGAAGTTTTTCGCAGCCAGCATAGAAAGCCCCGTAGTCCCCGAAAGGAGGACAGTTGGAGCCAACGTTATCATCATCATCGAGTTTTGATACGAGCCCCGGTCTTCCGCATCAGCTTGAGCGCTGATCGATACCGTGATGGCGATTACCAAGGTCTTCCATGAGCCCATACTTTGATACTTCCATTGTGATCAAAGGGTTGATATCGGTGGTCGTTTTTCCAAAGTTTTTCCAAACACCAACAAAAAAGGGCCCACCTTTCGGTGAGCCCTTCTAGACCGCCCAGCAGAGCGGATTTTGTTTGGTAGGCGCGATTGGACTCGAACCAACGACCCCCACCATGTCAAGGTGGTGCTCTAACCAACTGAGCTACGTGCCTGCTGTGAGGCGGCATTCTACGGAATTCCAAAGGGGTGTCAACACCTTTTTTTCACCTAACCCTATGAATATGCAAAATATTTAATTTCGCCAATGCCACGCAGATTCGGAGGTGGCTGGCGGCCGATTTTTATCTCGGGTAGGATCGGCGTATTCGTAAAAAATATAAAACAGAGGTTCCAGAATGGCGAACACACCGTACCCAGAGTCCTACTACGCCGCATCGGCCAACCCGGTGCCTCCGCGCCCTGCCCTGCAGGATGACGTCGAGACGGATGTTTGCGTGATCGGCGCTGGCTACACCGGGCTGTCTTCTGCGCTGTTTTTGCTGGAGAACGGTTTCAAGGTCACCGTGCTTGAGGCGGCGAAGGTGGGCTTTGGGGCTTCGGGACGTAACGGCGGGCAGATCGTCAACAGTTATAGCCGCGACATCGATGTGATCGAGCGCAGCGTCGGTCCTCAGCAGGCGCAGTTGCTGGGCAACATGGCGTTTGAGGGTGGGCGGATCATTCGTGAGCGGGTGGCGAAGTATCAGATTCAATGTGATTTGAAGGACGGCGGTGTATTCGCCGCCCTCACCGCTAAACAGATGGGCCATCTGGAGTCGCAGAAGCGTTTATGGGAGCGTTTCGGTCATACCCAGCTGGAGCTGCTGGATCAGCGGCGTATTCGTGAGGTGGTGGCTTGCGAGGAGTATGTGGGCGGCATGCTGGACATGAGCGGTGGGCATATTCATCCGCTCAACCTTGCGTTGGGTGAAGCGGCGGCTGTGGAGTCGCTGGGCGGGGTAATTTATGAGCAGTCGCCAGCGGTGCGCATCGAGCGTGGCGCCAGCCCGGTTGTGCATACGCCACAAGGCAAGGTCAGGGCCAAGTTCATTATCGTGGCGGGCAATGCCTACCTGGGCAATCTGGTGCCGGAGCTGGCGGCCAAGTCCATGCCTTGCGGTACCCAGGTGATCGCCACCGAGCCATTGGGCGATGAGTTGGCTCATAGCCTGCTGCCTCAGGATTATTGCGTCGAAGACTGCAACTACTTGCTCGATTACTACCGGCTGACGGGTGACAAGCGTCTGATCTTCGGGGGCGGCGTGGTGTATGGCGCGAGGGATCCGGCGAACATTGAGGCGATCATTCGGCCGAAGATGCTCAAGGCGTTCCCGCAGCTCAAGGACGTGAAGATCGATTACGCCTGGACCGGAAATTTCCTGCTGACGCTGTCGCGTCTTCCGCAGGTCGGGCGACTGGGGGATAACATTTATTATTCCCAGGGCTGCAGCGGCCATGGCGTGACGTATACGCACTTGGCGGGCAAGGTTCTGGCCGAGGCGTTGCGTGGTCAGGCTGAGCGTTTTGATGCGTTTGCAGACCTGCCTCACTACCCTTTCCCTGGTGGGCAGCTATTGCGCACGCCGTTTGCGGCGATGGGTGCCTGGTATTACGGGTTGCGGGATAAATTGGGGTTCTGAAGCTGCCAACAACAAGGGCTGCTTCGCAGCCCTGCGGGGATAAATCCCCTCGCCACAGCAAGCTGCCTCCCCACGAACTTGTTCCAATCGTTATTCCAAAAACAAAAAACCCCGGTCTTTCGACCAGGGTCTTTGCTATCGACTAGAAGTAGCTTTGCAGCTTTCTTCTTAGCTTCAAGGCGTTCAGCGGGCCTCGAAGCAGATATGGCGCAGCGGACGGGACTCGAACCCGCGACCCCCGGCGTGACAGGCCGGTATTCTAACCGACTGAACTACCGCTGCGTATCGCTATGGACTTGCGTCCAGTTAACTCGTCTGATCAAAACCCTTGGGTCTGGATCTCGAACCAGGCGAACCTGCTTCGGAAAATATGGCGCAGCGGACGGGACTCGAACCCGCGACCCCCGGCGTGACAGGCCGGTATTCTAACCGACTGAACTACCGCTGCGTATCGCTGGGGACTTTCGTCAAGTTAACTCGTCTGATCAAAACCCTTGGGTCTGGATCTCGAACCAGGCGAACCTGCTTCGGAAAATATGGCGCAGCGGACGGGACTCGAACCCGCGACCCCCGGCGTGACAGGCCGGTATTCTAACCGACTGAACTACCGCTGCGCGTCGGTGGAGGCTTTTGACAGCTTCCGTTTTGCTTTCGCAAAACTCTCGTAAAACATGGTGGGTGATGACGGGATCGAACCGCCGACATTCTGCTTGTAAGGCAGACGCTCTCCCAGCTGAGCTAATCACCCTTTGCTTCGTTGAGGCCGCGAAATTTACGCAGGTACCGAAGCTAAGTCAATAGCAGGGTTGAAGTTTTTTCAAAACAGTTTCAAACGGCACCTGCAACCGCCCTCACTCATAAATCATTTTCTTGGTCATGCCACCGTCCACCACGAACTCCTGCCCCGTGACAAAACCGGCATTGCGCGACAACAGCCACGCCACCATCGCCGCCACATCCTCTACCGTGCCGACCCGGCCTGCGGGATGCTGGGCATGATCGGCATCGGTCAGCGGCTGTGCGCGACGCTGGGAGGGATCCCGCGCGTCGATCCAGCCAGGGCTGACGGCGTTGACCCGGATCTCCGGTCCCAGGCTGATTGCCAGGGCGTGGGTCAGGGCCAGCAGGCCGCCCTTGCTCGCCGCATAGGCTTCGGTGTCGGGCTCCGATTGCGCGGCGCGGGTCGAGGCCAGGTTGACGATGGCGCCGTTGTGCGCGCGCAGATACGGCGCGCAGTGCTTGGCCAGCAGCATCGGCCCGCCCAGGTTCACCGCCAGGACCCGATTCCAGTAAGCCAGGTCGAGGCTTTCCAGGGTGATGTTGTGCGGGTCGGCGATAGCCGCATTGCACACCAGCGCGTCGAGCCGCCCGAACTGCCCGAGCACCTCGGCGATACCAGTGGCGACCTGCGCCTCGTCCGCCACGTCCATGGCGATGAACCAGGCATTGCCGCCCAAGGTTTTCGCCACCTTGGAACCGCGCTCGCGGTCCAGGTCGGTCAGTACTACCTGCCAGCCTTCACAGATCAGCCAGGCAGCAATGCCCAGGCCGATGCCCCGCGCGGCGCCCGTAACCAGTGCAACCCGGCCATGAGTGCCGCTCGGCGGCGTAGCCAGCTCAATCACAAGGCCGCCAACCCGCGGGCCAGATCGGCTTGCAGGTCCGCGACGTCTTCCAGGCCGACCGCGACGCGGATCAGGCTGTCACGAATACCCGCCGACTCGCGTTCCTGAGGCGACAGGCGCCCGTGGGACGTGGTGCTCGGGTGGGTGATGGTGGTTTTGCTGTCACCCAGGTTGGCCGTGATGGAAATCAATCGGGTCGCATCAATGAAGCGCCAGGCGCCCTCCTTGCCTCCCTTGACCTCGAAGCTCACCACCGCACCGAAACCGCGCTGCTGACGCAAGGCCAGGTCATGTTGCGGATGGCTCTTGAGGCCGGCGTAATGCACTTTCTCGATGCCGTCCTGCTGCTCCAGCCACTCGGCCAGGGCTTGGGCATTGGCGCAATGGGCCTTCATGCGCAGGCCGAGGGTTTCCAGGCCCTTGAGGAAGATCCAGGCGTTGAATGGGCTGAGGGTGGGACCCGCGGTGCGCAAGAAGCCCACCACCTCTTTCATCTGCTCGCCACGACCGGCCACCACGCCGCCCATGCAACGGCCCTGGCCGTCGATGAACTTGGTCGCCGAATGCACCACCATGTCCGCACCCAGCTTCAGCGGTTGCTGCAGTGCCGGGGTGCAGAAACAGTTATCGACCACCAGCATGGCGCCCTTGGCGTGAGCGATTTCCGCCAGCGCGGCGATGTCCACCAGCTCGGCCAGAGGGTTGGATGGCGACTCGACGAAGAGCAGCTTGGTATTGGCCTTGATTGCCGCATCCCAACCGGACAGGTCCGCCAGGGGCACGTAATCGACTTCCACGCCGAAACGCTTGAAGTACTTTTCGAACAGGCTGATGGTCGAACCGAAGACGCTGCGCGACACCAGCACGTGGTCGCCGGCGCTGCACAGGCTCATCACCACGGCCATGATCGCGGCCATGCCGGTGGCGGTCGCCACGGCTTGCTCGGCGCCCTCCAGGGCGGCGATACGCTCCTCGAACGCCCGCACGGTCGGGTTGGTGTAGCGCGAGTAGACGTTGCCCGGCACCTCACCAGCAAACCGCGCCGCAGCGTCGGCTGCCGTGCGAAACACGTAACTGGAGGTAAAGAACATCGGATCGCCATGTTCGGCTTCCGGTGTACGGTGCTGACCCGCGCGAACCGCCAGGGTATCGAACGCTACGCCTTCAAGGTCGCTGTCCAGCCGACCGGCATCCCAATCCTGACTCATGCTGCCACTCCTTAATCGGTTAAACGCAAACCGGCCCCTCGGGGCCGGTTCGTACTCAGTTGTTGTACAGATCGATGATCGCACTGACCGCCTGGGTCTTGGCCTTGGACGCATCGTTACGCGCGTTCTCGATCTTGTTCAAGTACGCATCGTCGATATCGCCGGTGACGTACTTGCCATCGAATACCGCGCAATCGAACTGTTCGATCTTGATCTTGCCGCCGCCCACCGCTTCGATCAGGTCCGGCAGGTCCTGGTAGATCAGCCAGTCGGCGCCGATCAGGTCGGCCACGTCCTGGGTGGTGCGGTTATGAGCGATCAGCTCATGGGCACTCGGCATGTCGATGCCGTAGACGTTCGGGTAGCGCACGGCTGGGGCCGCGGAGCAGAAATACACGTTCTTGGCGCCGGCTTCACGGGCCATCTGGATGATCTGCTTGCAAGTGGTGCCACGGACGATGGAGTCGTCCACCAGCATCACGTTCTTGCCGCGGAATTCCAGCTCGATGGCGTTGAGCTTCTGGCGTACGGATTTTTTCCGTGCGGCCTGGCCCGGCATGATGAAGGTCCGGCCGATGTAGCGGTTCTTCACGAAGCCTTCGCGGAACTTGACGCCCAGGTGGTTCGCCAGTTCCAGGGCCGCGGTGCGGCTGGTGTCCGGGATCGGGATGACCACGTCGATGTCGTGTTCCGGACGCTCGCGCAGGATCTTGTCGGCGAGTTTCTCGCCCATGCGCAGGCGCGCCTTGTAGACCGAGATACCGTCGATGATCGAGTCCGGACGCGCCAGGTAGACGTGTTCGAAGATGCATGGGGTCAGGGACGGGTTGGTCGCGCACTGACGGGTGTGCAGCTTGCCGTCTTCCGTGATGTAGACCGCTTCGCCCGGGGCCAGGTCGCGAATCAGGGTGAAGCCCAGCACGTCCAGGGACACGCTTTCGGAAGCGATCATGTACTCGACGCCTTCGTCGGTGTGACGCTGGCCGAACACGATCGGGCGGATGCCATGGGGATCGCGGAAACCGACGATGCCGTAGCCGGTGATCATCGCCACCACCGCGTAGCCGCCCACGCAACGGTTGTGCACGTCGGTCACGGCGGCGAACACATCTTCTTCTGTCGGCTGCAGCTTGCCACGCTGGGCCAGCTCATGGGCAAACACGTTGAGCATCACTTCCGAGTCGGAACTGGTGTTGACATGGCGCAAGTCAGATTCGTAGATCTCCTTGGCCAATTGCTCGACGTTGGTCAGGTTGCCGTTGTGCGCCAGGGTGATGCCGTAAGGCGAGTTGACGTAGAACGGCTGGGCTTCAGCCGACGTCGAGCTGCCCGCGGTCGGGTAGCGCACGTGGCCGATACCCATGTGACCGACCAGGCGCTGCATGTGACGCTGGTGGAACACGTCACGCACCAGGCCGTTGTCCTTGCGCAGGAATAACCGGCCGTCATGGCTGGTCACGATACCGGCAGCGTCCTGGCCGCGGTGCTGGAGCACGGTTAGCGCGTCATACAGCGCCTGATTGACGTTCGACTTACCGACGATACCGACGATGCCACACATGCGACGCAACCCCTACTTAATGGATCTGAACTGAACAACACTCACTGCGGCGTTTTGGCCGTCGGCAAGAGGTGTTCCTTGAACGGTATTTCAGCGGGTACGCTGATACCGCTGGCAAGCCACTGACTGCTCCAACCCAGGATCAGGTTTTTGGACCAGTCTGCGACCAATAGAAATTGTGGCACGAGCCGGGACTCCTGCCACCACGTATCCTGCTGCACCGGCCCCAGGCTCAAGAGCCCGACGGCCACGACCACCAGCAACGCGCCGCGCGCCGCGCCAAAGGCCATGCCCAGGAACCGGTCCGTCCCGGAAAGCCCGGTGACGCGAATCAGTTCGCCGATCAGATAATTGATCATTGCGCCAACCAGCAAGGTGGCGATAAACAAGATGGCACAGCCCGCGATCACGCGGGCCGAGGGAGTTTCGATGTATCCGGCGAGGTACTGGGACAGCGAACCACCAAACATCCAGGCTACGACTCCCGCGATGATCCAGGTCAGCAGAGAGAGGGCTTCCTTGACGAAGCCGCGGCTCAGACTGATCAATGCGGAGATGGCGACGATCGCAACGATCGCCCAGTCAACCCAGGTAAATGGCACGGTGCAGCCTACATACGGATAAGGCGGCGCATTTTAGCAGAGCCCAGGGCTGTCGGTAAGCTGCGTGATTCAAATCAGCTAAATCGCCGTCAACCACGCTCTGGCTGGAAGCGCACGACGAACCCCTTAAGGTTTTGCTGGCGGCTGAGCAGGTCACGCAGGCGGTCGGCTTCGGCGCGCTCGATCAGCGGACCGACAAACACCCGATTCTTGCCATCGGCGGAACGGATGTAGGCGTTATAGCCCTGGCTGCGCAAGGTTTTCTGCAAGTTCTCGGCACTTTCGCGACTGGTCAGGCTGGCCAGTTGCACCGACCAACTGACCGACAGGCCATTGGCATCCACACGACTCTGGGTCGTGTCCGGCTTGGCCGGAGCGGCGGTGATCGGCTGGCTCGGCGCCGGCTTGATAGCCGGTGCCGCTGGAACAGGCACGGGGGCGACAGCCGGTTTGCTCGGTGCGGCGGGAGCCGGCGTGGCAGGCGCCGACGCAATCGGCGTGGAAGGCGCGGCAGGTTGCCCAGCCAGTTCCTCGTCGCTTGGCACCGGTTCCTGAGGCAACGCCTGAGGCTCGGGCACGGCCACCGGATCGACCTGCACAGGCGGCACCGAAGGCGCCTGGGGCGCGGCTGGGGCGTCGACCGTGACCTGGCGCTGCTCGTCCTGGCGGGAAAACAGCATCGGCAGGAAAATCACCGCCAGGGCCACCAACACCAGGGCCCCGACCATGCGCTGCTTGTACGCCTTATCCAGCAATGCCATCTGCAGCTTCCTCCGTGGAGTGCCGGGCCAACCATTGAAGGGCCTCGGCAACACAAAAAAATGATCCGAACAGCAGGATTTCATCATCAGCCGTCGCCAGGGCGCACTGCCCTTCCAGGGCGGCGGCCACACTGGCATAGGCTTGCACCGGAGCACCGTGACGCTGCAAGGCCCCCTGCAGCTCAGCCGCCGTACGCGAGCGCGGCGAATCCAGTGGCGTTACCGCCCAGTGCTGGACACTATCATCCAACGCCTCGACAACGCCATCCAGATCCTTGTCGGCCAGCAGCCCGAACACCGCCAGGCGCCGCCCTGCCACGGGCCGCCGCGCCAGGCGCTCGGCCAGGTACTGCGCCGCATGGGGGTTATGGCCGACGTCCAGCAACAGGTTCAAGCGTTTGCCTTGCCAATCGAACTGACGGCGGTCGAGGCGACCGACCACATGGGTCGCCTGCAACGCCTGGACGATTTGCCCGGCTTCCCAGGGCAAGCCCAGCAACAAGTAGGCCTGGAGCGCCAGCGCGGCGTTTTCCATCGGCAGGTCCAGCAGCGGCAGGTCGCGCAACTCCACCGGATTGCCGCGCAGGTCGCTGCCGCGCCATTGCCAATGCTGCTCGGTCATCGCCAGGTCGAAATCCCGACCCCGCAGAAAGAACGGGCAGCTCAGTTCGCGAACCTTGTCCAGCAATGGCTGGGGAGGATTGAGGTCGCCACAGAGCGCAGGCGCGCCCTGGCGGAAGATACCGGCCTTCTCGAAGGCCACGGATTCGCGGGTATCGCCCAGGTAATCGGCATGGTCCACACCAATGCTGGTGACCAGTGCAATGTCGGCGTCCACCAGGTTGACCGTATCCAGCCGCCCGCCCAGGCCGACTTCCAGCACAACCGCATCGAGACCGGCACGGGCAAACAACCAGAACGCCGCCAGGGTGCCCATCTCGAAATACGTAAGGGTTGTATCGCCTCGCCCGGCTTCCACCGCGGCAAAGGCTTCGCACAGCTGGGCGTCAGTGGCTTCGACGCCGTTCACTTGCACCCGCTCGTTGTAGCGCAGCAGGTGCGGCGAGCTGTAGACACCGACGCTCAGCCCCTGGGCCCGCAGCAGCGAGGCCAGGAAGGCGCAGGTGGAACCCTTGCCGTTGGTGCCGGTGACAGTGATGACCCGGGGCGCCGGCTTGGCCAGTCCCATGCGGGACGCTACCGTTTGCGAGCGCTCCAGCCCCATGTCGATGGCCGATGGATGCAACTGCTCGAGGTAGGCAAGCCAGTCGCCCAGGGTGCGTTGGGTCATAGCCCGGCAGGCACTGGCGGAACCACGATCGGCTCGACCGGTGCAGCGACGAATGTCGGCGTCGGCAGGCCCATCAGTTGCGCCAGCAGGTTGCCCAGGCGCGGACGCAGCTCCTGGCGATGGATGATCATGTCGATGGCGCCGTGTTCCAGCAGGAACTCGCTGCGCTGGAAGCCTTCCGGCAGTTTTTCACGCACGGTCTGCTCGATCACACGCGGGCCGGCAAAGCCGATCAGCGCTTTCGGCTCGCCGACGATGACGTCGCCCAGCATGGCCAGGCTCGCGGAAACACCGCCGTAGACCGGGTCGGTCAGCACCGAGATGAACGGAATGCCTTCTTCACGCAGACGCGCCAGCACCGCGGAGGTCTTGGCCATTTGCATCAGGGAGATCAGCGCTTCCTGCATCCGCGCACCGCCGGAAGCGGCGAAGCAGATCATCGGGCAACGGTTTTCCAGGGCATGGTTGGCGGCGCGAACGAAACGCTCGCCGACGATGGCGCCCATGGAACCGCCCATGAAGGAGAATTCGAAGGCCGAGACCACCACCGGCATGCCCAGCAAGGTGCCGCTCATGGACACCAGGGCGTCCTTTTCACCGGTCTGCTTCTGGGCAGCGGTCAGGCGATCCTTGTATTTCTTGCCGTCGCGGAATTTCAGGCGGTCCACCGGCTCCAGGTCGGCACCCAGCTCCACGCGGCCTTCTGCGTCCAGGAAAATATCGATACGGGCACGCGCGCCGATGCGCATGTGGTGGTTGCATTTGGGGCAAACGTCCAGGGTCTTTTCCAGCTCGGGACGGTACAGCACCGCCTCGCAGGATGGACATTTGTGCCACAGACCTTCAGGCACCGAGCTTTTCTTCACCTCGGAACGCATGATCGAAGGGATCAGTTTGTCTACCAACCAGTTGCTCATGCTTTCTTTCTCCAGTACCGGCGGCCCGAACGCTCTGGTTCGCAGCCCCGCGTATGCCCTTGAGCTAAATTCATTGTGCGGCGAGGGTCGAGGCCACCACGGTCAGCGCGAAACATGACCTGCGTGCAGCCCAATCTCCTCAGCCATCCCGGCAACCGCTGCACTGCGGTTGCCCCTACGCTATCGGCCCACCCAGGGGCGGTGCCTGCCTGCTTTGTACAGTGCAGGTATGGACGGCGGCAGTCTGCCAGCCGTCACATTGACTACTGGCTGTTGCGAACAGCAGCCATGAACGCACGAATCTTTGCCGGATCCTTGATGCCCTTGCCCTGCTCCACCCCGCCGCTCACATCCACCGCGTAGGGGCGAACCTGGCGAATGGCCGCGGCGACGTTTTCCGCCGTCAGGCCACCGGCCAGGACGATCGGCTTGCCCAGGCCTTGTGGCACCAGTGACCAGTCGAACGCTTCGCCGGTACCGCCGTGCACGCCTTCCACATAGGTGTCCAGCAAGATACCGCTGGCACCGGCAAAGGCTGCGCAACCGGCGGCGATGTCGTCACCGGCCTTGACCCGCAACGCCTTGATATACGGACGATGCCAGCCCTCGCAGTCGGCCGGGGTTTCGTCGCCATGGAACTGCAACAAGCCCAGCGGTACCGCATCGAGGATCTCGCCCAGCTCGCAACGACTGGCATTGACGAACAGCCCTACGGGCGTCACGAACGGCGGCAAGGCCTGGACGATCGCCCGCGCCTGCTGCACCGTCACCGCCCGCGGACTCTTGGCGTAGAACACCAGCCCGATGGCATCGGCCCCGGCCTCGACCGCCGCCAACGCGTCCTCGACGCGGGTGATCCCGCAAATCTTGCTGCGAACGACGGGCATGGTGGCTAAAACCTCAGGCAATTGCGTGAAAGTCCCGGATGGTAACAAATGCTGCGGAGGGCGTCAGCCGTCGAGTTCCGAGAAGCCGGTGAGGAAATGTGGCCCGATGTAACGCTCCGGCAGTTCGAATTCATCGCGATATTCGACCTGCACCAGGTACAGGCCAAACGGATGCGCCGTGACGCCGCCGGAACGGCGGATGCGACTGTCGAGCACTTCCTTGACCCACTCCACCGGCCGCTCGCCGGCGCCAATGGTCATCAGCACGCCGGCAATGTTGCGCACCATGTGATGCAGGAAGGCGCTGGCGCGGATGTCGAGCACGATCATCTTGCCGTGCCGGGTCACGCGCAGGTGATGCAACTCCTTGATCGGCGACTTGGCCTGGCACTGGCCCGCACGGAAAGCACTGAAATCGTGGACACCGACCAGGTATTGCGCGGCCTCGGCCATGCGCTCGACGTCCAGCGGGCGGTGGTTCCAAGTGATTTCTTCGTTCAGGTGCGCCGGACGGATCTGATCGTTGTAGATCACGTAGCGATAACGCCGGGCGATGGCCTTGAAGCGTGCATGGAAATGCGCCGGCATCACCTTGGCCCAACTGACGCTGACGTCATGGGGCAAGTTGATGTTGGCGCCCATGACCCAGGCTTTCATGGAGCGTTCGACCTGGGTGTCGAAATGCACCACCTGGCCGCAGGCATGCACGCCGGCATCGGTCCGGCCGGCGCAATGCAGCGACACAGGCGAGTCGGCGACTTTGGACAGCGCGTTTTCGAGGGTTTCCTGCACCGTCAATACACCGGACGCCTGGCGCTGCCAGCCACGGTAGCGCGAGCCTTTGTATTCAACGCCCAAGGCGATCCGGAAAAAGCCGTCAGCCGCCATTTCGGCGGCCGGATTGTCTATGTTTGCCAAGGAATTACAGCCTGCTGAGTACGCAAAGGCGGGCATTATAAGGCCGGCGAGGCGGGATGCCAGTGTAACCGGTGGTCTTGGGTTGGATCGACGGGCCTCATCGCGAGCAAGCTCGGCTCCCACAGGGATCTGCTCCCACAAAGATCTGGGGTGCTATCCCTTGTGGGAGCCGAGCTTGCTCGCGATGAGGCCAGTCCAGACACCAAAAATCCCGCTGCAAACAAAAACGGCAGCCTCACCGGCTGCCGTTTTTGTCTAGCTGCTGACTTACACCAAACGCGACAACATCTCCTGCGCTTCACTCTTCTGGGTGGTATCGCCTTCGCTGAGGACTTCGCCGAGGATGTCGCGGGCGCCGTCGTGGTCGCCCATGTCGATGTAGGCCTGGGCCAGATCGAGTTTGGTCGCC
Source organism: Pseudomonas sp. NFACC56-3 (assembly GCF_900100025.1). NCBI lineage: Bacteria > Pseudomonadati > Pseudomonadota > Gammaproteobacteria > Pseudomonadales > Pseudomonadaceae > Pseudomonas > Pseudomonas sp. NFACC56-3. Next base: position 103,864 of record NZ_FMTK01000003.1, on the reverse strand, counting down.
ACCTCGTCGGTACCGCTGAGGAAGTCGAAGTCGGGCTCGTCTTCTGCACCAACCAGAGCATCTTCAGCGGTGAAGGTCGGCTGGGCCAAGCCGTCGGACAGGCGATCCAGTTCGGCGTTTACATCGTCCAGCTCGGATTCGAAAGCATCCTTTGGCCGGTCATGGGCATCCATCTCGTCGGCAAGGGACAGGTCAAAATCTGCCGGCAGTTCGAGATCGTCGGCCGGCGTATCGTCCAGGGCTGGCGTTTCGGTTGCTGGAAGGTCCAAGCCCTTGAGATCGTCACCCAGGTCGAGCAGGAAATCTTCATCATCGAGCGCCGCGACCGGGGTCGGCGCGTCAGCCCCCAGGTCCAGGTCGAATTCCGACAGGTCGTCCAAGCTCTCGTTGGCTTCAGTCTGCTGCTTGAGCACCGACTCGAAACTCAGGTCGTCGTCTTCCGGGAACGCGTCCAGCTCGGCGACAGGCTCCGGCGCTGGCGCGACCGGAGTTTCCAGGTCATCCAGGCTCAGGTCGAAGGCGCTGTCCAGCTCCTCGTCGGTGGGCGACTTGTCTTCCAGCAGGTCCTTGACGTACTGCGCGTCCAGTTCTGCCGCCACTGTCGCCGCGGCCAGTCCGGCGGCGGTAGCGACCACCATGGCCGGGAAACGGCTTTTCAGCTGTTCGACCTGGGCGAAGTTGTCGCCATTGGCCACCAGTTGGCGTTCCTGGGCGACAAAGGCGTCGCGATCGCCCTGCTGGCCGTAGACTTCCATCAGTTTCAGGCGCAGGTCGCTGCGCTGGGGTTCGGCCTTGATGCCCTGTTCGAGCAGGTCGGCGGCCTGGTTCAAGCGACCACGATCCATATGGGACTGGGCCTGGGGCAGCACGTCGTCGGAGCGATCGGCGGCCGGAGCCACCAATGGCGCGGCGATAGGCGGCGTGACCACCACAGGCGCGACCACCGGGGCCGGCTTGGGTGCTGGCGCAGGGGCCGGCGCGGGTTTTGGCTCAAGCTTTACGCTAGGTGGTGGAACATCAATGCCCTCGAAGCTGCTCGGGGGCAGATCGAACTCCGGGGAGAAGTCGGCCTCCTCCTCGAGGGCTCGGGCCATGCGCAAGTGTTTTTCCGCTTCCTGCTGGGCCTTGCGTCGACGGGCGAGCAACAACAGCAGCAACAGTAACAGCAGCGCGCCGCCGCCAATCAACCCCAGCAGGATCGGATTGGTCAGCAGGTCGTTGTATTTTTGCTCGTTGGACGCGGCAGGCGTCGGCTCGACCGGTGTGGAGGGTGGCGTCGCTTCCGGGGTCGCTTCCGGGGTCGCTTCTGGCGCAGGTGCGGGAGCAGGTGCAGTCGTCGGGGCCTGTGCCGCTGGCGCAGGAGTCAGCTCTGCGGACATCGACGCAGGCGCCTCGCCAGCAGGCGGAACCGCGGCACCTTCGGCCTGCATCTTGGCCAGTTGATTGTTCTTCAGCTCGATCAGGCGTTGCAGTTTGTCCAGTTGGCTCTGCAGATCCGCCATGCGGCTTTTCAGTTCTTCGTTATCCCGGCGAGCCGAATCGAGGCTTTCCTGAGTAACCGCAAGCTTGTTGCTCAGCGCCTGGGCATCGCCGGCAGCGCCCTTGCCCTTGCCGCCCGCTTTCGCCGAATCGGCCGACACCAGGCTCAAGTTGTCGCGACCGGCCGCCTGTGCCGGCGCGCCTTCGCCACGGCCACGCTTGGTGGCATCCAACTGCTGTTTGCCAGCACCCGCCACGGCACGACGCCCCGAGCGCCAGGCGGCGTTCTGCGCAGCCACTTCGGCGATGGCCTGGGGCTGCGGCAACGCCGTGCTTTGCACCGGGTCCGGCAGGCGCAACACCTGGCCGGTCTTGAGCAGGTTGATGTTGCCGTTGATGAACGCGTTCGGGTTCAACGCCTGGATCGCCAGCATGGTTTGCTGGACCGACCCACCGTTGCGCACCTTGGCGGCGATTTCCCACAGGGTATCGCGCGGCGTGGTGGTGTATTGGGAAGGCTTGGTGGCCCCGGTGACCGGCGTGGCCACCACCTGGGGCGGTTTCGCCCGGGCCGCGTCGGCGGCCTGTGGCGAGAATTTGGAGGGATCGAGCAGTACGCTGTAGTCGCGCAGCAGACGGCCGTTGGGCCACATCACCTGCACCAGGAACTTGACCATGGGCTCGGACAGCGGCCGGCTGGACGTGACCCGCAGGACACTCTTGCCGTTGGCGTTGATCACCGGGGTGAAGCTCAGGTCATTGAGAAAGGCCTGGCGATCGACCCCGGCCTTGGCGAAGTCGTCGGGCGAGGCCAGGCTCGGCACGACTTCGGCGGCGGTCAGTTGCTGGACGTCGAGCAACTCGATCTCGGCGACCAGGGGCTGGTTCGGCGTCGACTTCAGGGTCAATTCCCCGAGCCCGAGCGCTTGCGCCATACCGGAGGACAGCGCCGAGGCGGCCGCTATTGCTAACACCAGTTTGCGAACTTGAACCATAGCCTCTTCCTTTGTTTGAACATTCCTCGGCCAGCGAGAAGGTATTGATGCCGCTGCCGTAAGGCATTGCGCGCAGCCCCGAAGCGACGGTGCGCGCGATCATTTCACTCATGCCCCGGGAAGTCCCCCAGAGGGATGTTCGCCTTCAGCACTCCGGCCAAGCATAGCGCCCAGCTAGAATCATTCGACAAATTGATGCCAAGTATCTTTTACAGCAAGTCTTTTATCAACAACTCAGCCACCTGCACGGCATTGAGCGCCGCGCCCTTGCGCACGTTATCCGCCGTCAGCCACATATTCAGTTCAGCCGGATCGTCGATCCCATCACGTACACGACCAACGTAGACCACATCCTGCCCCACCGCATCACCCACTGCAGTCGGGTAGTCGCCCGCCTCCACCAGTTCGATACCGGGCGCCGCTTCCAGGGCCGCGTTGACCTTGGCCAGGTCGACGGCGTTCGCAGACTGCACGGTCACGCTAAAGCTATCGCCAAAAAACACCGGGGCTTGAATGCAAGTGACGGAAATCTTTAACAAAGGTTGATTCAGCACCTGGCGCAACTCACGAACCAGACGCTTTTCCAGCGACGTATGGCCCTGCTCGTCCGGCGCGCCGACCTGGGCCAGCAGGTTGAACGCCATCTGCCGGTCAAAGAACTTCGGCTCCAGCGGACGGGCGTTGAGCAGCTCGGCGGTCTGGCGGGCCAGCTCGCTCACGGCCACGCGGCCCTGGGCCGACACCGCGAGGCTGGCGGTCAGGCTGATACGCTGCAGATCGAGGCACTCGCGCAGGGGCGCCAGCACGACCGCCAGGGCCGTGGCCGATGCGCTGGGGCTGCTGACCTGCAACGGCTTGCCCAAGCCGGCCAGGACCTGGGCGTTGGCTTCCGGCACGATCTGCGGCGCCTGCTCGGGCGGCAAGGCCCCGGACAAGTCGATCAACGCACAGCCGGCCGCCGTGGCCCGCGGGGCGAAGCTCAGGGTCACCGCCGGGCCGGCGGCGAAGAACACCAGTTGGACTTTACTGAAATCGAACTCGTCGACCTCACGCACCCGCACGTTTTTGCCGCGAAACATCACCGAGCTGCCTGCCGATTCGCTGCTGGCCAGCAGGTGCAGGTTGCCGACCGGGAAGTCCCGCTCTTCGAGAATCTGGACGAGGGTTTCGCCGACAGTACCGGTGGCGCCGATCACGGCAATATCAAAGGACTGGCTCATGGGTCTACCTCAGGTAAAACGTGGGGAGCGGCACTTTACCGGGTGGTGGGTACGCAGGCAATTGGCTAGGGGAGTTGCAGTGCCTGGACTGGCCCTATCGCGAGCAAGCTCGCTCCCACACAGGATTTTCAGTGACCGCAAAACCTGTGGGAGCGAGCTTGCTCGCGATGGGGCCAGCCCTGACACACAACCGTCTCCCAATAAAAAACCCGCGCCTCTCACAAGGCACGGGTTCTTTCACAACAGCAGTCGATCAACGCTCGAGCAAGATCCGCAGCATGCGGCGCAGCGGTTCGGCCGCGCCCCACAGCAGTTGGTCGCCGACGGTGAAGGCACCGACGAATTGCGAACCCATGTTCAATTTGCGCAGACGGCCCACCGGTACATTCAGGGTGCCGGTGACCTTGGTCGGGCTCAGCTCCTGCATGCTGGTTTCGCGATTGTTCGGCACCAGCTTGACCCAAGGGTTGTGCTGGCTGATCAACCCTTCGATGTCGGCGATCGGCACGTCTTTGTTCAGCTTGATGGTCAGCGCCTGGCTGTGGCAGCGCATGGCGCCGATGCGCACGCAGATGCCGTCCACCGGGATCGGGCTCTTGAAGCGACCGAGGATCTTGTTGGTTTCGGCCTGGGCCTTCCACTCTTCCCGGCTCTGGCCGTTGGGCAGTTCCTTGTCAATCCAGGGGATCAGGCTACCGGCCAGCGGTACGCCAAAGTTCTCGGTCGGATAGGCATCGCTGCGCATCGCCTCGGCGACCTTGCGGTCGATGTCGAGGATGGCACTGGCCGGGTTGGCCAGGTCATCGGCGACGGCGGCGTGGGTGGCGCCCATCTGCTTGATCAGCTCACGCATGTTCTGCGCGCCGGCACCGGACGCGGCCTGGTAGGTCATGGCGCTCATCCACTCCACCAGACCGGCTTCGAACAGGCCGCCCAGGCCCATCAGCATCAGGCTGACGGTGCAGTTGCCGCCGATGTAGTTCTTGGTGCCCGCGTCCAACTGCTGGTCGATGACCTTGCGGTTGACCGGATCGAGGATGATCACCGCGTCGTCCTGCATGCGCAGGCTGGAGGCGGCGTCGATCCAGTAACCCTGCCAACCGGCTTCACGCAGCTTGGGGAACACTTCGCTGGTGTAGTCGCCACCCTGGCAAGTCAGGATCACGTCGAGGGTCTTGAGCTCTTCGATGCTGTAGGCATCCTTGAGCGCACCGGTGTCCTTGCCCACGGACGGGCCCTGGCCACCGACATTGGAAGTGGTGAAAAACACCGGCTCAATGAGATCGAAATCCTGCTCTTCCAGCATTCGCTGCATGAGCACGGAACCGACCATGCCGCGCCAACCGATCAGACCTACACGTTTCATCGCAACTACACCTATACAAAAGTGGGCCACCGTCGAAGCGGTGGGCCCGAGAGATTACAGATTCCGCAGCGCGGCGACTACTGCATCGCCCATTTGCTGCGTACCGACTTTGGTACAACCTTGCGACCAGATATCACCGGTGCGCAAGCCTTGGTCCAGGACCACGCTGACGGCTTTTTCGATCGCGTCGGCGGCATCGTTCAAGTTGAAGCTGTAGCGCAGCATCATCGACACCGACAGGATGGTCGCCAATGGGTTGGCAATGCCCTGCCCGGCGATGTCCGGCGCCGAACCGTGGCATGGCTCGTACATGCCCTTGTTGTTAGCGTCCAGGGAAGCCGACGGCAGCATGCCGATGGAGCCGGTGAGCATCGACGCTTCGTCGGACAGGATGTCGCCGAACATGTTGTCGGTGACGATCACGTCGAACTGCTTGGGCGCACGCACCAGTTGCATGGCGGCGTTGTCGACGTACATGTGGCTCAGCTCGATGTCCGGATAATCCTTGGCCACCTGCTCGACCACTTCACGCCACAGTTGGCTGGAAGCCAGCACGTTGGCCTTGTCCACCGAGCACAGCTTCTTGCCCCGCACGCGAGCCATGTCGAAGCCGACCCGGGCGATACGGCGGATTTCGCTTTCGCTGTATGGCAGGGTGTCGTAGGCCTGGCGCTCGCCATTATCCAGCTCACGGGTGCCACGCGGGGCGCCGAAGTAGATACCGCCGGTCAGCTCACGCACGATGAGGATGTCCAGACCCGAGACGATTTCCGGCTTCAGGCTCGACGCATCGGCCAGTTGCGGATAAAGAATCGCCGGACGCAGGTTACCGAACAGGCCCAGTTGCGCGCGAATCTTCAGCAGGCCGCGCTCAGGGCGGATGTCGCGTTCGATCTTGTCCCATTTCGGGCCGCCCACGGCGCCCAGCAGCACGGCATCGGCGGCACGGGCACGGTCCAGGGTTTCGTCGGCCAGGGGCACGCCGTGCTTGTCGATGGCGGCGCCGCCGATCACGTCGTGGCTCAGTTCGAAGCCCAGGCCGTACTTGTCGTTCGCCAGCTCCAGGACCTTGACCGCCTCGGCCATGATTTCCGGACCAATGCCGTCACCTGGGAGAATCAGAATCTGCTTGCTCATGCTTTCCTCGTTTGCTCTGTCGACACCGGCCTGGGTTCCGCACCCAAGGCCAGGCCGGGAAAAATGCTATCGCTCGGCCCACAGCACCAGTACATCTGTACTGAACGAACCATCGGCCTCAATCTCAAAATATTCTCGCACTTCATCGCCCATCGAACGCTGCAGCTGGAGAATCGCCCCGCGCATCACCTCGGGCGTACGCATGCGTTCGACCCAGGAGTGGTACTCCAGGCGCAGGCGCTGGCGCGAGGTGCTGCGGGTGTGCAACCCCGCTTCGCTGACCTGGCGCAACCACTCATCGGCCGAATAATCGCGCACATGACTGGTGTCACGCAGCACTTCGATGCTTTGCAAGTAGGTGTCCAGCAACGGCGTACCCGGCGACAGGATGTCGATGAACGCCATCGCCCCGCCCGGCTTGAGCACCCGTCGCACTTCCCGCAACGCCAGGCCCAGGTCGCTCCAATGATGCGCCGAATAACGGCTGAACACGAAGTCGAACTCAGCGTCGGCGAACGGCAGGCGCTCGGCGGCGCCCCGTACCGTGCTGATGTTGTCCAGGCCACGCTCGGCCGCTGCCGCGGTCACAACGTCCAGCATCTGCTGGGACAGATCGTAGGCCACCACTTCACCGGCCAGCGGCGCCACGTGGAAACTCACATGACCGGCGCCACAGCCCAGGTCCAGCACACGGGCATCGCCATGACCGGCCAGCGCAGCCTGTAGCAGCGCGAACTCAGCGCCCTGGGCGTGCACGGCACTGCTCAGATAGGCCGAAGCCTGTTCACCGAATTGCTTTTGTACAACCTGACTGTGGGCGGTGCTGGTCATGGGATTTCCTTATGGTTTTTTTGCCTGGGCGGCCCCCATCGCGAGCAAGCTCGCTCCCACAGGGGATTTGGGTGTTCACAAAACACCTGTGGGAGCGAGCTTGCTCGCGATGAAGCCGGTACTGCCTACATCAATCCATCATGCGTCGCGAAACAACCAAGGCTGGCTCGCCCGGTGCTTGGCCTCGAACGCGGCAATCGCCTCGCCGTCCTGCAGCGTCAAGCCGATGTCATCCAGGCCGTTGAGCAGGCAGTGCTTGCGGAACGCATCGATCTCGAAACCCAGCACCTTGCCGTCGGGACGGGTCACCGTCTGGGCGGCCAGGTCGATCTGCAGTTGATAGCCAGGGCTGGCCTCGACCTGCTGGAACAGCTCATCCACGTCAGCATCGCTGAGGATGATCGGCAGCAAGCCATTCTTGAAGCTGTTGTTGAAGAAGATGTCGGCATAGCTCGGCGCGATGATGCTGCGAAAACCGTACTCTTCCAGGGCCCATGGCGCGTGTTCGCGGCTCGAACCGCAGCCGAAGTTTTCCCGGGCCAGCAACACGCTGGCGCCTTGGTAACGCTCGGCGTTGAGCACGAAATCCTTGTTCAACGGCCGCTTGGAGTTGTCCTGGTACGGCTGGCCGACATCCAGGTAGCGCCATTCGTCGAACAGGTTCGGGCCGAAACCGGTGCGCTTGATGGACTTCAGGAATTGCTTGGGAATGATCTGGTCGGTGTCGACGTTGGCGCGATCCAAAGGCGCGACAAGACCGGTGTGCTGGGTAAAAGCTTTCATGCTGCGCTCCTTCAGATCAATTCGCGGACGTCGACGAAACGGCCGTTGACGGCCGCCGCGGCGGCCATGGCCGGGCTCACCAGGTGCGTACGGCCACCGGCGCCCTGACGGCCTTCGAAATTACGGTTGGAGGTGGAGGCGCAATGCTCGCCCGATTCCAGGCGGTCAGGGTTCATCGCCAGGCACATCGAGCAGCCCGGCTCACGCCATTCGAAACCGGCCTCGAGGAAAATCTTGTCCAGCCCTTCCGCTTCGGCCTGGGCCTTCACCAGGCCCGAGCCCGGCACCACGATGGCCTGCTTGATGGTCGAGGCCACCTTGCGGCCCTTGGCGATCACCGCAGCGGCGCGCAGGTCTTCGATCCGCGAGTTGGTGCAGGAGCCGATGAACACGCGATCGAGCTGGATGTCAGTGATCGCCTGGTTGGCGCTCAAGCCCATGTACTTCAAGGCGCGGACGATGGAGTCGCGCTTGACCAGGTCCATTTCCTTGGCCGGATCCGGTACGTTCTGGTCCACGGCCAAGACCATTTCCGGGGAAGTACCCCAGCTGACTTGCGGCTTGATCTGCGTCGCGTCGAGCTCGACCACCGTGTCGAACTTGGCATCGGCATCGGAGACCAGGTCTTTCCAGGCCTCGACCGCCATGTCCCATTCCGCGCCTTTGGGCGAGAACGGACGGCCCTTGACGTATTCCACGGTCTTTTCATCGGCGGCCACCAGGCCGACGCGGGCACCGGCTTCGATGGACATGTTGCAAATGGTCATGCGGCCTTCGACGGACAAGTCGCGGATCGCGCTGCCGGCGAACTCGATGGCATGGCCGTTACCGCCAGCGGTGCCGATCTTGCCGATCACGGCCAGGACGATGTCCTTGGCGGTCACGCCGAACGGCAACTTGCCTTCGACGCGCACCAGCATGTTTTTCATTTTCTTGGCGACCAGGCACTGGGTGGCGAGCACGTGCTCGACCTCGGACGTGCCGATGCCATGGGCCAGGGCGCCGAAAGCACCGTGGGTCGAGGTGTGCGAGTCGCCGCAGACCACGGTCATGCCAGGCAAGGTCGCGCCCTGCTCCGGGCCGATGACGTGGACGATGCCTTGGCGCACATCGTTCATCTTGAATTCGACGATGCCGTATTCGTCACAGTTATCGTCGAGGGTCTGGACCTGCAGGCGCGAGACCTGGTCGGCAATGGCTTCGATGCCGCCCTTGCGCTCCGGCGTGGTCGGTACGTTGTGGTCCGGGGTCGCGATGTTGGCATCGATGCGCCACGGCTTGCGCCCGGCCAGGCGCAGGCCTTCGAAGGCTTGCGGCGACGTCACTTCGTGAATGATGTGACGGTCGATATAGATCAGCGCCGAGCCATCGTCGCGCTGTTTGACCAAATGCGAATCCCAGAGCTTGTCGTAGAGCGTTTTGCCGGCCATCAGACGGTTTCCTCATCAGCTTGTTTCTATGCCCCGGGCCTTGAACGAATCAATAACCCCTTGGCTTGTGAGGCTGATCCTATGGGGTTACATTAAATAACTCAAATTCATATTTTTTATGCTTTGCATAACCAACTGGAATCTGAACGGAATCGCCATGGACCTCGCCAACCTCAATGCCTTTATTGCCATCGCCGAGACGGGCAGTTTCTCCGGCGCCGGGGAACGCCTGCACCTGACCCAGCCGGCCATCAGCAAGCGCATTGCCGGCCTCGAACAACAACTCAAGGTACGCCTGTTCGACCGCCTGGGCCGTGAGGTGGGCCTGACCGAGGCCGGCCGGGCCCTGTTGCCGAGGGCCTACCAGATCCTCAACGTGCTGGACGACACCCGCCGCGCCCTGACCAACCTGACCGGCGAGGTGACCGGGCGCCTGACGCTCGCCACCAGCCACCACATCGGCCTGCACCGCTTGCCACCTTTATTGCGCGAGTTCACCCGGCGTTATCCCCAGGTGGCGCTGGATATCCAGTTCCTGGATTCGGAAGTGGCCTACGAAGAAATCCTCCATGGCCGGGCGGAACTGGCCGTCATCACCCTCGCCCCCGAGCCCCACACGCTGGTCAGGGCCACGCCGGTGTGGGACGACCCCCTGGATTTCGTGGTCGCCCCGGAGCATGCGTTGCTGGAAAACAGCGCGGTAAGCCTGGCGGACATTGCCTTGCATCCGGCGGTGTTCCCGGGGGGCAACACCTTTACCCACCACATCGTGCAACGGTTGTTCGAGGCCCAGGGCCTGACGCCAAACATCGCCATGAGCACGAACTATCTGGAAACCATAAAGATGATGGTTTCCATCGGCCTGGCCTGGAGCGTTCTGCCGCGCACCATGCTCGATGAACAGGTTGCACGCATTCCTTTGCCGGGCATACAGCTCAGTCGCCAGCTAGGCTATATCTTGCACACCGAACGGACGCTATCGAATGCCGCACGGGCTTTCATGGCCTTACTGGACGCACAAATCGATTTGCCAGGGACAAAGGCATAGGTTGTGCCGCGCCTGTAGGGCCTTGAAGGCTTGTGCTTAATGCCCAAAACCGCTCAAGGTTCGCTAGAAATGCCCAAACCTGCTGACCATCTCCCGCCCCTGCCGCGCATTCAGGCGCTCGACCCGAAGCGGTCCGAGCAAAGCTGGGACAGTGCGCCACAGTTGCTGGCCGCCCTGAACGGTGCGCGGCTGGGCGCCTGGTCGTGGGACATCGACAGCGGCCAGATCAGTTGGTCCCGCGGCACCCAGGCGTTGTTCGGCTTCGATCCGCGCCAACCCTTGCCGGCGGACGTGGACTACCTCGACCTGCTATTGCCCGAAGACCGGGCCAGGGCCGTGCGCGCCTTTCACGCGGCAGTGGCCGGAGCGCCGCTGGAACAGGCGATGCATCACCGCATCGTCTGGCCCGACGGCAGCCTGCACTGGCTGGAAATCAGTGGCAGCGTGCTCCCCGACAAGCATGGCCGGCCGCGCATGATCGGGGTGATTCGTGAAATCACCCATCAGCGCGAGCGGGAACAGGCGCTGCGCAGCTCGGAAAAACGCTTCGCCACGCTCTTTCATCTGTGCCCGAACATGGTCTTGCTGACCCGCCAGGAAGACGGGCTGATCAGCGAGGCCAACCAGTATTTCGAAAGCCTGTTCGGCTGGCCGGTGCATGACGTGATCGGCCGTACCACTTTGGAACTGGGCCTGTGGGTCGACCCCAAGCAGCGGGCGAAACTGGTGGAGGCAACCAAGGCCAAGGGCGAACTGGTCAGCATGGAGGTGGCGTTCCGTGCCAGCAACGGCCAGATTCATAACGGCATTCTGAGTGCGCAGAAAGTCGAACTCGAAGGCCAGCCGTACCTGCTGAGTACGTTCCTCGACACCACCGAGCGCAAGCTCGCCGAACAGGCCCTCAAGGACAGCCAGGAACGCCTGGACCTGGCCCTCGACTCGGCGCAACTGGGCACCTGGGACTGGCACATTCCCAGCGGCATGCTCTACGGCTCGGCCCGGGCCGCGCAGCTCCACGGCCTGGAACCCAAGCCGTTCCACGAATCATTCGATGCGTTTTTCGAGGGGGTCCCCACGGAAGAACGCAACAACATGCGCAACGCCTATCGCAGCCTGCGGGAAGGCCCGGCGGGCAACTATCAATTGACCTACCGCGTGCAGCTGCCCGACGGCAGCTCGCGCTACCTGGAAAGCCGCGCCCGCCTCTACCGCAACGACGACGGCAGCCCCTCGCGCATGGCCGGGACCTTGCTGGACATCACCGACCAGGTGGAGCGCGAACAAAGCCTGGCCGCCTCGGAAGAGAAATTCGCCACGCTGTTCCAGGTCAGTCCCGACCCGATCTGCGTCACCCACCAGGACAGCGGGCGCTTCCTCGAGATCAACTCCAGTTTCACCCAGACCTTCGGCTGGACCACCAACGACGTGATTGGCCTCAGCGCCGACGAAATCGGCCTCTGGGGCGGCTCGGGCAGCAGTCTGCAACGCATCGAACGGGTGGTCCGCGAACAATCGCTGAACAATGTCGCCATCGTCGTTCACCACAAGAACGGCCAGCCACTGACCTGTGTGATTTCCAGCCGGCAAATCAATGTCGGCAACCAGCCGTGCATCGTCACGACCTTGCGCGACATCACGCAGCAACAACGCTCCGAAGCCGCCCTCAAGGCCAGTGAAGAGAAATTCGCCAAGGCGTTTCATTCCAGCCCCGACGCCATCACCATCACCGAACACCAAAGCGGTCGCTACCTTGAGGTCAACGACGGCTTCTGCCGGTTGACCGGCTACCGCGCCGACGAAGTGATCGGGCATACGGTCTACGAGATAGGGATCTGGGCCGAAGAAAAGCAACGCGCCGCCCTGCTGGCCGAATTGCAACTCAAGGGCCGCGTGCACCACCAGGAGATGCTCGGGCGTAATAAACGTGGGGAACTCCTCACGGTGGAGGTCTCGGTGGAGCCCATCACCCTCAATGAAACCGAGTGCCTGCTACTGACCGCCCGAGACGTGAGCCTGCTGCGCAATGCCGAAGCCCAGATCCGCCACCTGGCCTACCACGACTCGCTGACCAACCTGCCCAACCGGGCCTTGCTGATGGACCGCCTGAGCCAGCAGATCGCCCTGCTCAAGCGTCACAACTTGCGCGGCGCCCTGCTGTTTCTCGACCTGGACCACTTCAAGCACATCAACGACTCCCTCGGTCACCCGGTGGGCGATACCGTGCTGAAAATCATCACCGCGCGCCTGGAAGCCAGCGTACGCCTGGAGGACACCGTGGCGCGGCTGGGGGGCGATGAGTTCGTGGTGCTGCTCAGCGGCCTGGAGGGCTCGCGAAACGAGGTCAGCAAGCAAGTGCAGGCCCTGGCCGACACCCTGCGTGAACTGCTCTCGGAACCGATGTTTCTCGATGGCCAGCGACTGCAGGTCACGCCGAGCATCGGTATCGCGTTGATCCCCGACCACGGCTCCACCCCTACCGACTTGCTCAAGCGCGCCGACATTGCGCTGTATCGCGCCAAGGACTCGGGACGCAACACCTCGCAGATGTTCCACACCACCATGCAAAAAGCCGCCAGCGAACGGTTGCGCATGGAAACCGACCTGCGCCTGGCCCTGGCTCGTGGCGAGTTCAGCGTGCATTTCCAGCCTCAGGTCGATGCCCGGGACAACCGCATCATCGGCGCCGAAGCCTTGGTGCGCTGGCATCACCCGGAGCTCGGCGCCCAATCGCCCAACGAATTCATCAAAGTGCTGGAGGACAGTGGCCTGATCCTCGAAGTCGGCACCTGGATCCTCGATGAAGCTTGCGACGGCTTCAAGCAACTGATCGCCAAGGGCAAGATCGATCCGCAGCGATTCAGCCTGTGCGTGAACATCAGCCCACGACAATTCCGCCAGAGCGACTTCGTCGAACGCATCGAAAGCAGCCTGGCCACCCACGGCCTGCCCTGCTCGCTGCTGAAACTGGAGATTACCGAAGGCATCGTGATCCAGAACCTGGACGACACCATCGCCAAGATGCGCCGCCTCAAGAAACTGGGGGTGAGCTTCGCCATGGACGATTTCGGCACCGGTTATTCGTCGCTGACCTACCTCAAGCGCCTGCCGGTGGACACGCTGAAAATCGATCAGTCATTCGTGCGCGACGCCACCAGCGACCCCAACGACGCCGAAATCATCCGCGCCATCGTCGCCATGGCCCGCAGCCTCAATCTGGTGATGATCGCCGAAGGCGTGGAGACCCTGGAGCAATTGCATTTTTTGCAGGGGCTCGATTGCCATTTGTACCAGGGTTACCTGCACAGCCGACCGTTGCCGCTGGAGGCGTTTGAGCGGTTGTTGCCGTGATACCGCTATGAAACAAACCCTCACCACAATGAAATCTGCCCTGTGATATCCACAATGAAAAAGGGCGCCATCGGGCGCCCTTCTTCAGTTGCGATGCATCAGTTTTGCAGCGCGGGTTGCTGCTGCGCACCGTTGATCGGGATGCGCTTGGCTTTCGCCTCTTCCGGAACCACTCGCAACAGGTCGATACTCAACAGACCGTTACGCAGGCCGGCGGACTTGATCTCGATATGATCGGCCAACCGGAAGGACAGCTTGAACGCACGCTGGGCAATGCCCTGGTGCAGGAAGGTGACGCTGTCGTTGCTGGCTTCACGCTTGCCGCCACTGATGGTCAGCACACCTTTTTCCACTTGCAGGTCCAGGTCTTCTTCCTGGAACCCGGCGGCGGCGACCACGATGCGGTACTCGTCATCACCATGTTTTTCCACGTTGTAGGGTGGATAGCTGCTGCCTGGTTCGTTGCGCAGGGCGCTTTCGAACAAATCGTTGAAGCGATCGAAGCCTACCGAGGAACGGAACAGAGGGGCCAGCGAAAATGCAGTACTCATGATTCAAATCTCCTGAAAAATTCAGCAAGTTTTTTTGTCTCCGCGACCCGAATTCGGCATCGCGTACCCCCTATCTAGGGTCCGCCAAAAACTTTTCAAGAGGTTTTTTCGAATTTTTTTCAGGCCGCTTCGGTGCGCCGCACACCCAATAAATGCCCCACCGCGTCCAGGTCGGTTTCCCGGCGCAACGCGGTAAACAGCTCCACCGCTTCGGGGTAATTGCGGGTCAGCATCGCCAGCCACTGCTTCAACCGGCCCGGGGCCTGGCGCGGCGTCAACTGTTCGACCACCTGCTGCCAAAAGTCATGGAGCATCGGTTGCAATTCGGCCCAGGACATCTCGACCACGTCCTCGCCAGCCCGGGCGGCGGCGATCTGCCGGGCCAGGTCAGGGCGGGAAACGAGGCCGCGACCGAGCATGATGTCTTCGACACCGCTGATTTCGCGGCAACGGCGCCAATCCTCCACGCTCCAGATATCGCCATTGGCGAACACCGGCACCTTGACCACTTCCTGCACGCGGGGGATCCACTCCCAATGGGCCGGAGGCTTGTAGCCATCGACCTTGGTCCGCGCATGCACCACGATGTGCGCCGCGCCGCCTTCGGCCAACGCCGTGGCACAGACCAGCGCGCCGTCCGGGCTATCGAAACCCAGGCGCATCTTGGCGGTGACGGGAATGTGTTTCGGCACCGCGCGGCGCACGTGTTCGACGATTTCGTTGAGCAGTTCCGGTTCCTTGAGCAACACCGCCCCGCCCCGGGATTTGTTCACGGTCTTGGCCGGGCAACCGAAATTAAGGTCGATCACCTCT
Source organism: Pseudomonas sp. NFACC56-3 (assembly GCF_900100025.1). Lineage (NCBI taxonomy): Bacteria > Pseudomonadati > Pseudomonadota > Gammaproteobacteria > Pseudomonadales > Pseudomonadaceae > Pseudomonas > Pseudomonas sp. NFACC56-3. Next base: position 88,863 of record NZ_FMTK01000003.1, on the reverse strand, counting down.
GAGCCCAGCTCGCATGCCAACGCCGCGTTTTCCGCCAGGCACACCGGATCGGAGCCGAGCAACTGCACCCGCAACGGCACACCGGCAGCGGTCTGGGCACCGGTCAGCAGCTCAGGGGCGAGCTTATGGAAATAGGCCGGCGTGAGCAGCCGATCGTTGACACGGATGAACTCGGTGACACACCAGTCGATACCGCCAACACGGGTCAGGACGTCCCGCAGGATGTTGTCGACCAACCCCTCCATGGGCGCCAGGGCAATTTGCATGGAAACATACACTCAACGAAAAAACGTGCGGCAGTTTACCGGATTTTGCCCACATATCCGGCATTCAGCACAAATCCTGTGTGGGAGCGGGCTTGCTCGCGAAAGCGGTGGGTCAGTTTGCATTGATATTGAATTTACCACCGCCTTCGCGAGCAAGCCCGCTCCCACCCTGGCTCCAGGGTGTTCACGGAATTGGAGTCCACCACCAAACCCTGTGGGAGCTGAGCTTGCTCGCGATGGCGGTGGGTCAGTCGACGAGGATGCCGGACGGTTCCAGGGCGGGGCCATACCCCTCGATGAATTCCTGCGGCATGCGCTTGGGCCGGCCAGTGGACAGTTCGATGCAGACGAAGGTGGTCTGGGCCCGCAGCAACGTGGCGTTGTCGCGGGGACGGACCAGTTGGAAATGCCGGGTCATTTTCAGGCGCTGGTCCCAGTCGACGATCCAGGTCGCCAATTGCAGTTCGTCGCCTTCATAGGCGGCCGCCAGGTAATCGATTTCATGCCGCACCACCGCCATGGCCCGGTCCAGGCGTCGATACTCCACCAGATCCAGGCCCAGGCGCTGGGAATGGCGCCAGGCACAGCGCTCGAGCCAGGCGACGTATACCGCGTTGTTGGCGTGGCCCAGCCCGTCGATGTCTTCGGCATTGACCTGAAGATCAATGATGAATGGCGTTGCCCGATCCCAGCCCATGCCCCTCTCCCGGTCGAATTTGGATCGGGGCAGTGTAACGGATGCTCAAGCCGATTGCCGCGCTTGCAGGCTGCGACCGGCCAACAGTGATAACACCCCATCAATGACACGAGGATCGGCCAGCACCCGCTGATGCCCACCCTGTGGCAGTCGCAACAGCCGACTGTCGAACCAGGCCTCATGAATCAATTGCGACTCCTTGACCGAGACCGATGTGTCGTCCTCGGCATGGACGATCAACCCCGGCACGTCCAGCTGGTAATGCGCCACATCCATCTTCGAGGCGGGCATGCCCACGTCGCTTTCCACCTGGCGAATGAAGGCCGAACGCGCCTTGGGCGGCAGGCCCATCATCCGGGAGAAACCGCGCAGCACCCCAAGAATGCGAGCGGGCGCAGCGATGCTGACCAGCGTCTCGGTACGCAACCCCAACTGAACCGCCAGCATGGCGCTGGCACCGCCCATGGAATGCCCGATCACCGCCTGCAACGGCGGCAGCTCGGCGGCGGCTTCGAGCATCGCCCTGGCGAACGACAAGACATTCGCCTCGCGCCCCGGCGAACGCCCGTGGGCCGGACCGTCCAGCGCCACGACCGTATAACCAGCGCCCACCAGGGCCGTGATCAGCGCCGCGAACTGGGTCGGCCGCCCTTCCCAACCGTGCATCAACAAGACCGCCGGGCCTTTGCCCCAACGCAAGGCCGAGAGACCGAAACGCAAGGTGATACGCTCGGACGTCGCCAGCAACGGCAGCTCCCAATCCCGTGGCGGCAAGTTTCGGGGGCGCATGAACAGCGAACGCATCTGCTTCGCCACCAGGCGTGGAGCCACCCAGCCAAGCGTGCCATTGACACTACGTATCCAGCTAAACCTGTCCATCGCGCATCTCCAGGGCTCGCGCCTCAGCTCAACGCACCGCCGACTTGGCAGCGCGCAGCAAACGATCCGATAACTCTCCCGGGCCCAAGGCCCGCGCCAGGGCCAGGCCACCGACCATCAAGGCGATGTCGGCCAGGGCCTTGTCGGCGTCCTCCGGGCTGGCCGCCAATTGCGCGACCATCAACTCGATATGCTCATTGAGCACCTCACGAAACGCATCCGGCAGTCGTCCGAGTTCACCGATCGACGCAGGAATCGGGCAGGCTTGCTCGGTGGAGTCGCGGTGCTTTCGGGACAGATAGAACGCGGCGACCAACGCACGCCGCTCTTCGCCTGTCAGCTCACCGTCCATATCGGCGATCAAGCCACGACGCCGATTGAGCAATTGCTTGAAAGCTTCCAGCATCAAGGCGTCCTTGCTTTCGAAATGGGCGTAAAAGCCGCCCACCGTCAGCCCGGCCGCGCCCATCACCTCGCCCACGCTTGGCTCCGCCGGCCCACGCTGGATCAGCGCATCGCTGGCGGCCTTGAGAATGCGTTCACGGGTTTGTGCCTTTTTATCGCTCATCGTCGCCTCCGAATATTACGATTGAAATATTATCCATGTAATAATTTTCCGCAAGCGTAAATGTTCACCGCTGGTCAGAAGACTTTTTCAAAGGATAAGGGGATTGGCCAAACGCCAGACAAACAAAAGGGCCATTCAAGAATTGAATGACCCTTATAAAATCCCGCAGAGCGGGTAATCGTGGCGTCCCCTAGGGGACTCGAACCCCTGTTACCGCCGTGAAAGGGCGGTGTCCTAGGCCACTAGACGAAGGGGACACAAACCTTCTAACTTGATCAGCGCTGAGAACTGATCGATTCAAGGCCGGTGTGGCCAGACCTTGAACCTGTAATTGGTGGAGCTAGACGGGATCGAACCGTCGACCTCTTGCATGCCATGCAAGCGCTCTCCCAGCTGAGCTATAGCCCCGGATTTTTCGCCTCGCGGCGGAGCGACATCTTGCAACATCGCTTCTGTAAAACTGGCGTCCCCTAGGGGACTCGAACCCCTGTTACCGCCGTGAAAGGGCGGTGTCCTAGGCCACTAGACGAAGGGGACGCAAACCCTTCTATACAACTGATCAACGCTGAGTGTTGATCGCTTCAAGTCCGGTGTGGCCAGGCCTTGAAGTGTAAATTGGTGGAGCTAGACGGGATCGAACCGTCGACCTCTTGCATGCCATGCAAGCGCTCTCCCAGCTGAGCTATAGCCCCTCATCGCTGAGGACGGGGCGAATCTTAAGGGCGTATCGGAGGCCTGTCAAATTTATTTTCAACAAATTTGAAAATTTTTTGCCGGGATAACAATCACTTACCGACAAACCCCGGAAAACCGGGGTATGTCCTGCCTCATCGAGCGCTTACGCGATCGCGCCCAGCAGTTTTTCCCACTCCTTGTTCTCCTTCTTCGACACGCCACCGAGCAGATCGATGGCCTGACGCAGGCGGAAACGGGTCAGGTCCGGCCCGAGAATCTCCATCGCATCGAGCACCGACACCGAACTGGCCTGGCCGGTAATGGCGGCGAACATGAGCGGCATGGCATCGCGCAATTTCAACTGGAGCGACTCGACCACGGCCTGGATGGTCGCGGTGATGCTGTCCTTCTCCCACTGACGCAGGCTTTCGAGCTTCCACAGGATCAGTTGCATCAACTGGCGTACCTGGTCGCCGGAGAGCTTCTTGGACTCGAACAGCTTCACGTCCGGCGTCACGCCACCGGCAAAGAAGAAGCCGGCCAGCGGGGCGATCTGGCTGAAGGTCTCTACCCTGCCCTGCACATGGGGCGCGATCTTCATCATGTACTCAGGGTTCAACGCCCACTTCTGCACGCGTGCGGCGAACTCTTCCACCGGCAAGTCCCGCAGCCACTGGCCGTTGAGCCACGACAGCTTCTCGATATCGAAGATCGGCCCCCCCAGGGAGACCCGCGACAGGTCGAAATGCTCGACCATTTCCTGCAGCGAGAACTTCTCGCGCTCGTCCGGCATCGACCAGCCCATGCGCCCCAGGTAGTTGAGCATCGCCTCGGGCATGAAGCCCATGCGCTCGTAGAACGTCACCGAGGTCGGGTTCTTGCGCTTGGACAGCTTGCTCTTGTCCGGGTTACGCAGCAGCGGCATGTAGCACAGCTGCGGTTGTTCCCAGCCGAAGTATTCGTAGAGCAGGATCAGTTTCGGCGCCGACGGCAGCCATTCCTCACCGCGCAATACGTGGGTGATGCCCATCAGGTGATCGTCGACCACGTTGGCCAGGAAGTACGTCGGCAGGCCGTCGGTCTTCATCAGCACTTGCATGTCCATGCGATCCCATGGGATCTCGACATCGCCACGCAGCATGTCCGGCACCACGCAGACGCCTTCGCTCGGCACTTTCATGCGGATCACATGAGGCTCGCCAGCCGCCAGGCGACGGGCGACTTCTTCCTTGGACAGCAGCAGCGCCCGGCCGTCATAGCGCGGAGTCTCGCCGCGGGCCATTTGCTCGGCGCGCATCTGGTCCAGCTCTTCGGCGGTGCAGAAACACGGGAACGCATGCCCCATCTCCACCAACTGCTGGCAATACTGCTTGTAGATGTCGCCACGCTCGCTCTGGCGGTACGGACCGTGCGGGCCACCGACGTCCGGGCCTTCGCTCCAGTCGATCCCCAACCAGCGCAAGGCATCGAAGATCTGCTGCTCGGACTCGCGGGTCGAACGCAACTGGTCGGTGTCCTCGATCCGCAGGATGAACTCGCCGCCATGCTGCTTGGCAAAGCAATAGTTGAACAAAGCGATGTAGGCGGTGCCGACATGGGGATCGCCAGTGGGCGAAGGCGCGATGCGGGTGCGGACGGTGGTCATGGCATGTCTCGGAAAGAATATGAAAAGCGAAGATCAAACAGGGGGCGAATGGTAACAGGCGATGGCGGGCGGGCTCCAGTGAGAGCGGGATTTGTGTGGCCAGCCGTCAGACCGAGTCGCGCCCATCGCGAGCAAGCTCGCTCCCACAGTTTGATCGAGTCACCCAATGATCCCCTGTGGGAGCGAGCTTGCTCGCGATGAGGCCCTTAAGGTCGCCACACAACCTCAGACAGCCAGCAACCGCTCCCGCAACTTGCCAATCTCATCACGCAATTGCGCCGCCGCTTCGAACTCCAGGTCCCGGGCCAACTGGTACATTTTCTCTTCCAGTTGCCGGATGCGCTTGGTGATTTCGCTCGGGGAGCGCAGTTCGGCCTCGTAGCGGGCACTCTCTTCGGCCGCCTTGGCCATGCCTTTGCGTTTTTTGCTGCGCGAGCCTGGCACGGTGGCGCCTTCCATGATGTCGGCGACGTCCTTGAACACGCCCTTGGGGGTGATGCCATTGGCCAGGTTGAAGGCGATCTGTTTGTCGCGACGGCGCTCGGTCTCGCCGATGGCCCGCTCCATGGAGCCGGTGATGCGGTCAGCGTACAGAATCGCCCGGCCGTTCAGGTTACGCGCCGCGCGACCGATGGTCTGGATCAACGAGCGTTCGGAGCGCAGGAAACCTTCCTTGTCGGCGTCGAGAATCGCCACCAGCGACACTTCCGGCATGTCCAGGCCTTCACGCAGCAGGTTGATGCCCACCAGCACATCGAAGGTGCCCAGGCGCAGGTCGCGGATGATCTCGACCCGCTCCACCGTGTCGATGTCCGAGTGCAGGTAACGCACCCGCACACCATGGTCGGCCAGGTAATCGGTGAGGTCTTCGGCCATGCGCTTGGTCAGCGTGGTGACCAGCACCCGCTCCTCCACGGCCACGCGCTTGCTGATTTCCGAGAGCAGGTCGTCCACCTGGGTCAGCGCCGGACGCACCTCGACTTGCGGGTCAACCAGCCCGGTCGGTCGCACCACTTGCTCGACCACCCGCCCGGCATGCTCGGCTTCGTAGTTGCCAGGGGTGGCCGAGACAAAAATCGTCTGCGGGCTCACGCTTTCCCATTCGTCAAAACGCATCGGCCGGTTGTCCAGCGCCGAAGGCAAGCGGAAGCCGTACTCCACCAGGGTTTCCTTGCGCGAACGGTCGCCTTTGTACATGGCGCCGACCTGGGGCACGCTGACGTGGGATTCGTCGATCACCAGCAAGGCATCGGCCGGCAGATAGTCATACAAGGTCGGCGGCGGCGCCCCCGCCGGACGACCCGACAGGTAGCGCGAGTAGTTTTCGATGCCGTTGCAGTAACCCAGTTCCAGGATCATCTCCAGGTCGAAGCGGGTCCGTTGCTCCAGACGCTGGGCTTCCACCAGTTTGTTGTTCGAACGCAGGTACTCCAGGCGTTCCTGCAACTCGGCCTTGATCCCTTCGATGGCGTCCAGCAAAGTTTCCCGGGGCGTCACGTAGTGGCTCTTGGGGTAGAAGGTGAAGCGTGGCAACTTGCGGATCACCTCGCCGGTCAGCGGATCGAACGCCGAGAGACTCTCCACTTCATCGTCGAACAGCTCGATGCGGATGGCTTCCAGGTCCGATTCCGCCGGGTAGATGTCGATCACATCGCCCCGCACCCGGAAGGTCGCCCGGGCAAAATCCATGTCGTTGCGGGTGTACTGCAAGTCCGCCAGGCGCCGCAGCAAGGCGCGCTGGTCGAGTTTGTCGCCGCGATCCACGTGCAGCACCATCTTCAGGTAGGTTTCCGGGCTGCCCAAGCCGTAGATGCACGAAACGGTGGTGACGATGATCGCGTCCTTGCGCTCGAGCAGCGCCTTGGTCGCCGACAGGCGCATCTGTTCGATGTGGTCGTTGATCGAGGCGTCCTTCTCGATGAAGGTGTCCGACGACGGCACGTAGGCCTCGGGCTGGTAGTAGTCGTAGTAGGAAACGAAGTACTCCACGGCGTTGTTCGGGAAAAACGCCTTGAACTCACCGTACAACTGCGCCGCCAGGGTCTTGTTCGGCGCCAGGACCAGGGTCGGGCGCTGCACCTGGGCGATCACGTTGGCAATGCTGAAGGTCTTGCCCGAGCCGGTCACACCGAGCAACGTCTGGTGCGCCAGCCCGGCCTCGATGCCTTCGACCATCAGGCGGATGGCTTCCGGCTGATCGCCGGCGGGCTGGAAGCGGGTGACTAGCTGGAATTCAGACATGACATAACCTCTGGATTCACCCCTGCCGGCCAGCCGACAGGAACGAGAAAGACCGAAACGACGGGTGTCGCCCGAGGAAAAAGCTGGGATGCACACAATGTGGAGGTGAATGCCTTCGCTTTCAAGACGAACGTCCTACACGCCTTGAAGACTTTGACGCGGCGAAAGGACTAACGGTCGAAAAAAATCGAAAAAACTTAGCCTGAAAGCCGAATCGCCTGTCGCCGTGCCGGGTGATGGCCTCTATACTAGCTCCCCGTTTGTGCACCGCTCTAGTGCATTCGGCTGGAGCGTCACACGTCCCCTCATTCTCCATTCAGAGCCGCGCACTAATGAGCCTGTTTTCCGCTGTCGAATTGGCACCCCGCGACCCCATCCTGGGCCTCAACGAAGCTTTCAACGCCGACACCCGTACCAATAAGGTCAACCTGGGTGTAGGTGTTTACTGCAACGAGGAGGGGCGCATTCCACTCCTGCGCGCCGTGGTCGAGGCCGAGACGATTCGCGTGGCTCAGCACGTTTCCCGTGGCTACCTGCCAATCGACGGCATTGCCGCCTACGACCAGGCTGTACAGACCCTGTTGTTCGGCAAGGATTCGCCGCTGATCGCCTCCGGTCGCGTCATCACCTCCCAGGCCGTGGGCGGCACTGGCGCACTGAAGATCGGTGCCGACTTCCTCAAGCAACTGCTGCCTGACGCGGTCGTGGCCATCAGCGACCCGAGCTGGGAGAACCACCGCGCCCTGTTCGAAACCGCTGGCTTCCCGGTGCAGAACTACCGCTACTACGATGCCGCCACCCACGACGTGAACCGCAGCGGCCTGTTGGAAGACCTCAACGCCCTGCCCGATCGCTCGATCGTTGTGCTGCACGCCTGCTGCCACAACCCGACCGGCGTTGACCTGAACCCGGAAGATTGGAAGAACGTGCTGGCCGTGGTCAAGGCCAAGAACCACGTGCCATTCCTGGACATGGCCTACCAGGGCTTTGGCGCCGGTATCGACGAAGATGCGGCGGCCGTGCGCCTGTTCGCAGAGTCGGGCCTGACGTTCTTCGCCTCCAGCTCATTCTCCAAGTCGTTCTCCCTGTACGGCGAGCGCGTCGGCGCCCTGTCGATCGTCAGCGAGTCGAAAGAAGAAAGTGCCCGGGTACTGTCCCAGGTCAAGCGCGTGATCCGCACCAACTACTCCAACCCGCCGACCCATGGCGCCAGCATCGTCGCCGCCGTGCTCAACAGCCCGGAGCTGCGGGCCCAATGGGAAGCCGAACTGGCCGAAATGCGCCTGCGCATTCGCGGCATGCGCGACCAGATGGTCGACATGCTGGCCAAGGCCGCCCCGCAACACGACTTCAGTTTCGTCGCACGCCAGAGCGGGATGTTCTCTTACTCCGGCCTGACCGTTGAGCAAGTGACGCGCCTGCGCAACGAGTTCGGCATCTATGCCCTGGACACCGGCCGCATCTGCGTGGCCGCGCTGAACCAGAACAACATCGATGCGGTGACCAAGGCCATTGTCCAGGTGATCTGACGCCCTCGGCGCTGGATAAAAAACGGGAAGCCATTGGGCTTCCCTTTTTTTTGAGTATGCCTATCAGGATGGGTGGCGAGGGAGCTTGCTCCCGCTGGGGCGCGAAGCGACCCCCAATCAGGCAACTCGGTGTGTCAGTCCGAATGAGTTGACTGTTTGGGGCTGCTGCGCAGCCCAGCGGGAGCAAGCTCCCTCGCCACAAAAGCAAGGCCACAAAAGTACCAGACATGACGCTGTTGTCGAGACTACAACTCCGTCGCCCGCTGGCTCGCCGCATCGTCATAGATGACATACAACGACTCGGCCACCTGGCTCTTGATGGCCTTGGTGCTTTCCAGCCCCAGGACAAACCCTTCGGCCTTGCCTCCGGCACGGTTCAATTCTTCGGCCGTGCTCGCCTGGGTGATGGCGTCGTACAGTTTCTCGGCGTGAGGCCCCACACCCTTGGGCAAACTGATCTGGGCGGTGCTCACAAGCACACCTCGGCGCAGCGGGCTGTGTGAAGTGGTAACAGGTGGTTCATGGCGCGTACCTCAATGTCGGCGAATGGCCGGCAGCGCGTCCTGCCACTTCCGGGCGACCATGGTAGCCCTCTCCCGCCCTTGCGGTAACTGCCAATCGCGGATTGACCGTCAATGGGCACCGGGAATGCGCCTTCCGCCAATAGACACTTGACTTCTCTTTTCCAATCAGTAACATACGCGCCATTCCGCGATAGCTCAGTTGGTAGAGCAAGTGACTGTTAATCACTGGGTCCCTGGTTCGAGTCCAGGTCGTGGAGCCAGACAGCAACACCAAAAAGCCCCTGAATCGAAAGATCCAGGGGCTTTTTTTGTGGGCGAAAAACAGGTGGATGGCCATATAAGTCTGGCCGAGGTCGCTGCCGGAACAATAATCCGGCGTCAAAAAGGCAATATGGTCCGGATCCTGCTTTATTTTTCCGACAACCCAAGCTGTCACGTGAGCGTCATGACAGGGCCGCAAACTGGCACTGTCCGCCAACAACAGCTTCAAAACAACAAGGACGAAGGTATGCCCACACAAAATCCCCATCGCATTGTCGGCCTGTGCACCTCCAGCAAGGTGTACAACGTACTGACCGAACTCAAGCAACTGGAAGGCCACCGCAGCGCCAAGTTTCTTTCCCTGCTCGCGGAAAACCTGGTTCGCAAGGGCCTGCTCAACGAGCAGGAAGTGGTGCACATGCTCGATCTGGTCGTCGATTGAGCGGCATCGATTCCTACTATTGAGCCAGTTGATTTTCCGTCCTTCCCCCTGAGCCGTAAGGTAACCCCATCGATTGATGGAGGTTTCCCATGCCCAAGGTTCAAATCATGTCTGTCATTGGCAGCGCCGTTCCCGCCCCACTCAGGGAACTCGGGCTGCTGGCCTGCTGGTACCTGGTGCAGGACGGCGTGACCATCAGCGGCCCGCTGACTTCACTGCCCGCCGCCCAGGCACTGTCGCAACGCATCGGGCCCTACCTGCTGAGCGCCTAGGGCAACTGCACACGCGGCGTGCTTTCGACGAACAAGGCCCAACAGGACATGAACAACGCGGCGATCAGCGGCCCGATCACGAAGCCGTTCAGCCCGAACACCGCCAGCCCGCCCAGTGTCGAGACCAGCACCATGTAGTCGGGCATCTTGGTGTCCTTGCCCACCAGGATCGGCCGCAGGAAATTGTCCACCAGGCCAATCACGAACACCCCGAACAGCATCAGCACCACACCCTGCCAGATCGCCCCCGAGAGCAGGAAGTACACCGCCACCGGTGCCCAGACGAGGCCCGCCCCCACCGCCGGCAACAACGACAGGAATGCCATCAGCACCGCCCAGGGCAATACCGTCGGAATCCCCAGGATCCAGAAGATCAGCCCACCCAGCGCACCTTGGCTGATGGCGACCAGCAGGTTGCCTTTCACCGTGGCCCGCACCACCCGGTTGAATTTCAACTGCAGGCGGCGCTTTTGATGTTCCCCCAAGGGAACGGCCATGCGCACCTTGCGCACCAGCTCCGCGCCATCGCGCAGAAAGAAGAACAACAGATAAATCATCACGAAAAAGCTGACCAGGAACTGAAAGGTGCCCTGGCCGAAACTGAAGGCCTGGGTGGCGAAGAACTCGCTGCCCTGCATCGCGCTCTTGACGATCTTGTCGCGCAAGCCGTTCAGGTTGCCCAGGCCGAAGCGGTCCAGCAAGTGCTGGAAGTACGGTGGCAAGGCATCCTTGAAGCGGGCCAGGTAATCGGCAATGTCCAGCTCGCCGCTTTCCAGGCTCTTGTACAGCGCCGCGCCTTCCTGGACCAACAACGTACTGATGATGATCACCGGCAAGATCGCGCAGACCACACAGATGCTCAACGTGACCAGCGAGGTGACATTGCGGTGCCAGCCGAACTTCACCTGCAGGCGGCGCTGCATCGGCGCAAAGACGATACCCAGGATCACCGCCCAGAACACCGCGCCGTAAAATGGCAGCAGAATCCAGATGAAGGCGACCGTGACCAGCACCAGGAGCAACATCTGGGCTTTGTTTTGCAGCATCTTTCGATTCATCAGCTTTCCATGTCCAAAGGCGGGATACACATTAGTCCGCCAGGACTCGCCGGAGTGCCTTCACGTTTGCACTGCGCATTGATCCAGATCAAAAAGACCCGGCTGGCCCTGGCGTACCCTTCCCACTTTTTGCGACCTGACCCCACCATGACCTTCGCCGCCCCCGAACTGCTGGCGCCCGCCGGTACCCTGAAAAACATGCGCTATGCCTTCGCCTACGGTGCCGATGCGGTGTACGCCGGCCAGCCGCGCTACAGCCTGCGGGTGCGCAACAACGAGTTCGACCATGCGAACCTGGCCTTGGGCATTGCCGAGGCCCAGGCCATGGGCAAGCGCTTTTACGTGGTGGTGAACATCGCCCCGCACAACGCCAAGCTGCGGACCTTCCTCAAGGACCTCGCACCGGTGGTCGCCATGGCACCGAACGCGCTGATCATGTCCGACCCGGGACTGATCATGCTGGTTCGCCGGCATTTTCCACAGATGCCCATTCACCTGTCGGTACAGGCCAATACGGTGAACTGGGCGAGCGTCGAGTTCTGGCAGCAGCAGGGTTTGAGCCGGATCATCTTGTCCCGGGAATTGTCCCTGGAGGAAATCGCCGAGATCCGCGAGCAGGTCCCGGCCATGGAGCTGGAAGTGTTCGTCCACGGGGCGCTGTGCATGGCCTACTCCGGACGCTGCTTGCTCTCGGGCTATATGAACAAGCGTGATGCCAACCAGGGCAGTTGCACCAATGCCTGTCGCTGGAAGTATTCGGCGCAACCGGCGGTGGAAAACGCCGCGGGCGACATTGTGCAAAGCTATCAACCCGACCCGACCCTGGGCCTCGGCGCGCCCACCGACCAGGTGTTCCTGCTCCGGGAGGCGAACCGCCCCGAGGATTTGATGCCAGCCTTCGAGGACGAGCACGGCACCTACATCATGAATGCCAAGGACCTGCGGGCCGTGCAACACGTCGAACGCCTGGCGCGCATGGGCGTGCACTCGTTGAAGATCGAAGGCCGGACCAAGTCGCACTTCTATTGTGCGCGCACCACCCAGGTGTATCGCCGGGCCATCGATGACGCGGTGGCCGGTCGGGAATTCGATCGCAGCCTGATGACCGACCTGGAGTCCTTGGCCCAGCGCGGCTACACCGAAGGTTTTCTACGGCGCCACGTGCACGACGAATACCAGAACTACCAGAACGGCAGCTCAGTCTCGGCGCGTCAGCAGTTCGTCGGCGAACTGACCGGCGAGCGGCGCGAGCGCCTGGCCGAAGTGCGGGTCAAGAACCGCTTCGGCCTGGGGGATCACATGGAACTGATGACCCCAAAGGGCAACTTCCACTTCGACCTGCATCAATTGCAGGACAGCAACGGCAAAAGCATCGAGGTGGCACCGGGGGATGGGCATGTGGTCTACGTGCCGATCCCGGATGCGGTGGATCTGCGGTTTGGGTTGTTGATGCGGGATGTGCGGGAGGCGTAGAAGTCCCCCCCAAATCAGACAGTCGCCACCGAACAAATGTGGGAGCGGGCTTGCTCGCGAAGGCGGTTTGTCAGGCGTGAATATATTGACTGACACACCGCCTTCGCGAGCAAGCCCGCTCCCACAGAGATTTGTGGTGAAGACAGGATTTACGAACTAACAGGTTTTTGGCCCGCGGCAGAAACTGCCGAAGGCTGCGATCCTTCTTTCCCGATAAGACCCGGTTGCCCAGGTGAAAACATCTGGATCGAGAGCGAAAGATCGCAGCCTTCGGCAGCTCCTGAGGGTCAGATCCGGAACTGCCCCACCAATTTGCCCAGGCGCTGGCCCAGATCGGCCAGGCTGCGGGAGGTCTGGGCACCGAGTTGAGTTTCGTCGGCGACGCTGTCCACCGCCACGGCGATCTGATGCACGCTGCGGTTGATTTCCTCGGCCACGGCGGTCTGCTCTTCGGCGGCGCTGGCGATCTGGGCGTTCATCGAGTTGATGGTACCGATCAACTGCGCCATGGTGTCGAGGGAGGCGCCCGCCTCGTTGGCCCGCTCCGAGGTGCCTTCGCCGGCCTCACTGGAACGGCGCATCGCTTCCACCGCCGCATGGGTGCCTGATTGCAGGCGGTCGATCATGCCCTGGATTTCCTGGGTACTCTGCTGGGTCCGGCTGGCCAGGGCCCGTACTTCATCGGCCACCACCGCGAATCCACGCCCCGCCTCGCCGGCACGCGCGGCCTCGATGGCGGCGTTGAGGGCCAGCAGGTTGGTCTGCTCGGCGATCGAACGAATCACCCCGAGCACACTGACGATCGAGGCCACGTCCTGCTGCAGGCTGTCCAGGGACACACCGCTGCTGCGGATATCGTTCACCAACGCATGAATCTGTTGGATGCTGCCGGCCACCACGCGCTTGGCGGACTGGCCTTCTTCGTCGGTCTGCTGGGCCGCGACGGCGGCGCCCTGGGCACTGCGGGCGACTTCCTGGGCAGCCGAGGACATCTCGTTGATCGCCGTGGCGACCTGATCGGTTTCGTGGCGCTGGCGTTCCATGGCCTGCTCGGAACGCTGGGCCTGCTCGGAAACCTGCGTCACCAGGCCGGTCAGTTGCGAAGTCATGTCGGTGATCTGCCGTACCAGACTGTGGATCTTGTCGACGAAGCGGTTGAACGAACCGGCCAGTTGGCCCAGCTCGTCCTGGCTGGTGATGGTCAGCCGACGGGTCAAGTCACCCTCGCCCGCGGCGATGTCGTCGAGGTTGTCCTTCATCAGGTGCAGGGGACGCAGGATCGTGTTGGCGAGCACCAGGCCCACCACGGCAATCACCAGCAACACCACTGCGGCGATCCCGACGATGCTCAAGATCACGCCTTGCAGGCGATCGTGGACCTTGGCCTCCACCAGTGCCACCTGGGCTTCGATGCCGTCCAGGTTGACCGAGCTACCGACCGCGAGGTCCCACTTGGGCAGGTATTCGGTGTAGCCAAGCTTGGGAACCAGGTCCTTGCTGCCGGGCAGTGGCGAGCTGTATTCCAGATAATGCGTTCCGTCCTTGGCGACTTTCACCAGGTCACGGTTGACGTAGACACCGTTCGGGTCGCGGTTGTCCTTGAAACTCTTGCCCACGCCATCGGGGCTGTTGGCCTTGAACAGACGAATGGTCTCGGAGTCGTAACCGAAGAAGTAGCCGTCCTTGCCGTAGCTGATATTCGACAGCAGCTTGATCGCCTGGGCACGCGCCTCGTTATCGCCAGGCGTGGCGGCATCGTAGAGCGGCTTGATCGCGGTAAGGCCCACCGCCACATAGTTCTGCAGCGTGGCCTTGGCCTCGCTGAGCAGGCGCTCACGGGTCTGCTGGACTTCTTTACCCGCTTGTTCCTTCAAGATGAAAGCCGTGGTCAGGCTGATGATCACGGCGGACAGCAATACCGGCAGTATCGCAAGGGACAGGACTTTAGCCTTCAGGCTCAGGCGCATGCTGTTCACTCTTGTTGGTTTTATTGGCGTGGTTAGCTGTATTAACGGCACCGCACGGCAAAACTGTAGGACAAGGTGAGAAGGCTTGGCGCGAGTGGTCTACAGCTTTGCCATTGGACTCAATGGCCTCTTCGCGAGCAAGCCCGCTCCCACACTGGATTGCTGGCAGTCACATATTCTGTGTTCACAGCAGATCTTTGGTGGGAGCGGGCTTGCTCGCGAAGGGTTCGACTCGGTCCTGGAGTGTTTTTGAACGTCCTTACAACACCATCGCCGCCACCCAACCAAACGCCAGCAGCGGCAGGTTGTAATGGATGAAGGTCGGGACCACGGTGTCCCAGATGTGATGGTGCTGGCCGTCGATGTTCAGGCCGGAGGTCGGGCCCAGGGTCGAGTCCGAAGCGGGCGAACCGGCATCGCCCAGGGCGCCGGCGGTGCCGACGATGCAGACGATCGCCAGCGGGCTGAAGCCCAGTTGCAGGCACAGCGGCACGAAAATCGTCGCCAGGATCGGCACCGTGGAAAACGACGAGCCGATGCCCATGGTCACCAGCAGCCCCACCAACAGCATCATCAGCGCGCCGATGCCCTTGTTGTGGCCGATCCAGGCCGCCGAGGTTTCCACCAGGCTCTGGACTTCACCGGTGGCCTTCATCACTTCGGCAAACCCTGAGGCGGCGATCATGATGAAGCCGATCATCGCCATCATCTTCATGCCTTCGGTGAACAGGTCGTCAGTCTCGCGCCAGCGCACCACACCCGATACCGAGAAAATCAGGAAGCCGACCAGGGCGCCAATGATCATCGAGTCGACCAGGAGCTGGATGGCGAACGCCGCGACAATCGCCAGCCCCGCCACCAGCAGGGTCATGGGGTTGTAGCGCACCGCCACCTGCTCGACCCGGGCGATCCTCTTCAGGTCGTAGACGCGTTTCTTGCGGTAGCTGAACAACGACAGCAGCAGGCCGAACACCATGCCCAGGGCCGGGATGCCCATGGCGTGGGTGACATTGATGCCACTGACGTCCACGCCGCTGCGGGCGATATTGGCCAGCAGGATTTCGTTGAGGAAGATATTGCCGAAGCCCACCGGCAGGAACATGTAGGGGGTGATCAGGCCGAAGGTCATGACGCAGGCGATCAAGCGGCGGTCCAGTTGCAACTTGGTCAGCACATAGAGCAGCGGCGGCACCAGCAGCGGGATGAAGGCGATATGGATCGGCAGAATGTTCTGGGAGGCGACCGCGACCGTTCCCAGCAGGCCGATCAGCACCCACTTGACGCCCGTGCCGCCAGCGGCGTCCTGGCGATCCACCAGGGCCAGGGCTTTGTCCGCCAGGGCGTGGGCCATGCCGGACTTGGCAATCGCCACGGCGAAAGCGCCAAGCAAGGCATAGGACAGCGCCACCGTCGCACCGCCACCCAGGCCGGCATTGAACGCCTTGAGCGTCGCCTCGATCCCCAGGCCACCTGTCAGGCCACCCACCAACGCGCCGATAATCAGCGCGATCACCACATGCACGCGGGACAGGCTGAGCACCAGCATGACGCCAACCGCGGCAATTACTGCATTTATCATCGTTACCTCAAAGCACAGCGATGGAAAGCCACCGGACAAAAAGGTCGCGACTTTGCAGCAAGCGGCGGCAAGCTGCAAGGGCCGTGGAGCGGGTTTTCAAGTCTCGCAATATTGACCACCACCACCGCCTCCCCCCTGTGGGAGCGAGCTTGCTCGCGATAGCAATCTTTCGGTGGCTATCCATGTGGCTGAACTGACGCCATCGCGAGCAAGCTCGCTCCCACAGAATGGGCGGCGCCATGCGGTAGAGATCAGCGCTTGGGCAGCTCGATCACGACCTTCAATCCACCCCACTCGCTGTCGTCCAACGCCAGCATCCCGCCCCAGGTGTCGACGATGTCCCGCACGATGCCCAGGCCCAGGCCGTGTCCATCGGTCTGTTCATCCAACCGCGTGCCGCGGCTGAACACCTGGTCGCGGCGGTCCGCGGGGATGCCCGGGCCGTCGTCCTCCACGGCCAGGCTGAAACCTTCGGCCGTCTCGGTCATGGTCAGGCGTACCTCGGCATCGGCCCATTTGCAGGCGTTGTCCAGCAGGTTGCCCAACAGTTCCAGCAAGTCTTCGCGATCCCAGGGCAGGTGCAGGCCCGGCGGGGCGACGTAGCTCAGGTGCAGGTGGTCACCGTGGATCATGTTCAGCGTGGCCAGCAACCCCGGCAGTTCGGCGTCGCAGTCCAGGTGCGCACCGGGCAAGGCATCGCCGGACAGGCGGGCACGGTTGAGTTCGCGGTTCAGGCGCTGGCGGACCTGCTCCAGTTGATCGAGAAACAGTTTGCGCAGCTCGGGATACGGGTCGAGCTTCTCGTTCGACGCCAGGCTTTGCAGCACCGCCAGCGGGGTTTTCAAGGCATGGCCGAGGTTGCCCAAGGCATTGCGCGAACGCTTGAGGCTGTCTTCGGTGTGGGCCAGCAGGTGGTTGATCTGCGTCACCAGCGGTTCCAGCTCCCGGGGCACCTGTTCGTCGAGTTGCGAACGCTGCCCGCGCTGCAACTGGGCAATCTGCTCCCGGGCCCGGTCCAGCGGACGCAAGGCTCGGCGCACGGTGAGGCGTTGCAGCAACAGAATCAGCAACAGCCCCGCCAACCCGAGCCCGAGGCCGATCTGTTGCATCCGGCGGAAGCTGTCCCGCACGGGTGTGTAGTCCTGGGCCACGCTGATGGAAATCGCCTGTCCCAGCCGTCGATAATCGGTACGCAGCACCAGCAGTTTCTGGCCCTCGGGGCCCAGTTGCAGGTTGCTGTGCAGGCCGGGGTGGTCGAGCCGAGGCAATTCCTGGTCCCACAGGGAGCGGGAACGCCAGTGCACATCGGCAAAATCGATGCGGAAGTAATGCCCGGAAAACGGCCGCTGATAGGCCGGCGACAGGCGGCGCTCATCCAATTGCAAGCCCTGCGGGCCGCGCACCAAGGCCACCAGCAGGTTCTCGCTGTCGTTACGCAGCCCCGCTTCCAGGTAGCGCTGCAGGCCCAACTCGAACAACCACAGACTGGTTTGCGCCAGGACCAGGCCGACCACCACCATCACACCGATCAGGCCCAGGCTCAGGCGCCGCTGGATGGATCTCACTGCGCCTGCCCGCCGAACAGGTAACCCTGGCCGCGACGGGTTTCGATCACGCTGCGTCCCAGCTTGCGCCGCAGGTGATTGACGTGGACTTCCAGCACGTTGGAATCGCGCTCGGTCTCACCGTCGTACAGGTGTTCGGCGAGATGGCTTTTGGAAAGGATCTGCTCGGGATGCAGCATGAAATAGCGCAACAGGCGAAATTCGGCGGCCGTAAGCTGGATGTCGGTGCCGTCGCGCACCACGCATTGGCGACTCTCATCCAGGTGCAATCCGGCAGCCTTGAGCGTCGGCTGGTTGACCTGGCCATGGGAGCGGCGCAACAACGCCTGGATCCGCAGGTGCAACTCCTCAGGATGAAAGGGTTTGGTCAGGTAGTCGTCGGCCCCGGCCTTCAGCCCCTCGATACGCTCGGCCCAGGAACCACGGGCGGTGAGGATCAGCACCGGCGTGGCCAGGCCGCCAGCGCGCCATTGGGCCAACACGTCGAGCCCAGGCACGCCCGGCAGGCCGAGGTCGAGAATGATCAGGTCGTAGGGCTCGCTGCTGCCCTGGTACACCGCGTCGCGACCATCGGCCAGCCAGTCGACGGCGTAACCCTGGCGTGCAAGCCCGGCCATCAGTTCATCGGCCAGGGGCACGTGATCTTCCACCAGAAGCAGGCGCATCAGTCTTCCTTATCTTTGAGTAAACGGCCGGTCTTGGCCTCCAGGTCCAGTTCGCGCACGACGCCGTCGGTGTCCAGCAGCTCGACCTCATAAATATAGACGCCGTGTTTCTCCTCCAGCTCGGCTTCCAGCAGTTTGGCGCCGGGGTGCAGGTCCAGCGCCTGTTGCAGCAGCTGTTCGAGCGGCAGTATCACGCCCTGCTGACGCAGTTGCAGGGCCTCGTCCTGATCCAGATCCCGGGCCATGGCCAGCGAACAAAACGCTAGCAGCGCCAGCGCCCATCGGCTGCGGGCGCATAAGTTAAGCTTCATTACAGATCCTGATGATTCTTGAGTACCTTGCCGTCGGTGGCGTCCAATTTCAGGTCCCACTCAATGCCCTTCGTATCGCGCAGCTCCACCTGATAAATGTACTTGCCGAACTCTTCGTCCAGCTCGGTATCGGTCAAGGTAGCGCCAGGGTGCTCGGCCAGGGCGGCGGCGTCGAGTTTTTCGAAGGACAGGATGGTATCAGCGTCTTGCAGTTTACGGGCTTCGTCCGCGCCCAGGTCTCGTGCGTGGGCCAGGCTCGTACCAAGGGCCATCAGGGTCGCAATGAAAAAGGCAGTCAGGCGGTTCATGGGTTGTCTCCTTTTTTATAATCTTTCACGGAGGCGACTGTATCGGGATGAACTTAACTGAAACTGAATCGCCATCATTGGAACCCACATCAATAATGTGGGAGCGAGCTTGCTCGCGATGGCGGTGGGTCAGCTTGTAACGATGCAAGATGTGCCGCCGCTATCGCGAGCAAGCTCGCTCCCACAGGGTTTTGTGTCGTTATAATCAGCCGCTTACCCGTATTCGAGACCGGTATGACCGCCATTCACATCAAGTTTCCCGCCCTCACCCTCAAGGCCGGTCCCCGTGCGTTCGGGCGGATTCGCCAGGCCGGCCTGAACGCCGCCGACGTCGGCATCCTGCCCGGCGCCGCCGGTGGCCCCAAGGCCCTGGGCATCCAAGGGCTGGACCTGGCGCTGTTCGGCGAATGGCTGCCCGCCGCGCCCCGGGAACGCTCGCTGATCGGGGCCTCGGTGGGAGCCTGGCGCTTCGCCAGCGCCTGCCTGCCGGACGCCGCCGAAGGGATCCGGCGCCTGGGCACCTTGTATAACGAACAAAGCTTCGCCAAAGGCGTGACCATGGCCGGTGTCAGCCAGAGCTCGCAGCGCATGCTCGATGACTTGCTCGACGGCCGCGACGCCTCGATCCTCGATAACCCGCGCTACCGGCTCAATATCATGGTCGTCAAGAGCCACGGCCTGCTCGCCCAGGATCATCGCGGCCGGCTGGGCCTGGGGCTGTCGTCGGTGATCGCCGACAACCTGCGGGGCCGTGCCCGGCTGTCGCGGCATTTCGAACGGTTGATCATCCATGACCCGCGCCTGGCCCCGCCCCTGCATCCGCTGAACGACTTTCCGTCGCGTTTCGTTCCGTTGGCGGCCGGCAACCTGCGCCAGGCCCTGCTGGCGTCAGGCTCGATCCCGATGGTCATGGAAGGCGTGCGCGACCTGCCGGGCGCCGGTGCCGGCACCTACCGCGACGGCGGTCTGCTGGACTACCACCTCGACCTGCCCTACAGCGGCGAGGACATCGTGCTCTACCCGCATTTCACCGACCGGGTCATTCCCGGCTGGTTCGACAAGGGCCTGCCGTGGCGTCGGGGCAACGTCGACCGTCTGCAGGACGTTCTGTTGCTGGCACCGTCCCGGGAATACCTGGCGCGCCTGCCCTACGGCAAACTGCCAGACCGCAACGACTTCAAGCGCTTCATGGGCGATGACCCGAGCCGCCGCAAATATTGGCGTACGGCGATGGACGAGAGCCGCCGGCTCGGTGACGAGTTCCTGGAGCTGACGGCCAACGGTGGCTTGGGCGAGCGTTTGCTGACCCTTTAGTCAGCACGGTCGCGCAACGCCGTTATCAAACTGATAAACTCCGCCGCCTGCCTCGCGACCGCGACCTTAAAGAGCCCGAACCTGTGGAAATCTTCAAAGAATTTACCTTCGAATCCGCCCACCGCCTGCCCCACGTGCCGGAAGGCCACAAGTGCGGCCGCCTTCATGGTCACTCGTTCAAGGTGGCGATCCACCTGAGCGGCGATATCGACCCGCACACCGGCTGGATTCGCGACTTCTCGGAGATCAAGGCGATCTTCAAGCCCCTCTATGAGCGTCTGGACCACAACTACCTCAACGACATCCCAGGCCTGGAAAACCCCACCAGCGAAGTGTTGGCCAAATGGATCTGGAACGAGTTGAAGCCGTTGCTGCCGGAACTCAGTGCCATCCGCATCCACGAGACCTGCACCAGCGGTTGCATCTACCACGGCGAATAAAAACCTGTGGGAGCGAGCTTGCTCGCGATGACGGCGGCACATTCAACGCCTAGGTGACAGACAGACCGCAATCGCGAGCAAGCTCGCTCCCACAGGCTTGGCTGCCATCACTGTGTTTTCCTGTCCCGGCAGCATTGGCCTATGCTTGCTCCCCTGAGCCATTTTCAGGGGAGTATCGAGCATGACCCACTGGCCGCTGGATCAAACCTACGACTTCAACGGACACCCCATCCGCTACGCCATCCAAGGCGATGGCCCGCCGTTGGTGTTTGTCCACGGCACGCCCTTCTCTTCCTACGTGTGGCACCGGATCGCCCCGCTGTTCTTCACCACCCACCGGGTGCATTACTTCGACCTGCTGGGGTATGGCCAATCCGCGCAACCCGATGCCGACGTGTCCCTCGGCGTGCAAAACCTGTTGCTCGCACAATTGCTGGAGCATTGGCGCCTGGATTGCCCGGACGTGGTGGCCCATGACTTTGGCGGTGCCACGGCCCTGCGCACGCACCTGCTCAACGGCAAGGATTACCGTAGCCTGACCCTGATCGACCCCGTGGCGCTGTCGCCCTGGGGTTCGCCCTTTGTGCAGCATGTCCGCCAGCATGAAGCGGCCTTCAGCGGCCTGCCCGATTACATTCAGCGGGCCATCGTACCGACCTATGTCCGCGGCGCGATCAAACGGGACATCCCCGACGAAGAGTTGGCGCCCTACGTGCAGCCGTGGCTCGGCGAGCCGGGCCAGGCGGCGTTCTACCGGCAGATCGCGCAGATGGACGAACGCTACACCCGTGAAGCCGAGGGCCTGTATCCGAACGTGCGCTGCCCGACCCAGATCCTGTGGGGCGAGGATGACCAGTGGATCCCCATCGAGCGCGGCCGGGCCCTGCAACGGATGATCCCGGGGGCACAATTTCACCCCGTTCCAAATGCCGGGCACCTGGTCCAGGAAGACGCACCGGAAGCCATCGTGGCGGCGGTGTTGCGGTTTCTGTCATTGTCCTCTTGTACCTGAAGAAACCGCATCCCTGTGGGAGCGGGCTTGCTCGCGAAGGGGGTGTGTCAGCCAATATATTCGTACCTGACTCACCGCATTCGCGAGCAAGCCCGCTCCCACAGGGGATCTGCATGCGCAATGAGATCTGTGTTCCAACTTGAATCACTCGCGCACCGCTTTCGATCCTTGCGCCCACCCAATCCCCTGGATTGTCTATAAATAACCTCGCGATCACTCGTTTGGCACGGCCGCTGCACGCTTGCGATATTCCCCTCATCCGCAAGGACCGCCACATGACTCAGAACGATCCGGGCAACGACTACCCCTTGAGCGAAGTCCCGATGCATGCCCGCAAGGGCCTGGCCTCCACGGCCATGGTGCTGCTGGGCTTCACCTTTTTCACCGCCACGATGTTTGCCGGTGGCAAGCTGGGCGTGGCGTTCGGCTTTGCCGAGATGCTCACCGTAATTGTGATTGGCAACCTGCTGCTGGGCCTCTATGCCGCCGGCCTGGGTTACATCGCCTTCAAGAGCGGGCTCAATTCAGTGTTGATGGGGCGTTTCTGTTTCGGCGAGGTGGGCAGCAAGCTCAGTGACTTGATCCTCGGGTTCACCCAGATCGGCTGGTACGCCTGGGGCACGGCGACGGCGGCAGTGGTGCTGGGCAAGTATTTCGAATTGAGCGAGAGCACCGTGCTCGGGTTGATGGTGCTGTTCGGCCTGGGATTCTGCGCCACCGCCTACATCGGTTATCGCGGGCTGGAAATCCTTTCGTACATCGCCGTACCGGCCATGATGTTGCTGCTGATGCTGTCGATGTGGGTGGCGACGGTGAAGGTCGGCGGCTTCGAAGGCTTGCTGGCGGTGGTGCCTACGGGCAGCCTCGATTGGTCCACCGCCATCACGCTGGTGTTCGGCACCTTCGTCAGCGGCGCGACCCAGGCCACCAATTGGACGCGCTTCTCCCGCTCGGCGAAGGTCGCGGTGCTGGCGAGCCTGATCGGCTTCTTCCTGGGCAATGGTCTGATGGTGCTGATCGGCGCCTACGGGGCCATCGTCTATCAGCAACCGGACGTGGTCGAAGTGTTGCTGCTGCAGGGCTTCGCCATGGCGGCGATGGCGATGCTGCTGCTCAACATCTGGAGCACCCAGGACAACACCATCTACAACTTCGCCGTGGCCGGTTGCAACCTGCTGCGCACCCGCCGGCGCAAGACCGTGACCCTCTGCGGCGCGGTGATCGGCACGCTGCTGGCCTTGTTGGGTATGTACGATCTGCTGGTGCCGTACCTGATTCTGCTGGGCACCGTCATCCCACCGATTGGCGGGGTGATCATGGCCGATTTCTTCTTCCGCTGGCGCGGCCGTTATCCTCGCCTGGCCGAGGCGCAACTGCCGGCGTTCAACTGGCCCGGGCTGTTGGCCTATGGGCTCGGCACACTCGCCGCGTTCAATTCGCCATGGGTCGCGCCACTGGTAGGAATCGCCACCGGCGCGCTAACGTATGTGTTATTGATCGGCGTAATGGGTACTCGCACCGCTGATACACCTCTACAAGACCTATAAAGGATTCGCCCGATGCACATCATCAACGCCCGCCTGCGCAACCACGAAGGCTTGCATGAACTGCACCTGGAAAACGGCCTGATCGCCAACATCGCCCGTCAGACCGAAGCCCCCAGCCTCGGCCCGGAAGACCTCGACGCTGGCGGCAACCTGGTGGTCCCGCCCTTCGTCGAACCGCACATCCACCTGGACGCCACCCTCACCGCCGGCGAACCGCGCTGGAACATGAGCGGCACGCTGTTCGAAGGCATCGAGTGCTGGGGCGAGCGCAAGGCCACCATCACCCAGGAAGACACCAGCACCCGCGCCAAGAAAACCATCCAGGCCCTCGCCGCCCATGGCATCCAGCATGTGCGCACCCACGTCGACGTGACCGACCCCGAACTCACGGCCCTCAAGGCCATGCTGGAAGTGCGCGAGCAAAGCCGTCACCTGATCGACATGCAGATCGTTGCGTTTCCCCAGGAAGGCATCGAGTCCTACCGCAATGGCCGCGAGCTGATGGAAGAGGCGATCCGCATGGGCGCCGACGTGGTGGGCGGCATTCCCCACTTCGAGTACACCCGCGACCAGGGCGTCAGCTCGGTGAAATTCCTCATGGACCTGGCCGAACGCACCGGTTGCCTGGTGGATGTGCATTGCGACGAAACCGACGATCCGCACTCGCGCTTTCTCGAAGTGCTCGCCGAAGAAGCCCGCAGCCGTGACATGGGCGCCCGCGTCACCGCCAGCCACACCACGGCCATGGGCTCCTACGACAACGCCTACTGCGCCAAGCTGTTCCGCCTGCTCGGGCATTCGGGCATCAGCTTCGTCTCTTGCCCGACCGAAAGCATTCACCTGCAGGGGCGTTTCGACACCTTCCCCAAACGCCGTGGGGTCACTCGGGTCAATGAACTGCTCGAAGCCGGGATGAACGTGTGCTTCGGCCAGGACTCCATCGTCGACCCGTGGTATCCCCTGGGCAACGGCAACATCCTGCGTGTACTCGAAGCCGGGCTGCATATCTGCCACATGCTCGGCTACCGCAACTTGCAAAGCGCCCTGGACCTGGTCACCGACAACAGCGCCAAGGCCATGGCCCTGGGCGAGCGCTACGGGCTGGAACCGGGGCGCCCGGCGAACCTGCTGATCCTGTCGGCGGACAGCGACTACGAAGTGATCCGCAGCCAGGGCTTGCCGCTCTACTCGATTCGCAATGGCGAAGTGCTGATGAAGCGGCAGATGCCGGTGGTGGAGTTTGCGCAGCAGCCGGGCTGATTCTCCTGTCGGCGAGCTTGCGACGGCGGTGGGTCAGGTGCATTGATGTTGGATGTACTGCCGCCATCGCGAGCAAGCTCGCTCCCACAGGGGCTCTGTGTCGGACACAACATCTATGTCCACTGAAGATCCCTTGTGGGAGCGAGCTTGCTCGCGATGGCGGTATAAACCGCACCGCAAAACCTCCAGAACGCCCTACGGCACAAGCCGCGCCGTACCGAACAACCTGACCCGCACCAACTCGCCCGCCTCTTCTTCCAGCAAAATCGGCGCCGTGCCACCGGGCATCACCACCCTCACCGCTCCCGCCTTCACCCAGCCCACCCGCCACGCAGCACTGGCCACGGCGCTGGCACTGGTGCCCGAGGACGCGGTAGGGCCTTCGCCGCGCTCAAACACCCGCGCCACGATTCGCCCTTCGGCCTGCAGGCTGGCCCATTGCAGATTCACCCCCGCGGGGCACGGCAGCCCGGCGCCACCCGGGGCGGCATAGGCGATGCGAACCAGGCTTTGCGACAGCGCCGCAGCGCGCATCTGAGAATTGCTCGGCAACGCCTCGGCACCGTCCACCAGCGTCACGCAATGAGGATTGCCAATGTTCACGAACTGGCTGTTGCCCCACGCCGGGTTCAACCGTTCAAGCGCCGCCACACGGCTGACATCGCGCTGGTTGAACATCACACTCTCGACATCCTGGGCACCGACGGCCCCGGGCCCGAACAGCGGTTTGCCCAAGTCCAGCCAGAAGCCTTGGGCGCCTTCGAATTCAGCGGCGCGAACCGAGGTTTGCAGCGGTGACAAACCGTCGGGTTTATCGTGATGCACCTGCAGCAAGCAATCACCCGTCCCCGCCATCAAGCCCTGCTCTTGCAAGGCCTGGGAGAAAATCGTCAGGCCATTGCCGCTGCGCTCGGCCAGTGTCCCGTCGGTATTGACGATCAACAGATCAAAGGGCGGTTCACTCTGGAACGGGCCAATCAGCAACCCATCACTGCGATGCGCCTTGCCATCCGGCGGCGCCTCACCCGGCGCCCAGGCGCAGAACGCGTGCACGGCCGCCGTTGCCCAGGACTCGCGGGTCTGCGCGGCCTGGGCGGCCGACTGAGGCAGACCGATACCATGGTCACGGACCTGCTGCGGTGAAACGACTCCATAGAGATTGCCGCGTGCGTCGTAGAACGGTGCCATGCATCGGGTCCGGAGAAAGCCAGGAGGGGCCGGTAGTTTAGGCGAAGCCTGTCAGGTTCGACAGGTGCGCAGCCGTCTGGTGAACCCGTACAAGGCCCAGTGACCCGCAATGTCCGAGGAGGGGGCTTCAGGGCTTTGGCACCTTGGGGTCGCGGTGCGGTCAGTGAATATGCAAGCATAGCCCCCCAGCCTGCACCACCGCACTGCACTGCACGAAAACCAAGGACGTTTCATGACTGCCATTACGCCCCCGCCCACCTTTGTCCCCGGACGCCTGGAACAGATGTCCACCCGCATCGCCTACCTCATCGCCGGCATCGGCATCGCCGCCTGGGCGCCGCTGGTGCCTTATGCCAAGGTGCGGGCGAACCTGGATGAAGGCACCCTCGGCTTGCTGCTGTTATGCCTGGGGGTCGGGTCGATCCTGGCGATGCCGATTTCCGGCGCGCTGGCGGCGCGGTTCGGCTGCCGTCGGGTGCTCAGCGGCGGCACGCTTCTGATCTGCCTGGCGCTGCCGCTGCTGGCGACAATGACTTCCCTGCCCTGGCTGGTGGCGGCGTTGTTCCTGTTTGGCGCCGGGCTCGGCACCGTGGACTCGACCGTGAACCTGCAAGCGGTGATCGTCGAGCGGGCCAGTGGCAAGACCATGATGTCGGGTTTCCACGGCATGTTCAGCCTCGGCGGGATCATTGGCGCGGCCGGCGTGAGCGCCCTGCTCGGCCTGGGGCTTTCGCCGCTGGGGGCGACGCTGGTGGTCAATGGCGTGCTGTTGGTGGCGTTGTTCAAGGCGGCGCCGCACCTGTTGCCCTACGGCAGTGAAAGCTCGGGACCGGCGTTCGCCATTCCCCATGGCGTAGTGCTGTTTATCGGCATCCTCTGCTTCATCGTGTTCCTGGCCGAAGGCGCGGTGCTGGACTGGAGCGCCGTGTTCCTGACCACCGAGCGCGCGGTGGATAGCGCCTATGCCGGGCTGGGTTATGCCGCCTTCGCGCTGACCATGACCGTCGGCCGCCTGACCGGCGATTCGGTGGTGCATCGCCTGGGGGCCAAACGCGTGATCATCTATGGCGGGTCGATCGCCGCCGCGGGGTTCCTGCTGGCGACCCTCGCGCCGATGTGGCAAGCGGCGCTGCTGGGGTATGCGTTGGTGGGTGCCGGGTGTTCGAACATCGTACCGGTGCTGTACACCGCCGTCGGCAAACAGACCCTGATGCCGGAAGCGATCGCCGTACCGGCCATCACCACCATCGGCTATGCCGGCATCCTCGCCGGTCCGGCGCTGATCGGCTTCGTCGCCCATGGCAGCAGCTTGAGCTTTGCGTTCGGGTTGATTGCGTTGTCGCTGGTGGTAGTGGCGGCCAGTGGCAAAGTGTTGAAGGTCTGATGCCTCCACACAACGCTTATGGAGAGGAGATTTATCTGTGGCGAGGGGATTTATCCCCTCGCCACAGGATTGGGTTCCAAGCCACAGAATCTTGCTTGACTCTCGATCAGAACCCCACACTCGCCTGCACAAAGAACGTACGCGGTGCACCGACGTAAATGCCCGAGTTGTTGTCGCTGGAGCGGGTGTAGTACTGATGATCGAACAAGTTCTTCACCCCCGCGCCGACTTTCAGGTTCGACAGCTGTGCACCGAAGTCATAGCCGGCGCGCACATTCCAGAGCACGTAGCCCGGCATGTCGCCGTACTGCCCATCGACGGTGCCATCGGTGATGTAGTCGCCGCTGAAGCTGCCATCGGCGTTCACATTGTTGCCCGGTGAGCGCTGCTTGGACTGGGCAAAGGCGTCGAGGTTATAGGTCCAGCGATTGACCTCGTAACGCAGGCCCAGGTTGGCCACCTGGCGGGAATAGAACGGCAGGTCGCGGCCCTTGAAGCTCGGGATCTCGCCTTCGTAAGTCGCGCGGGTGTAGGTGAAACCGGCGTTGGCGGTGAGGCCTTCGAGGCGTGGGTCGAGCGCGTCCATGTCGTAGTGCACCGAAGCCTCCAGCCCCTGGTGCTTGGTCGCGCCCATGTTGGTCCAACCCACGTCGTTGCTGATGTATTGCAGTTCGTCGTCGAAGTCGATGTAGAACAGCGTCACTTCCCCGCCCCAGACGTCATCGTTGTAACGCGTGCCGACCTCGTAGGTCTTGGCTTTCTCAGGGCTCAGGCCATTGGCGGTGTTGTTGCCATCGCCGCCCTGGCCGAGCTGGAAGTATTGCAGGCTGCCGAACGAGGTCTCGTAGTTGGCGAACAGCTTCCAGGCATCGGACAGGTGATACATCACGCTCAGGGCCGGCAGCGGTTCGTTGCTGTCGATGCTGCGACGTTTTTCCTGCACGGGGCGGCCGGCGGTGTCGAGTACCGGGCGGTCGTGCCATTCGGTGCTGATGCTTTCGAAGCGGATACCCGGGGTGATGGTCCACTGGCCGATATCGATCTTGTCATCGATATACACCGCGTGGGCTTCCGTGCCGCCGGTACGGTCCTGATAGACGTGGCCATCGGCCCCCGGACGCACCACCGGTTCGTTGTTACGCAACGCCAGGCGGCTGGCCTCTTCGTGCATGCCTTCCTTGAGATAACGATAACCGACGCTGGCTTCCTGGGTGGTGGGGCCCAGGTCGAACACGTGGGACACCCGGGGTTCGATGCCGAAGGTGTAATAAGTGCGCGGGTAGGACACCAGGTTGCGCTGGTCCCGGGAGGCGATGGTGCTGCCCCGGTAGCTGTCGGAGTAATAGGTCAGCACTTCGCCCTGGGTGCGCTCATTGATCTGGCGGATCCACTTGAACGACACATCCTTGCGCCGACCACTGAAGTTGTCCCAGTCGCGGTCGGACTGGTACGGGTCCGCGTCGTACTGGGCCTGGGTCAGGCCGCCGGGCATGTCGGCCTTGGCGTCGTAGTAGTGGAAATTCAGCGAGAAGTCGTCGACATCGGTGGGGGCCCAATGGGTCTTGAGAATCACGTCGTCGATGTCGTTGCCGTTGTTGCTCCGGCGATACCCATTGCCGTTGACGCCCGAATACAACAGCGCCACGCCCAGGCCATTGTCGGCGGTGCCGCCGAGGAAGGCCGTGTCGATGTGCTTCCAGCCGCCGCGCTGGGAGGTTTCCAGGGTGGTGCCGATTTCACCGGTGGCTTTCTCCGGAATGGCACGGGTCACGAAGTTGATCACCCCACCGACGTTCTGCGGCCCGTAGCGCACCGAGCCGGCGCCGCGCACCACATCGACGCTGTCCAGATTGCCCAGGGCAATCGGCGCCATGGACAGTTGCGGCTGACCATAGGGCGCGAACGCTGCCGGTACGCCGTCGATCAACACCGTGGAGCGTGGCGACAAACGTGAGGTCAGGCCACGCACGCCGACGTTCAGGGAAATATCGCTGCCGCCCGTGCCGTTGGCGTCTTGCACCTGTACCCCCGGCACCCGCCGCAGCACGTCGCCGAGGTTCATGGCGCCCTGCTCCACCATCGCTTCGCGGCGGATCACCGTACGCGCACCTGGGTGGTTCTGTACCACTTCGGCGTTGGCATCGCCGAGCCAGTCACCAACCACCTGGATTTCAGTCGCCCCCAGTTCCAGCGGGCCGTCGTTGGACGCCGAAGGTGCTGGCAACACGGTCACCGATCCCTTATCGATCTGGTATTGCAGGCCACTGCCCTGCAGCAATTGGCGCAAGGCCGCTTCCGGGGACAAGTTGCCGTCCACCGCCGGCGCTTGTTTACCGGCCACCGATTCGGGGCTGAAGAACACCTGCAACGCGGTCTGCTGGGCGAGCTGGCTCAGGGCTTGCCCCAACGGTTGCGCCTGGATGTGAATGGCGGTGGCGGCCTGATCGGCGAACGCCTGAGGCATCGCGGCGCTGACCGCCAGGGTCAGGGCCAGGGGCAGCCAGCGTACGTGGGTACGGTTGTTGTTTTTGGCGGTGGTTTTCACGTCGAACCTTGTCCTGTTGATCGCAAGAATACGCGTCTGTTAATGCAAACCAGTTGCAGTTGGACAAGAAGACGAAGAACTCGGAAAAAACCTGAATCTATCGTGCGATTATTTCCTGGCTGCCGTCATCCAGGTTGCGCACGGTCACCGGCAGGATGTTCGGCAGCGCCTTGAGCAGCGCCTCGGGGTCGTCGGCGCGGAACACGCTGGTCAGGCGCAGGTTGCCCACCGCCGCGCTGCCGACCCGCAGGGGCTGGGTGCGATAACGAGAGACTTCTTCAGCCACTTCCTTGAGCGGCGCGTCGTTGAACACCAGTTTGCCATTACGCCAGGCAGTGAGCGCCTCGGTGTTGACCGCGTAAGGCGTGGCGACGTTGCCCTGGGCATCGATCTGGGTACCGAGGCCCGCTGTCAGGCTGACCAACTGAGCCGGGGACGCGGCGCGGCCCTGGACTTGGCCCTGGACCTTGACGCTGCCCTGCGCCACCGCCACCCGGGTCTTGTCGGCATCGCGGCGCACATCGAAGCGCGTCCCGGTCACCGTCACCTGGCCGTTGCCCGCATCGACGGTGAATGGCCGGCCTGCATCGTGTTCGACGCTGAACAGGGCCTCGCCTTCGGCCAGCTCCACCCGGCGCTGGCGGTGTGCGAATTGAATACGCACCCGGCTGCGACTGTTGAGGTCGATCATCGAACCATCCGGCAAGGCGATATGCCGACGCTCGCCAAGGGCGGTGGCGTATTCGCCGCTGTAGTCGGTGGAAGAACTCAAACCGCTGAACAGCCCCAACCCCAGCGCCACCGCGAACAGGCCGGCGGCGACGGCGTAGCGCAGCAGCGGCCGACGCTTGGGACGTTCGGCGGGAGGTTCGCACAGCGCTCGCAGGCGTTCCTTGGGCAGCAGGTCCGTGGCGCTCCAGATACCCTGGAGCAATTGAATTTCGTCACGGTGGTTGGCATGTTCGTCCAGCCAGGCTTCGAAACGCTGGCGCTCCTCGACACTCATGGCCGGCGCTTGCAAACGCACGAACCATTGCGCCGCCGCGTCGCGAACCCTGTCCTGCCCGCACGGGCATTCACGGCTATCCATCATGGAAGGTCCTGTGGCTCAGGTGGAAGAAGACGACGGATCATTGGCCTGGTCCGTCCAGGCGATCGCGCAGATGCCGCAGGGTGCGGATCATATACTTTTCCACCATGTTTTTTGACAGGCCCAGGCGCTCGGCGATTTCCGCCTGGGTCAAGCCTTCGATCTTCTGCCAGACGAACACCGTGCGGCAGTTGGCCGGCAGCTCGGCAAGCGCCCGCTCGATGGAGTCCGCCAGTTGGATCGCGTGCATGAAGTGCTCCGGGTCGCCCGAAAACGACTGACCAGGGTCGATAACAGCCTCTTCCATGGCCCCCCGTCGATCTTCGCGCCGATAGCCATCCACTGCAATGTTGCGTGCCGTCTGATGTAAATAGGCCCGTGGCTGCTCGACCCCGCTCGAATCCGACTCAAGCACCCGCACGAAGGTGTCATGGGCCAGGTCCTCGGCCTGCTGGCGATTGCGCAGGCGACGGGTCCAGGTGCCGATCAACTCTTCGTAATGCTCGAAAAAGCCGGGTCTGCGGGGCTGCTTGGGGGTCATCACGGCACGCGGTGGAAACGGGGCGTGAATAGTAATGGTTACTATTCACGTAAAGCAAACCTATTACGACGCCTGTTGGCTGTAGGTTTTCACTGATCTCTACCATCAACATGATGAACACGCAGATTGCCTGCGCCGCCGAAGAGCAGACTTCAGTCTCCGAAGAGGTGAACCGCAGCGTGCATCGGATTGCCGTAGTGGTGGAAAACGTCGTCGAGCAAACCCGACAAGCCAGGAAATAAAGCTCGGACCAATCAATAAGTCGTGACCTTTAAAATCACGATGGCGTGAATCAGCGGGTGCTCGCCCTTTTGCAGCGATGCAACCCGCAGTGCGAAACAAGTCCATCACAAGGTCGAAGGTCAATCACTCTTCTTATACGGCCCAACAGGAGCAGCCCAGGGCACCAAAGAAACTTCGTGGGTCCGATACTGGAGCATCAGATCCCCATGCACCGGCATGATCGTGACCGTGCAGGCTGCAAGAGCTTGCGCAGCCGCACGAAGCCGCGACTTGGGCGCGCAGCGGAGCCAGCGAGTTTTTGCCTGCACCCTCTGGGTCTCCCCAGGCGCCATAACCTTTGAAGGTACGCGCCGGCGACCAGTCGGGCATCGCGGGCGGTAGCGGGTTGTCGTCAAGCGGGGCGAATTGGCCGGCACCGTAGACCACGCGCCCCCCCACCACGGTCATATCGGCGGTGAGAAAAGAAATCTCGTCTTCAGGCACGGTGAAGTAGTCTTTGCTCGGCACAATCAGGTCGGCAAAGTGACCGGTTTGGATGCGACCGCGTTTGCCCTCTTCGTTAGAAAACCAGGCGACATTCTCTGTCCACATGCGCAACGCTGCTTCGCGATCAAGCAGGTTTCGTTGGGGATACAGATTCAGACCGCCCACAGTTTTACCGGTGACCATCCAAGACAGCGAAACCCAGGGGTTGTAAGAGGCGACGCGGGTGGCATCGGTACCCGCAGACACTTTCACGCCTTTTTCCAGCATGCGCGCCACGGGCGGGGTTGCTTCAGCCGCGCGGGCGCCGTAGCGCTCGACGAAGTATTCCCCCTGATAAGCCATGCGATGTTGAACGGCGATGCCACCGCCAAGTGCAGCGATACGGTCAATCGATTTGTCCGAGATAGTTTCGGCATGATCAAAGAACCAATTGATGCCAGCGAGGGGAATGTCTTCGTTGACCTTCTCGAATACATCCAGCGCACGGGTGATGGTTTCGTCGTAGGTGGCATGCAACCGCCACGGCCATCGGTTCTGCGCGAGGATGCGCACGACTTCCTCCAGTTCGCCCTCCATCTCGGGTGGCAGGTCCGGTCGCGGCTGGCGGAAATCCTCGAAGTCGGCAGCGGAAAACACCAACATTTCACCCGCGCCGTTGTGACGGAAGTAGTCGTTGCCCTGCTTGTACTTGACGCTGGAGGTCCACTCGAGGAAATCCTTCTTCTCTTCCTCAGGTTTCTGAGTGAACAGGTTGTAGGCCAACCTGACCGTCATTTGGCCATTGCTGTCCAACTTCTGGATCACTGCGTAATCGTCGGGATAGTTTTGGAAACCGCCGCCCGCATCAATAACCCCTGTCACACCCAAGCGATTGAGCTCACGCATGAAATGGCGGGTGGAGTTGATCTGATAGTCGAGGGGCAACTTCGGCCCCTTGGCCAACGTGGCGTAAAGGATCGTCGCGTTGGGCTTGGCCAACAGCAGGCCCGTAGGAGCACCACTGGCATCGCGGTAAATTTGCCCGCCTGGTGGCTCGGGGGTATCTCGGGTGTAGCCGACCGCACGCAAGGCCGCACCATTGAGCAAGGCCCGGTCATAGAGATGCAGCAGGAATACAGGCGTATCGGGCGCGATCGCATTGATCTCGCCGATGGTTGGCAAGCGCTTTTCAACGAACTGGTGTTCGGTGAAGCCACCGACCACGCGAACCCATTGCGGTGCTGGCGTGTTAGCCACTTGGCGCTTGAGCATGTCCATGGCGTCAGCCAACGAACGCACACCGTCCCAGCGCAATTCCAGATTGTAGTTAAGACCGCCGCGGATCATGTGGGCATGGTTGTCGACTAAGCCAGGCAGTACACGACGGCGCTTGAGGTCGACAACTTTTGTGGCTGAGCCAGCCAGCGCCATGACTTCCTGGTCTGACCCTACGGCCAGAAACTTGCCATCTTTGATTGCAACGGCGTTGGCGACAGGGTTGGTGCGATCCAGTGTAGTGATCTCGCCATTGTGGAAAATGATATCCGGAATGGAATCGGTCATATTGAGCCCTTCCTTTCTTAGAGTTTCGGAAAAAGCGTTGTGTCCAAAGACGCTACCTAACGCCAGGGTGGAAGCGGCCTCGAGAAATTTTCGGCGCGATGTCATAGGTTGTGGTCCTCACAGATACAAAGCCCGTCTCCCGGGCCTTCAGGGAATAGCCGGACGCCAGAACCGGTTGCTCACGTCTGCTTGGACTCTTGCACCTGCTGCTCCGCAGCCCGACCAGGCAATTGACCTAATACATGACTCACGGCGTGGGTTTTGTCACAGGCGGCGCTGAACGCGGTTCCACACAACAAGTGCTTGCCTATCGGGATGATCTGTTCACCGACCAGGATTCCAAGCAGCCCGACCAAAGCCACCAGCGGCGGTGCGGGAGAGCGCACGCTCAGCAGGCTATAGACGACACCAACGAGCAGGCCGGCGGCCACGGACAATGCATACATTTTCATGCTCCACCTCGTGTTTTGGACAATAACGGCGATGGGGTGGAGCTATCGCGTCAACGGTGCGCGATAGCTCTTGCATAACGGGCTTACTTGGCCGGATTCGGACCAATGTGCTCGCCGTGTTGCACGCGCTCAGAAGCCTTATGCACCATGGTGTAGGCATAATCCACACCCATGCCGTAGGCGCCGGAGTGCTCCTGCACGATCGCCATCACGGCGTCATAGGTCTCTTTGCGCGCCCAATCCCGCTGCCATTCGAGCAGCACCTGTTGCCAGGTCACCGGTACGATACCGGCCTGAATCATGCGATCCATGGCGTAGTTGTGCGCATCAACCGAGGTGCCACCCGAGGCGTCGGCTACCATGTAGATTTCATAGTCCGTGTCGCGCAGGCAGGACAGTGCGAAGGTAGTGTTGCAGACCTCGGTCCACAGGCCAGATACGACGATCTTCTTGCGGCCAGCCGTTGCGGACTTTGCCAAGGCGTCACGAACGTTTTGGTCATCCCAAGAGTTCATCGAACTGCGCTCGAGGATTTTGTTTTCCGGATACACCGCCAGCAACTCAGGGTATGTATTGCCAGAGAAACCTTCGGTTTCCACGGTCGTGATGGTCGTAGGTATGCCAAACGCTTTAGCAGCCTTGGCCAACCCCACGACGTTATTTTTCAACACCTGACGATCTATCGACTGCACACCAAAGGCCATTTGTGGCTGCTGGTCGATGAAAATGACCTGGCTGTTTTGCGGGGTCAGTATCTCTAGGAACTTGTTGGACATGGCGGATTTCCTTAGTCGGTAGACCTGTGCGAAAGCGGCGTTGTGCGTGGCTGCGCAAGCAGCACGCTACCCGTCCCGGTAGGCGTAAGGGCCACTTTCCGGGCGAGTTCAGGGGTTGCCGAAAAGCCCCGTGATTTTATGAATGCAGGACTTACCCAGTGGCGTGGGGTGTCTGTTTCGGACTGCTGACAAGGCCTTACTTGAACGGCCTGCAATCCGCTCGCGTAGCTGACTGTGCCGACACAGGAGTAACTGTTAATAAGCATGAGACGAGCACCATTGCTGCAGTGATCGATTTGATTCTTCGAGTAATCATGAGCTCTCCGTTCCTGAGTACCATTTTTCGATTCGCACTGATCCAACCCATGCTGCGGGGTTCCAACGCGTCGAAAGCGACAAGGAGTACAAGAGCAACGGCTATGCCACTTTCCCGAAAGCTATATAAAACTCATGTTTATCAATAGGATATGGATTTAAAACCGACACAACGGGGTATCGGACCCGGCGTTTATCGGAGGGGCTTGTTTGATCATTTGGTAAGTATTGGCGATGCCTTGCTGATTTGATCAATGCAGCTCAAGCATGGCCGACAGCGACCCGCCTGGGCGGCCACGTGAAGTCAGGCGGCGCCAGTGTCGTCGAATAAGCCGCTTTTCTTCAGACGGTAAGCCAGTGCCGGTCGGGTCAGGCCGAGCATGCGAGCGGCTTGCGAGACGTTTTGCCGCGCAAGCTCCATAGCGCGTCGCATCAGCCGTTCTTCCACAGCGTCTAGGCTGATGTTTCTTTCAAAGATCTGCGTGACCCAATCGGGGTGGGGGTCCGCATCGGTGGCCTGGACCAATGCACCATCCGCGTTGAGACGATCACCGTGCGAATTGCCTGTTTTTGGGAAGACCGCGAAAAGTGCCTCTTGCCCTATGGTTTCGTTGCTGTCGGTCAGGATGACGCCGCGTTCAATCACATTCTCCAATTCGCGAATATTTCCAGGCCAGGCGTAATGGCGACACAGTTCAAGCGCTTTGTCTGATAAACCCAGCGTACGCTTGTGATATTGCAGGTGAAACTTGCTTATAAAGTGCTCGGCCAGCAACGGCAGATCCTCAAGCCGCTCGCGCAACGGGGGAACCTGCACCGGAAACACATTCAAGCGATAATAAAGATCAGCGCGAAATCGGCCCGCTTTGACGGCGTCAGCGAGGCTTTCATTAGTAGCAGCGATTACGCGCACATTGATCTTGCGGGTCCGTGAATCGCCTACCCGTTCGAGTTCACCCTCTTGCAGTACCCGAAGTAACGTCGCCTGCGCTCTGGGCGTCAGCTCTACCACCTCGTCCAGAAAGATGGTCCCTCCGTTGGCGCGTTCGAAGCGCCCTGGGCGGGTCTGATTGGCCCCGGTAAAAGCGCCTTTCTCGACGCCAAACAATTCGGCTTCAATCAGGTCCTGCGGAATGGCCGCACAGTTCACCGCGACAAACGCTTGCTCGGCGCGATCGCTGCGACGATGCACGCTCCGTGCGATGACCTCCTTGCCGACGCCAGTTTCTCCGAGCAGCAGGACCGAAATCTTGCCCTTGGCTGCCTTGTCGATTGTCTTGCATACCTTCAAGTAAGCAGGGGAGCGTCCTACTCCATAGAACTGAGTTTCCTGCTTCTCCAGGCTTCTGCGCAGAGAGCTGATCTGTGATTGCAGTTCATACAGCTCCTCGATGATTGGGTCGGCTTGAAAGTACTGTCTGAACGCTGCGGCGTTCTCCCATTCCTCAGCGGGTTTACCAATAATGATGCAGCGCTCATCGCCGCATCCGCGACAGGTCGTTTCCTGGATGATGATTTCGCGTTTCATGAATGAAGAGCTGTACGCACAGGCGTAGCCCAGCAAGGACCAACAAACTGGCGCCGCCATCAGGCCGACCTCAGTCAGGCAGTTCTCGACCTCAAAGGAGTCAATCCATTCGAGCTCGCAGTAAAAATGGCCGGTCTCCTGATCCACCTCTAACTGGATGGGTTTCGCATTGACCATGCCTTTGAGGGAGTGCAGCTGCGGTCCAACCAGGAACATCTCCAATTCCGGACTGTTTGGCCTTAGCTTGCGGGCCATTTCCGCATCCTTGAGTCCAGACTGGTAGCCGAGACGCAGGAAGAACCCCTTGGCGCGGTCGACGCCGAGGCTATTGATGAGTTCACGGCGAAAATTAGCCATCGCCGACACCTGCATCAACAACATGCGCTGCTCACCGAACCAGATCTTGCCTTCCGTGCTTTGAAAGCGGACCTGATCGCTCAGGTCCTGAAAGCCGGAATAGTGGAGCTCAGGGTTGTATCTGACAGCCATTGAGAGAGACCTCGATTAATGTTTTAAGCGGTCTTGATTAAGCTATGACGCCGAATGAAAGCACCGAAACGATCAATCGCGATATCACGGGATTTTAGTCCATTGGCTACGTAGAGCCGGCCGGGCCTCACGAAGCAAAGCCACCACGGCGCACGGGCTTCACGGGACCATCAACGCATTTATCAGGCGCCAACTTTGAGAGCTGATCACAAAGCCTGCGCGATGATCGTCACAGTCCGACGTGATGTTGATGATCCGGCCCCATCCGCGCTCGGCCATCTGCGACGTTAATGCTTGATCAGCCGAATGAACTCGCCAGGGGGCCTTTATTAGGGTCAATGGCGAGAGGACGTCGGTTGCGCAGGCACAAAGCCGTTAGGCATACCGATGGGGCATGAAAGCGGGGATGGGGGCGCCTCCCTGGCAAAGCGGCACTTAACTGGCCCCTCATCCCCATGCGGATCAACCTTCAGCGGGTACCGGCGTGTTGAGCAATTGCTGCTCCCACAGATACGCAATGCCGCTACCGGCTGCGTGTTGGAGAAGCACGTCGGTTACAGCGCCTGCGGTATCGAGGCGTGCCCAGTCGCGCTGCCATTCAGCCATGACTGCCAACCAAGTCATGACATTTGCCCCGGCGCCGACCATGCGTTGGATGGCGACTTGATGGGCCTCGACCGAAACGCCACCGCACGCGTCGGTGACCACGGTCACGTCCCAACCTTCCCCCAGTGCTTGAATCGCTGGCATGGCGACGCAGACTTCAGTCCACAGGCCAGCGAGGACCAATTGCTTGCGAGCTGTCGCCTTGACCGCGTCCACTACCTTCTTGTCTTCCCAGGTGTTGATCAGGGTTCGGTCAATCACCTCTTGGCCGGGAAAAACGTCGGTGATTTGCGGAAAAATCCAACCGCCGCGCTCGGCGATCACACTGGTCAGAATGGTGGGGACGTTAAACGCCTTCGCGGCCTTCGCCAATGCCGTCGCACAGTTGACCGCTGCGTGCGGATCGTGGCTATTCAGATTGGTGAGTTGGAAAGGCTGGTGGTCGATCAGCACCAATACAGAGTCTTCAGGACGAAGAAGCGAAGCAAGTCCGTTACGAAAAGCCATTAATCCATCCTCTTGTTGCCGTTGGTTAGCGCGATTATTAGCGGGATCAGTTCTCGCGCAGCGCGCCTTATGAGCGACGATGCCTAGTGCACTGTGCAGGGCCCTCAAACCTTCGGGTAGTAGCGCCCGGCGACTAACTGTGTCGCGGAATGAGGAACGCTACGGTCGTTGCTGCCATTTCCCGGGCGTTGGGCTTCACGGCTTCATGACGACGCGCCGTTGCGCGCCGCTGGCGACGGCGATCACCGTAGCGCCCGCTTGGATAAAGCTGCCGGTCTCCACCACCCGGATTTTTTAAATCAGCGCCACAGAAGTGCCGTTGGCCGACTGTAAAACCATCGACTACGCATACATAACTGCGAAGTACAGCGTGATCGATAGCGAATCACCACTTCCATAAAAATATCCGGCGCTCCATGAGGTAGCGGGAACAGTAATTAACTTACAAGTTTCCTGCCTCTAACCTGGGTAGTCAGGATGACTGAATATTTTGTTACTTCCTCTGCGTCCGCCTTGTTTATTGCTTAGTAACAGCCGTTTTGCCTTCATCTCCCACTCAGCCATGAGCTCACCAAGACTGGGTTTGCAAACTGCCCCAAGTGAACCTAAAAGCCCAGCATTGATGCTGGGCTTACTTATGGGTGCAACAGAACTGGTGGGGTAAATACGACCCAATCAGTGCGCTCGAATATTTATCGAAAGACTTCAATCTCACTCTCGTGAATAAGGCCAGCACCCAATTAGATGTTCCGATTTGTGCGACACAGTAAAGCACTCCATGAGGCTACAAACGAAGGAACTGGAACCCTAATATCCGCCCCCGTATCGGCGCGATCGCCCCATCCTTGGTGAAGGCGCGCGGCCAAATAACTGCATACCCGATAGGTGAGTAATGATGGATTTGGATGGGAAACGTGCACTGGTGACGGGAGGAGCTCGCGGGATCGGCGCCGCTATCGCAGTAGCACTGGCAGAGAGTGGCGCCGATGTCGCATTCACCTACCAGCACTCGACGGAAAAAGCTGAGGCAGTGGTCAAATCCATCGGTGAAAAAGGGCGTCGCGCCATCGCAATTCAAGCCGACAGTGCCAACCCAGAAGCCATCGAGCGCTCTGTCGCGCAGGCCGCCTCGACGCTAGGCGGCCTCGATATTCTCGTCAATAGCGCGGCTATCGGCTTAAGCGGAATGATCGTCGACATTAATGTGGACGACTATCAGGCGCTGATGGATATAAACGTGCGAGGCCCCGTGCTGTTCGCAAAGGCGGTCATCCCGCATCTGTCCGATGGCGGACGAATCATCTCAATTGGCTCGGGATTGGCAGAGCGGGTGCCCTTTGCGGGTGTAACAGCCTATGCAATGTCGAAGTCGGCGCTGCTCTCCTTCACCCGAGGTCTGTCGCGCGAACTCGGCCCCAACGGCATCACCGTAAATCTTGTCCAGCCGGGGTCGGTCGACACCGACGCAAATCCAGCAGACGGTCCTGCGGCCGATTTTCAACGGAGCCTGTCGTCCCTGGGGCGTTTTGGCAAGCCTCACGAGGTTGCAAGTGCGGTGGTCTATCTGGCGAGTCCTGCCGCGAGCCTGATCACGGGCGCCATCCTGACTGTGGATGGCGGTGCGATCGCTTAAGCAACGCACTCAGGCGACTGCCCGCGGCAGTCGCCTGCCACGGACTGTCGGTCAGGGGCTGAAGCGCACTTGTGGCCGTTTGCAGAGGCAGGAAGCATTGGATATTGAGGATCTTAGAACCTTCGTCGAGGTCGCTGACGCGGGCGGCGTTTCGTCCGCGGCCCGGCGTATGGGTGTCGCGAAATCGATAATAAGCCGCAGGCTTCTAAGGCTGGAAACCCAACTGGGCGTGCAGCTATTGGCCAGAACGACTCGTGGTGCTGCTGTCACTGAAGCGGGAGCCGCCTTGCGAGAGTATGCCGCACGGATCGTCGCTGAGTTTGACGCGGCCAGGGACGCCATTGTTCCAGCTGGAGACCTTCGAGGCCGCTTCCGGATCGCAGCACCGATCTCGTTCGGCCCGACACATATTGCTCCCGTGCTTGCAGAAATGGGGCGACGCCACCCTCTCCTGCACATTCATACGAGCTACAGCGATCGAATCGTCGATCTGATTGGCGAAGGCTACGATTGCGCTATTCGGGTCGGCCATTTACAGAGTTCCAATTTCATCGCAAAGCGTGTGGGCAGCATTTACGGCAAACTCGTAGCGAGCCCGGACTATGTGAAAACACATGGAGCGCCGGAGGCCCCCCACGAGCTTCTTGAACATGAATCTCTTATGCAAGGTGCGGAAACCTGGCGTTTCATGGACGGCGAAAAGCTCATCATGGTCAATCCCCAGGGGCGCTTCAAGGCTGACAATCCTGTCGCGC
Source organism: Pseudomonas sp. NFACC56-3 (assembly GCF_900100025.1). Taxonomy (NCBI): domain Bacteria; kingdom Pseudomonadati; phylum Pseudomonadota; class Gammaproteobacteria; order Pseudomonadales; family Pseudomonadaceae; genus Pseudomonas; species Pseudomonas sp. NFACC56-3. The sequence continues at coordinate 48,285 of NZ_FMTK01000003.1, read as the reverse complement.
TCGCCGCGGCAGCCGTTGCTGGCCTGGGTCTTGGGTATCTTTCTGATAGCGTCATCGACGAGCACATCAAATCTGGCGCGCTGATATCCGTAATGCTCAGGTATCCCCCCATGCCGGCTGGCATTTACATTGTTCGCCCCCAAAGCCAGCACCCCGCGCGAAAGATACGGGTGCTGACGGACATGCTGGTCGAGTGGTTCGGAAACGCGAGCTAGTGCAGCGCCAACTGCCTTTAAAAAGCTAGCGGTCATCCTCAGTCCATGACCCAATGGCGCACTGATCTCCCCAAGCGCTCCCTTTTCTTGCGACACCGTTTGACTCGCGAGAGCAGATCGAAGGGGGGCAACCTTCTGAAAAGGGTCAATCCGAAGACGGACGCCTGAGGGAGCGTGCTCGCGATGGCGGTGCATCAGTCAACCTCATTGTTGAAAGTCAGTCCGCTATCGCGAGCAAGCTCGCTCCCACAGGTCAAATGGACTGGCCTCTGGCTGGACCAGGTCTGGCGCACGTCAAGCACACCGCCAGAACGCCACACAGGATCAAGGTCCAACCCAGCGCCTGAAACCAGGCGGCGAGCATCAACGCGCCGCCGATCAACAGGTAATAGAACAAGCCAAACAACGCACCGGCGGTGCCCATGCAGTCGCCATAGCGAACCAGCGCGGCGCCCAGCACGTTGGGTATCGCCATGCCAAACGCCAGCACGACCAATAGCATCGCCACAACAAAACCACCCCTGTCCAGTAAGGCCTGAACGCTCATCCCACCGATCAGCAGCGCCACTGCCGCCATCGCCGATAATCGGTTGCCATCGAATCCCTGTGCCAGCAAGCGCTTGTTCAGCCAAGCCCCCAAGCCCGAGCCCAGCGCCAGGATCACGCCGCTGTAGCCAAACCACTCAGGGCTCAGTCCAAGTCGTTCGAACTGGAACGGCGCAAGGTTGTAGTAACTGAACAGCGCGACGTTGAAGGCGGCGACTAGAAATGACGAACGCCAGATGAATGGATCCTTGAGCATGCGCCATAGCGTCTTCGATAAGGCTTGTGCAGGGAGACGGGCCGGCAGGGTTTCGGGCAAGGCCCGTGCGCACCACACCAGTAAAATCAATGACAACATCAACAGGCCGCCGAGTACGCCCTGGTAACCAAAGAGTCGTACCAGGCTGGCGCCGCTGAACAACCCCATCGCCGGGCTGGCGGCGAGGGCAATACCGATCACTGAAAAAACCTGGCCCAACTGTACGCCTTGGTAACGATCACGCAGGACCGTCTGGGTCACCACCGAACCGACTGCCGCCCCAAACGCAGCCAGGGCCTGAACGGTCAGCAGCGCATCGAAGGTGTCGACATTCAACCCCAGCATCGTCGCTGCAGCATACAAGGCCAACCCGCTCAACATGGCGGGTCGACGACCGATGCGGTCACACAGCCGTCCCCACACCGCTACCCCCAGGGCGAACCCCAAGAAAAATGTGGATGACAACTGCGCGGCCATTTCTGCGCTGACGGCAAAACTCGCGCTGATGTCTGCCAACGCTGGGCTGTAGAGGGTCTGGGCAATTTGCGGAAATATCACCAAGGCAATTGCCAGGCAAAGGAAAGGTCGCGAAATCATGCAAGCCAAGCTCGTTCCAAGAAGGGCGACCAGTCTATGAAGCCATGACTGTCGTATTATCCGAAGCTCGACAAATAATCCTTGAAATCGGACAAGTTATGGCCTGGCTCGACGCTCATGCCCTATTCGACCCCGACCGCCACGACGCGCCGGTGATCGGTCTCGCGGCAACGCTGGATCGCCATGATTCCGGCGTGCATCGACATCAGCGCGGGCAACTATTGTTCACACGGCAGGGCTGCACACGTATTACCCTGGCGCAGCAACTGTGCCTGCTGCCGCCATCGCGAGCGGCCTGGATTCCACCGTTGACCTCCCATCGCGCCGTGATGCAACAGAGCGTGGACTATCGATCGATTTACCTGACAGCATCGCTGTGCGCTGACTTACCTTCACACGTGTGCATCATTGACGTATCACCATTGCTACGCGCCGTACTTGAGCCGATCACCGACGCAGCGTTCGACAGCGACTGGACACAAGGCCGTAACATGCACCTGCTGGGGTTGTGCCTGAATGAAATCCGCGAGGCACGGCAACAGCCGATGCTGCTGCCGCTGCCTCAGGACAAACGCCTGGCACCTCTGCTCGCGGCACTGCAGCATTTGCCGCCGACATTGAACGTACTGGAAGCACAAATCGGGGCCAGTGGCCGAACCATTGGCCGGATCTTTCAACGGGAAACCGGCATGGGTTATCAACAGTGGCGGCAACAATGGCGCCTGATGCGCGCCATTGAACTGCTCGCCACCGGCCGCAGCCTGAGTTACAGCGCCTTCGAATTGGGCTTTGCCAGCGACAGCGCCTTCATCGCCTTCTTCAAGCAAATGACCGGCTTTACGCCAAAAGCCTACTTGGATTGATTGCCGGCCGGCTTACGCCTCAGGCATCTTGCGAAAGCCCACCGCCAGACGGTTCCAGCCATTGATGGCGTTGATTGCCACGGTCAGGTCGACCATTTCCTTAGGGCTGAAATGCTCGCTCAGCAGGGCATAGTCGGCGTCTGGCGCGTGGGTGTCGCTCAGGCGGGTCAGGGCTTCGGTCCAGGCCAGTGCGGCACGCTCGCGGCCGGTGAAGAACGGCGCTTCGCGCCAGGCGGTCACGGCGTACAGGCGACGTTCGGTCTCGCCGCCCTTGCGGGCGTCGGCGGTGTGCATATCGATGCAGAAGGCGCAGCCGTTGATCTGCGAGGAACGTAATTTGACCAGCTCCAGCAGGGACTTCTCCAGGCCCAGGTTCGAGGCGGCGTTTTCCAGGGCCAGCATGGCTTTGAAAGCGTCAGGGGACGCGGTGTAGAAATCGATACGCGGTTGCATGGTGAACTCCAGAACAATGGGGTGTGGCGCTACGTTAGCCGTGCAGTGGCGCGGGACAAATAGCCAATTGTTGGGAAGTTCGGGTGGCCAATGGGAACGCGTCGGGGTTTACCGGAAGGAGGGCTGAAGGCTTGTGGCGAGGGAGCTTGCTCCCGCTCGGCTGCGAAGCAGTCGTAACCCAACCGACGCAGTCCGCCAGGGAACCGGTGTCAGGCCTTTTGGGGCGGCTGCGCCACCCAGCGGGAGCAAGCTCCCTCGCCACAGGGGATAGGTTTCAGGCCCGGCTGCGCAGCCACTGCAGGAAGCGTTTCTTGACGACGGGCTTGGGCAGGTCGCGGGTGAGGTTCTGGGCCAGGTGCATGCGCACGTCCAGCAGGTTTTTCATCGCCTCGTTGATATCGCGACGGGCCTCGAGGCACGGCTTGAGGTAACTGTTTTCGATGCGGTACAGGGTGCAGAACGTCTTGGCGGAAAAAGTCGCCAGGGCCGCCTGCTCGGCGACGATCCCGGCTTCGCCGATCACTTCCCCCGGCCCCATGCGTCCGCCCTCGAGTGGCTGGCCGTTGCGCATGAGGGTAACGCTGACCACCCCTGACTCGATGATGAACAGGTGATCGCTGACCTCCCCGGCCGCCAGGATCACATCGCCGGCGCGGAAGGTTTGCAGGGTCATGTTCTGGCTGAAGGTGTCTTTCTCATCCTGGCGCAGGGTGGAGAAAATGCTCGAGCTTTCCAGCAATGCCCGGGGCCGCGACACCGCCTGGGGCGTGGTGCTTTCACTGGTGGACAGCAGGCTCACGCCCGACGCCTGCAGATGCCGGAACGCCAGGTCGAACAACTGGTTGCGCACCGTGCGTTTGAGGGCCATGGAGGCGACGAACCCGCTGATTTCATACTCCGCCCCGCCACTGTCGCTGCTCTTGAGGGCGACGCTGGGGGCCGGGGTGGCGAGCAGGGAACGACAGCCGATCATGGCTCGTTCCAACGCGTCGATCACGGTTTGTGGCCGCGCGTGAGGGCTGACCTGGATGCTGATGGACAGGCCATGGACATCGCTGGGGCGACTGAAGTTGATGACCTTGGCCTTGGCCGCCAACGAATTGGGAATCACCGCCATGCTGCCCTGGGCGGTCTGCAAGCGCGTGGCCCGCCAGTCGATGTCGGTGACCCGGCCTTCAGTGCCGTCGATGGAAATCCAATCATCGAGCTGATAGGGCTTGGTGGTGTTGAGCACGATCCCGGAGAACACGTCGCTGAGGGTGCTCTGCAAGGCCAGGCCGACGATGATCGCCATCGCGCCGGACGTGGCCAGCACGCCCTTGACCGGCAAATCCAGCACGTAGGCCAGTGCCGCGATGACGGCGATCAGGAAAATCACCGCGCCGAGCAAATCCTGCAACAACCGCCCGGTGTGGCCGACCCGTTGCATCATCGCTGCCACGATCATCACCGTCAGGGTTCGCGCGGCGAACAGCCACCAGGTGATCTGCAAACCGGTAGCGGCCAGGTGCCGCGGCACATCGTCGACCCACTGCGCCGGGACCATGGGGTTGAGGCCTTCGTTGAACAGCAGCACGCTGAACAACGAGAAAATCACCAGCCTTGCGCCGACTTTCCAGTAGATCCGATCCGCACTGACCAGATGCCACATCAGTAGGTCGAGCACCAGCAGCGCCAGGGCACAGAGCAGCGGGTGCTCGGAGATCAGAAACAGCATCGGGACAGCTCCAGGTGGGCGATTGGCGAAGATTGGCACAGATTGAACACGCTGTAGAGATCCCCGCAAAACTCCCTGTGGGAGCGGGCTTGCTCGCGAAGGCGGAGTGTCAGCGGGCATTTACTTCACTGACACACTGCCTTCGCGGGCAAGCCCGCTCCCACATTGGCCCTGCGTACTAGCGTCAATCGTCCATCCGGCCAAAGCGCCCGGAGTGGAAATCATTGAAGGCCTGGTGGATTTCCTGTTCGCTGTTCATCACGAACGGACCATGGCCAACGATGGGTTCGTCGATCGGCTCGCCACTGAGCAGCAACAGCACCGCGTCGTTATTGGCTTGCAGGCTCAATTGATCGCCGGCCCGGTCGAACAGGGCCATCTGCCCGGCCTCGACCCGTTCGCGGCCATTGACCTGGACCGAGCCCCGCAGCACCACCAAGGCGGTGTTGTGGCCTTCGTGCAGGTCAAGGGTGAGGTTTTTCCCGGCATTCAAGCGGATGTCCCAGACATCGATGGGGGTGAAGGTCCGTGCCGGGCCTTGATGCCCTTCGAAGCGCCCGGCGATCAGGCGCAGGCTGCCAGCGTCGTCCTTCAGGGCGATGTTCGGAATGTCGCCCTTGAGGATCGTCTGGTAGCCGGCCGGGGCCATCTTGTCCTTGGCGGGCAGGTTGACCCACAGTTGGACCATCTCCATGAACCCGCCCTGGCGGGCAAACGCTTCAGAGTGGAACTCTTCGTGGATGATGCCGGAAGCGGCGGTCATCCATTGCACATCGCCGGGACCGATCTTGCCGCCGCTGCCGGTGGAGTCACGGTGTTCCAGTTCGCCCTGGTAGACGATGGTCACGGTTTCGAACCCACGATGGGGGTGCTGGCCGACGCCGCGGCGCTCGCTGGTCGGCGTGAATTCGGTGGGGGCGGCGTGGTCCAGCAGCAGGAACGGGCTGATGTGCTTGCCCAGGTTGTCATAGGAAAACAGCGTGCGCACCTGGAAACCGTCGCCGACCCAGTGGGGCCGTGGGCTGGTGTAGAGGCCAATGATGTTTTTCATGCCATGTCTCCAAAATCAGGGACTGCGATTTGATGGACATAGCTTAAAACCGACACCCTTGAAGCACTAGACGGCAAAAACCGGCCTTAGCGTTCCATTTGGAGAACGACCAAGAACCTGTGGGAGCGAGCTTGCTCGCGATGACGGGGTATCAGCCGAAGATGCATCGACAGGCGGACCGCTATCGCGAGCAAGCTCGCTCCCACAGGGTCGGGTCTCGCTCATTCAAAGGTGATTGCGCTTGGCAAACTCCGACAACCCCACCAAGGATTGCAGCCCCAGCTTTTCCAACAGACGGCTCTTGTAGGTGCTGACGGTTTTTGGACTCAGGAACAGGCTTTCGGCGATGTCCTTGCCGCGCATGCCCATGGCCAGCATGCGCAAGATGGACAGCTCGCGGGTGGAGAGGCTTTCCAGGGCCTGTTGTTCGCTGCGTTGCTGGAAATCCAGCCTGACGGGCATCTGAGGGAAATAGGCATAACCAGACTTCAACGCCTGGATGGCCTTGGTCAGTTCCTTAAGATCGCTTTTCTTGGTGACAAAGCCCCGGGCCCCGGCCGAGATGCAGCGGTTGCAGAAGTGCTGCGCATCCTGGGACGTGAACACCAGCACGCTGCATTCAGGAAACTGCGCCATGATCCAGACCAGCAGGTCCAGGCCATCGAAGCCGTTCATCACCAGATCCAGGATCACCAGGTCTGGCGCGCGCTCCTTGATAATGCCCCTGGCATCGGCCGCGCCGCTGGCGTCCCGGATGTGGGTGAACGCCTCATTCTGGCAAATGAGCCGCAGCGCCCCTCTTATGACAGGGTGGTCATCCACGATCAACACGTCTTTCAAGGCAGCTCCCCAAAACAATACAAACGGCACCGGTGCCATGACCGCACCGGACTCTTGCACAAGTGCCAGGCCCTGCCACCTGTCAAACCTGACAGTGCGGACCAACGGTCTGGTTCAGTGTCCATGCCCCTGCCTGAGGGGGCGCCCCCACGCTTGCAGCGGCTCATGGACATGAGGATCGACCCGCTCCATCAGGCGTCGCAGTGACGCGAGATCTGGCAGTGGCGCCTGGCTCAGATGCACGTTCGATCGACGCGCCACTGGCACCGGCGACTGACTGGCCGGTTGCGCGTTGTAAATCATCCCGTGACGCACCTGCGGGTTGTAGATGACAAAATCGTGCAGGTCCAACGCCCCGTCCGCCAACGCCCCGTTGACGACAATCAGGTCGAACGGCTCGCTGCCGTACTCCACCAGCGTGAGCAATTCCTGCAAATGACTCACGGGGACAATCCGGTGGTAGCCCTGTTGGTTGAACAGACGTTCCAGCACGATTCGATGGGTCTGTTGTGGGTCGGCAATCAGGATACGGAGTGCTTTGTTCGGCATGGCAAGCTTTCCAATAGCAACGCGCCAGGTAGGCACCGGCTCAAGAACATTCAGGGCGCTCAGGCTAGAGGAAGCGTTTGAAGGGCGATGTAGGACTATTCCTAAAATAAGGACAGACACAGCCCCTATGGCGAGGGAATTTATCCCCCTAGGCACTTTGTAGGCACTGGCGAAGCCTGCGATCTTGATCGTTCGCTTGGGATTCAAGGAGCTTTGGAAAGATCCCAGCCTCGTTGCACTCGTCAGTTCATAAAGTTCCTATAGCGCCTATTCCTCCAGGTGGGTTTTCAGTCGTTCCGCCAGGTGCTCGATGGCTTGGCGAAGGTCTTCCACGGCTTCGGCGAGCAGCACCGTGTCGTTCCCTCGACACGCGCTTTCCAGCGCCTCGCAGGCGGCGATCAGGCGTTGCGCCTGGATGATCCGCGCCCCGCCCTTGATCCGGTGCGCCAGGTCCGCCAGGCCCGGCAAGTCCTGTCGGGTGGCCAAGTCCAGCAGCCGCGCTTGATCTTCGGCATTGCTGCTGACCAGTTCCTCCAGCAACGCCCTGATCGCACTGGTGTCGCCACCGGTCAGTTGCTCCAGGCCGCTCAGGTCCAGGCCATCGCTGGACTGGGGCGCCCGCGCATCCGGCATGACCGAAGCCAGGCACGCATTGAGTGCCTTGAGGCCGATGGGCTTGAACAGGCAATCGTCCATCCCGGCTTCGACGCAGCGCTGCTTTTCCTCGGGCTGGGCGTTGGCCGTGAACCCCAGGATCACCACTGGCGACAGGCTACGATCGCGCTCTTCGGCGCGAACGGTACGGGCCAGTTCGTAGCCGCTCATCAAGGGCATGTTGCAGTCGGTGATGACCACATCGAAGGGTTCGCTGCGCCAGGCCTGCAGAGCGTCGACACCGTTCTGTGCCTCCCGGACGCGATGGCCCAGGTAGCCCAATTGCTGGGACAGCAGCAAACGGTTGGCCGGGTAGTCGTCGACCACCAGGATACTCAGCGCCGGGACCGGCAGCAGCGCCTCGACCTCGGCAGGCGCCGCCGGCAGTGCATCGAGCAAGGGCAAGTCCAGCAGAACCTCGACCTGCGTGCCCTCCCCCGGCACGCTGTGCAACACCAGGGTGCCCCCCATCATTTCGCACAACGTCCGGCTGATGACCAACCCCAACCCGGAACCGCTGCGAGCCGACTGCGGGTGCTGTCCGGCCTGGGCAAAGGGGCTGAACAGGCGGCGCTGATCCTCGGGGGAAATACCGCAACCGGTGTCCTCCACCCGCAGGCAAAGACCCAGGCGGTCGTGCCCGGGAGCCGGCTCGCCGCGCACACTCAGGCGCACTTCGCCCTGGTCGGTGAACTTGATGGCGTTGCTCAACAGGTTCGAGACGATCTGCTTGAAACGCAATGGATCAATCAACACGTCGCGGTCGAGTCCGGCATCCAGCACCCAATGCAAGCGCAGGTGTTTCTGCCAGGCCAGGCCCTCGAAAATCCGCGCCACCGACTCGATCAACGTATGCAGATTGGCCCGTTGCGGCGCCAGCGACAACTTGCCCGACTCGATGCGGGCGATGTCGAGGATGTCGCCGATCAGGTCCAGCATGCCATGGGCCGCACCCGACGCGACCTCGATGGCGAATCGGTCGACGACGCCCTGGTCGGCTTTTTTCAGGGCCAGCTCCAGCAGGCCGATCACCGCATTCATCGGCGTGCGGATCTCATGGCTCATGGTCGCCACGAAGGTGGTCTTGGCCCGATTGGCCTCGTCGGCGCTTTCCTTGGCCACGCGCAACTGTTCCAACAGCCGCCGCAGATAAATGCCCCAGCCCAAGGCCACCAGCAACAGCAGCGCAGCAACGGCGAACCCCTGGAGGATCGTGGTGCGGTTGCGCAGCCAATAACTGTCGTCGATCACCACCTCACTGCGCCAGCGGTTGGTCAGCTCGTCCATTTCTTCCGGGGAAATACTCAACAGCGCCTTGTCCAGAATCGAGTAAAGCGCCAATGCGCCCCGGTTCGTCGCCAGGGCGATGTGCGCGGGCAAGGTGCCCACGGTGCTGGTGACTTGCAGCGTGTCGCGGTACTGGCGGGAAATCATGTAGCGGGCGCTGATCAGCGGATTGATCGCTGCGTCTGCCGTGCCGGCGGCGACCATGGCCATGGCGTCGGCCGCATTCTGCGCCGCCACCAACTGCACGCGGGGGAACTGCTCCAGCAAGAACTCGCGCAGCACGTTGCCACGCACCAGCGCCACGCGCTTGCCCGCCATCTGGTCCAAGGTCAGCGCTCTGGCCCTGATCGGCACCACCAACACGAACGGGTTCGTCAGGTAGGGTCGGGTGAAGCGCAACTCGTCCTCGAGTTCGGCGCTGGGTATGGCGGTTGCCAGGACGTCGGCCTTGCCGCTCTTGATCTGCCCGATCAAATCGTCAACCGAGTCGCCCCGCTGCACATCGAACTTCAAACCGGTGCGCAAGCTGATCCGGGCCAGCACATCGGCGCCGATGCCGCGCAAATGGCCTTGTTCATCGAAGAACGTCAGCGGCAGGAAGTTTTCATTGGCGGCGACTTTGATGCGTGGGTGGGCGTCCAGCCAACGCTGTTCGTTGACGCTGAAATGCAGCGCCTGCTGACCGGGCATGCTCGCCCCGCCGGCGCTCCAACGCCGCAGGATGATCATGCGTTCGCTGGCGGGAATGGCATGCAGCGCGGCATTGACGATGCGCAACACGCGCCCGTTGTCGCGGCTGACCGCAAAAGCGAACGGCTGCACTTCCATCCGCGAGAAATCGGCCAGTTGCACATTGTTCAGGTAGTTCTTGCTGATCAGGTAGTTGGAACTGATCGAATCCCCCAGGTAGACATCGGCCTGACCAAACGCCACGGCGCCGATGGCACTCAAGGTGGAGGGGAACAGTTGCAACGAAGCCTCGGGATAAAACCCCTTGACCGTCTCCGGCGGCAAATAGTGATACAGCATGGCCACCCGCTTGCCCGCCAGGTCCGTGGGCAAGTCCTGGCTGTCGTCGATGCGGGCCACCAGGGTGGGCAGGTCATCGGCATAGGCCTGGGACATCGCCAGGTCCGGATCGGCGGCTTCGAAACCGTTGGCGGTGCCGAGCAGATCGATCTCGCCGCCGCGCAGGGCCTGGAGCGCTTCGGCGTGGGACGGATAGCGCTGGACCTGCACCTTGACGTGCAAGAGTTGCCCCAGCAGTTGCGCATAGTCGGCAGTCAGGCCTTCGTAGTCGCGACCATTGCCGGTGATGCTGAAAGGCGCATAGTCCGGCGCCGAGGCGCCCAGCAGCAACGTGCCCTTCTGGCGCAGCCAGGCCCAGTCGGCAGTATCCAGGGACACCGAATAATCATCCACATTGGAGCGCCCGAGCACCTGCAACGACTCAGGGGTCGCGCCTACCGGTGGCGCCACGCTCAATGAGCCCAGCAACAGCGCCACCAGGCCTGTGCGTAAAAGCAGCATCATCTGGTCAGGGTGTTTCGCTTGGCGTAGTCGGCCCGGCGCACCTTCGACTGTACATTCAGTCAGGGTGGACCGGCTGAGGGTTCAGACTGCCAATACGAGGGAACAGCGAACCGAGCCTTTCAAACAGCAGGAGGCTGTGAAGTGAGTGTAGGAAATTTCTGAAGAATTTCCTGCGAGTGACCAGAGAGCGGGCCTATGACCTGTGGGAGCGAGCTTGCTCGCGAAGGCGTAGTGTCAGTCACTTCAATATTGGCTGAACTGACGCCATCGCGAGCAAGCTCGCTCCCACAGGGGTTGCGTTGGTTGATGGATGTCCGGCGAGTGACTCGTTCCCACAGGGCCTATACAGCGGCCAACAGCAAGTCGCGCACCGGACGCGCTTGCCCGCGATTGTTCCCGTGCTCATAGAGCGAGCCGGCAATCTCATCGGCACGCACCGGCAGGATCGACAGCAGCGTATCGCTCAGGCCATGGCTGGCCTGGCAGAAGCCCTGCATGTAGATCGCCGCCTTGCAGCGCTCGTCGGTAATCAGCTTGTAATTGCGGTCCACCTCGAAATCCCCCAGGTACTGCGCCAGCGGCTCCAGCAGGGTGCGGTGCATCTGCCGCTCGTAACCGGTGGCCAGCACCACGGCGTCATAACGGCGTACCGTCAGCTCGCCGGTGGCGTTGTTGCGCACCGCCAGTTCCACACCGGCGTCGGTGGCCGTGGCTTTCTCCACCGTGGTGAGGGTGCGGAATGCATGGCGGGCGATGCCAGAGACTTTCTGGCGATAGAAAATCCCGTAGATACGCTCGATCAGGTCGATGTCCACCACCGAATAGTTGGTGTTGTGGTACTCGTTGACCAGGCGCTCGCGCTCGCTGTGGGGTTGCTGGAACACCAGGTCGGTGAATTCCGGCGAGAACACTTCGTTGACAAACGGGCTGTCGTCCGCCGGCTTGAGGGCCGAGCCGCGCAGGATCATGTCGACCTGTACCGAAGGGAAACTGTCGTTGAGGTCGATGAAGGCCTCGGCCGCGCTCTGCCCTCCGCCGATGATGGCGATCTTCATCGGCTGGCCCTTCACGCACGGTTGGCCCGCCATGCGCTCCAGGTACTGGGAATGGTGAAATACCCGCGCGTCATCCTTGAACGCCTTGAACGCCTCGGGAATGCGCGCGGTGCCGCCGGCGCTGACCACCAGCGAGCGGGTGGTGCGGACCAGCTCTTCGCCCTGGCCGTCGCGGGAAATCACCCGCAGCGCTTCGACCTGCTGGTTGTGCAGCACCGGTTCGATGCGCAGCACTTCCTCGCCGTAGCGGCTCTGTGCGCTGAAGTGCCCGGCCACCCAGCGCAGGTAGTCATTGAACTCCATGCGGCACGGGTAGAAGGTGCCGAGGTTGATGAAGTCCACCAGGCGGCCATGGTGCTTGAGGTAATTGACGAACGAATAGGGGCTGGTGGGGTTGCGCAGGGTCACCAGGTCCTTGAGGAAGGAAATCTGCAACTCGCTCTGGGTCACCAGGGTGTTGCCGTGCCAGCGGTAGTCGGCCTGCTTGTCGAGGAACAGCACGTCCAGTTCACCCTGGACCGGCCCCCGCTCCTGCAGCGCGATGGCCAGCGCCAGGTTCGAAGGGCCGAAACCAATGCCGATCAAGTCGTGAACGATGGGCGATGCAATTGCCTGTGTCATGTCCAGTGTCCTCTGGAAAAGCCCCTCAACAGGGCACGAAAAGCCTGGGGAACCTGACCGGCACTGGAGGCGCCGGCAAGTCGTCTGTTGAGAGGAACGAGGACAGTGAAAAAAAATTTACCGTCGGGTGACCGGCGACGCTCGAATCAGGGCGCGTCCCACTGACGCACGCGACCGCGGCAGTGCTTCATGGCGTTGACGATGTGCTTCTCCACCAGTGCCCGGGAAATGCCCAGGCGCTCGGCGATTTGCGGGTGGGATAGGCCTTCGAGCTTGCGCAGCAGGAAACTCTCGCGGCACAGCGGCGACAGCTCGGCCAGGGCCCGTTGCAGCATGTCCAGGCGCTGACCATGGTCGAGACTGGTGTGGGGCGATGGCGTGAAGAAGCGCTCTTCGCTGTCCAGCACATCCAGGGATTCGACCTGGCGCAGGACGTTGCGTCGGTGCCCGTCGATCACCAGGTTCAGCGCCGTGCGGTAGAGGAACGCCCGAGGCTGTTCGATGGGCGTGTCGCTGGCACGCTCCAGCACCCGCACATAGGCGTCATGCACCACATCCTCGGCCGCCTGGCGGTTGCCTAGCTTGGCGTTCAGGAAACACACCAGCTCGCGATAGTAGTTTTCCAACATGACTCCCGTGCGCAATGGCCGCGCCAGCTATCCCTGTGCCACCCGGCAAGCCTGAAAAGGGCATGGCACGATAATGGCAAATTCGATCGCGTAATTTATAGTAATTCTCATATAGATTTAAAGCGTTGGTTTGTATCGGGGTTGATTCGTTCAGTTGACGAGGCGTCGGCCCCTGGCTTTTGTGGCGAGGGAGCTTGCTCCCGCTGGGGCGCGAAGCGGCCCTGAAACCTGAGTCCCGGATCCTCCAGGTTCAAGGAGGCGTCTTTTTCGGGCCTGCTGCGCAGCCCAGCGGGAGCAAGCTCCCTCGCCACAGGGTTCGGGGTCGCTTCGGCTGATTCGCCAACCTGCTACCAAGTGTTTCAAGCCAGTAAATTCCCGTCCAAAGCGCTCGTTTACCAGACAGCCCCCCATCCCTGCCCTTCCTGGGACGGGCCCGATATCACCGGCCGGAACCCTGCATGAAACGTCCCCGCCCTACCCGACGCGCCTGGCTTCTCACCTTCGCCCTGCTTCCGGCCGTGGCTTTCGCCGCGTGGCAAGCGGTGGTGCCCAGCCGTGCGCCCCTGGTCACCGCCCCCGTCACCCGTGGCGATATCGAAAACAGCGTCACCGCCCTGGGCACCTTGCAACCGCGGCGTTATGTCGACGTCGGCGCCCAGGCGTCCGGGCAGATCCAGAAGATTCACGTGGAGGCCGGCGACGAAGTGCGCGAAGGCCAACTGCTGGTGGAGATCGACCCGTCCACGCAAAAAGCCAGGCTCGACGCCGGGCGTTTTTCGATCGAGAACCTCAAGGCCCAGCTTCAGGAACAGCGTGCCCAGCACGACCTGGCGCAGCAGAAATTCCGCCGCCAGCAGCAACTCAAGGCCGGCGGCGCCACCCGCGAGGAAGACGTGCAGACCGCCCAGGCCGAAGTGCGGGCGACCCAGGCGCGCATCGACATGTTCCAGGCCCAGATCCGCCAGGCCCAGGCCAGCCTGCGCAGCGACGAGGCCGAGCTGGGCTACACGCGCATCTATGCACCGATGAGCGGCACCGTGGTCGCCGTCGGTGCCCGGGAAGGCCAGACCCTCAACGCCCAGCAGCAAACCCCGCTGATCCTGCGCATCGCCCGGCTGTCGCCGATGACGGTCTGGGCCGAAGTCTCGGAAGCCGACATCGGCCACGTCAAGCCGGGCATGACCGCCTACTTCACCACCCTGGCCGGCGGCAGCCGTCGCTGGAGCAGCACCGTTCGCCAGATCCTCCCCATGCCGCCACGCCCGCTGGAGGCCAGCCAGGGCGGCAGCCCCACCGGAGGCCGCAGCGGCAGCGAGCGGGTGGTGCTCTACACCGTGTTGCTGGACGTCGACAACGCCGACCGCGCGCTGATGACCGACATGACCGCCCAGGTGTTTTTCGTCGCCGCCCAGGCCAAGGACGTGCTGACCGTGCCCATCGCCGCCCTGCAGGACGCCGGTCAGGTGCGGGTGTTGGCCGACAATGGCGACGTCCAGCCGCGCACCGTTCGCACCGGCGTCAGCGATCGGCTGCGCACGCAGATTGTCGACGGCCTGAGCGAAGGCGACCGGGTGCTGATCGGCCCGGCCGGCGGCAGCGGAGGCTGAATGAACACGCCCCTGATCGAACTGCGGGACATTCGCAAGGCCTACGGCGGCGGCGACAGCCCTCGGGTGGAGGTGCTGCGCGGCATCGATTTGTCCATTCACGCCGGGGAATTCCTGGCGATTGTCGGGGCGTCCGGCTCCGGTAAATCCACCCTGATGAACATCCTCGGCTGCCTCGACCGCCCCACCAGCGGTGAGTACCGTTTCGCCGGCGAAGACGTCGCCGGCCTGGGCAGTGACGAGCTGGCCTGGCTGCGGCGCGAAGCGTTCGGCTTCGTGTTCCAGGGCTATCACCTGATCCCGTCCGGCACCGCCCAGGAAAACGTCGAGATGCCGGCCATCTATGCCGGCACCTCCGCCGCCGAGCGCCACGCCCGGGCCGGTGCCCTGCTCGACCGCCTGGGCCTGGCCAGCCGTACCGGCAACCGCCCCCATCAACTCTCCGGTGGTCAGCAGCAGCGGGTGTCGATTGCCCGGGCCTTGATGAACGGCGGCCACATCATTCTCGCCGACGAACCCACTGGCGCCCTCGACAGCCAGAGCGGCATCGAGGTCATGGCGTTGCTCGACGAACTGGCGAGCCAGGGCCACGTGGTGATCCTGATCACCCATGACCGCGAAGTGGCGGCCCGGGCCAAGCGCATCATCGAGATCCGCGATGGGCTGATCATCAGTGACAGCGCCCCCTCTTCGCCACACGAGGTACACGCCAATCCCAAGGCCCTGCAAGCCGTGGACCTGCGCCAGCGCCTGAGCGCCGGCAGCGAACACAACGGCGCCTGGAAAGGCGAACTGGTGGACGCGGTACAGGCCGCGTGGCGGGTGATGTGGATCAATCGCTTTCGCACCGCCCTGACCCTGCTCGGCATTGTCATCGGCGTGGCCTCGGTGGTGGTGATGCTGGCCGTGGGCGAAGGCAGCAAGCGTCAGGTCATGGCCCAGATGGGCGCGTTCGGCTCGAACATCATCTACCTCAACGGCAGCGCGCCCACACCGCGAGCCGCCAAGGGTATCATCAGCGAATACGACCTGGCCGCCCTCGCCGACCTGCCCGAAGTGCAGCGCATCATGCCGGTCAACGGCGCCGAAGCCAGCGTGCGTTTCGGCAACCTCGACCACACCAGCTACGTCGGCGGCAACGACACGAATTTCCCGGCCATCTTCAATTGGCCGGTGGCCGAAGGCAGTTACTTCAGCGACGCCGATGAACGCGGCGCCGCGGCGGTGGCGGTGATCGGCCACAAGGTCCGGCAGAAACTGCTCAAGGACGTCGCCGACCCCATCGGCCGCTACATCCTGATCGAGAACATGCCGTTCCAGGTGGTCGGCGTACTGGCGGAAAAAGGCGCCAGCTCCGGGGATTCGGACGCCGACAATCGCATCGCCGTGCCCTACTCCGCCGCCAGCGTGCGGTTGTTCGGCACGCGCCATCCCGAATACGTGGTGATCGCCGCCCGTGACGCGGGCAAGGTCAAGGAGGCCGAACAGGCGGTCTCCCGCACCCTGTTGCGCCTGCACGACGGCAAGCAGGATTTCGAGCTGACCAACAACGCCGCGATGATCCAGGCAGAGGCCCGCACCCAGGGCACGCTGTCGCTGATGCTCGGGGCCATCGCGGCGATTTCGCTGTTGGTGGGCGGCATCGGCGTGATGAACATCATGCTCATGACCGTGCGCGAACGGACCCGGGAGATCGGTATCCGCATGGCCACCGGCGCCCGGCAGCGCGACATCCTGCGCCAATTCCTCACCGAAGCGGTGATGCTCTCGGTGGTTGGCGGGCTCGCCGGTATCGGCCTGGCCCTGCTGGTGGGTGGCGCCTTATTGCTGGGCAAGATCGCCGTGGCCTTCGAATGGCTGGCGGTGTTCGGCGCCTTCGGCTGCGCCCTGGTCACCGGCGTTGTCTTCGGCTTCATGCCCGCCCGCAAGGCCGCCCGCCTCGACCCCGTCGCGGCCCTCACCAGTGAATGAACCCCACCCTATGAAAGCGCACCTGACCCTCCTGGCCGCCAGCCTGTTGCTGGTGGCCTGCGCCACCCCGGCGTCGGCACCGGACAGCGGCATCCAGCCGCCACCGGCCTGGCAGCACCTCGATACACCCAGCGCCCAAACGGATAACCAGCAATGGTGGACGCACTTCGGCAGCCCCCAGCTGGACCGCCTGATTGAACAGGCGCGCCGGGACAGCCACGACCTGGCCGCCGCCATGGCCCGGGTGCGCCAGGCCCAGGCCAGCGCAGTGATCGCCGGGGCGCCGTTGCTGCCGGCGGTCACGGCCGGGCTCAACGGCAATCGCCAGGAATTGTTGCACGGCAAAGGCTACAGCCAACTGGACGTGGATCGGGACAACCGCACCATCGACTACTACGACGCCAACCTCAGCGCCACCTATGAGCTGGACTTCTGGGGTGGCAAGCGGGCGGCCCGGGACAGTGCGCTGAGCACGCTGTCGGCCAGCCAGTTCGACCGGGCGACCGTGGAGTTGACCCTGCTCAGCGGCGTCGCCAACAGCTACACCCAGGCGTTGTCCCTGCGCGAGCAACAACGCATCGCCGAACAGAACCTGGACAACGCCCAACGCGTACTCGACCTGGTCCAGACCCGCTACGACGCCGGCAGCGCCACGGCCCTGGAACTGTCCCAGCAAAAAAGCCTGGTGGCGGCCCAGCAACGCCGCGTGCCCCAAGTGCAGCAACAGGCCCGGGAGGCCGTGATCACCCTGGCGACGCTGCTGGGGCAACCGGTGCAATCGGTCAGGCTCGACGACGACCGTTTCGACCGCTTGCACTGGCCCGCCATCGACGCCGGCGTGCCCAGCGAACTATTGCGCCGCCGCCCGGACATCGCCGCCGCCGAAGCGCGCCTGGCTGCCGCCCAGGCCGACATCACCGTGGCCCGCGCCGCCATGCTGCCCACCATGACCCTGGGCCTGAGCCTGGCCACCGGCGCCGACATCGCCGACCAGTTGCTGCGCAACAACGTCTACAACCTCAGCGCCGGCCTGGCCGCCCCGATCTTCAACAACGGCCGCCTGAGTGCCGAACGGGACAAAGCCACCGCCCGCCAGGAAGAACTGCTGGAGCTCTATCGCGCCGCCATCATCAACGGCTTCGCCGACGTCGAAAAAGCCCTCAACGGCATCCACGGCCTGGACCAGCAACGGCAATGGCAAAGCGAAGAACTGCACCAGGCCCAGACCGCCTTCGACATCGCCCAGCGCCGCTACCAGGCCGGCGCCGAAGACCTGCTCACCGTACTGGAAACCCAGCGCACGCTGTACGCTGCCCAGGACATGAACGTGCAGTTAAGGTTGGCGCGGGTACAGGCGAGCGTGGCGTTGTACAAGGCGTTGGGTGGGGGTTGGCGGGTGATGTAGGCCTCGAACACACCTTCAAGCCAAGTGACAAATGAAAGAGAGGGAAACTTATCTTCTGTGGGAGCAAGGCTTGCCCGCAATCAAGGCGACACGGTTTCCGGGGACCGAGGTGCCTGCATCGCGGGCAAGCCTTGCTCCCACAGTTTTGCCCTGGGGATCCAGCAGATGGCCGAGCTGAGTGATACCTGTGGCGAGGGAGCTTGCTCCCGCTGGGCTGCGCAGCAGCCCCAATGGCCGGCACCTCGGTGGGACAGAGGTTTTGAGGGGGCTGGTTTGGGGCCGCTTCGCGCCCCAGCGGGAGCAAGCTCCCTCGCCACAGATAAGTCCCACGCTTCATAAATGGGAGTCGGCTTTGGTTCTGTTTATCCGGCCATGTAGGACTCCCGAGCGAGGCTACGTTGCCTTGCGTCATTGCCTACAACTACGCCAGAATCCGCCGGCTTGTGCGCCTGGCTCGTGGCTTTTACTGTTTCCGGGTCGCTGATTTCAGCGATCGGGTTTGGTAGCCCGCGAGTCAACTAGGCGCAAGCGCCACCTCCTACAGACGCTCTCTCGGTGTCTGTTTCATGGTGGCCGTGCGCAGGGCGTCTTCGGGCGCGCCGGGTTCCTAGTGCTCCGGTCTACCAACCCGCGTACGGCCGCCACCCAATCGTTTGGTAGCGATGGTGTCGGCTCCTGAAAATGAATACTAGGAGTTACACCATGTTCAAGATCACCCCCAATCCCCCCGAAGACGAGTCCAAAAAACTCAACGATGCCGCCGACCGCGCCCTCGCCTTTTACCTCGACCCCAAACCCGAAAAACCCAACCCACCACCGGGCCAGTTGTTCACCGTGGCAGAAGGCGCGGACATGGAATGCCTGCTGGCCAACCTCAGCGAGACCCTCGCTTCGGTCAACGTCATGGCCAGCGAGCAGGCCTTTGAATTGGAAGGCCCGCGGCGCCATTTTGCGCTGGGCATTCAGCAAATGATCGAGTTGGCAGAACTGTTGGCAAACCGCGCCCTGGACATCGCCGCGCCGCGCTAAACGCACATCCTCAAGCCGAGTGACATCCGTGGCGAGGGAGCTTGCTCCCTCGCCACAACTGCGTTCACTTCAGCTTTTTGGGATGGCGGGATTTACACCGGCTTACTCTTGAGATGACGCGCATACCACGGCCGTTGCGGCACCCGGCGGAACAGTTCGGAGAGCTTTTTGTCATCGCTGCCGAAGGTGATGCGCAACGCCAGCTTCATGGTTTCCGGGTCCATCTCCACCGAGCGCCCAACCTGCAGCCCTGGGGTGGTGCTGCAACCGTGGGTGTCCGGGCCCAGCCAGGGGTCGGCGATTTCGACCCAGCGGCCCGGGGCGAACCAGGGCACGCCGTTGACCTCGAGCCGGCTCACTTCCCCCGGGTGGAAACGCTCGTGGGCACGGAACCAGTCTTCGAGGCGGTCGTCGATCCAGCCGTGGAAGGCCCAGAACACCGGGCTCACGTGGGAAGAAAACGGATCGCCGAGAAAGTCATTCTCCGGGGCGTACCAGCGCTGGGCGAAGTCCGCCGGGTCGCGGGCGAACGGCACCGGGTGGCCGTTGGACGGGTCGCGCGGCACCGAGGCCCAGCGCATGTGCAGCCAGTCGTGCAGGCCCAGTTCCACTTCCGAACCAAACTGGCCCAGGGTCAGTTTCGACAGGTAGCGCGGGTCGCGGTAGCGCGATTCCCAGACCTGAAAATTGCTGTGGTAGGTCTCGGCGGTCTTGATGTCGCTGACCCACTGGGCGTACTGCTCGTCGCCGTCGGCCAACCAGGTCGGCGGCAAGGACGTGCCATCGTGGTTATCGAGGTAGCGGGCGAACCCCTGGCGATCGCGCTCCAGCTCCGGTTGCGGCAAGGGAAAGCGTGGCCACGACGGCAGCGCCTGGAACGATCGAGCGGTGCCGAGCATGTGCCGGTGCATGAAAAAGAAGTCCACGCCCGAGCCATTGCGATCCTTGCGCGGCCCGCGGGCATCACGCTCCTGGTCCCGTGGGCCGGGCTGCCAGCCGATGCCGCGCAGGGCGTTGCGCTTGTCTTCGTCCAAGGTGTGCCATTTGTCCCGCGAGGCGTGCCAGAGCTGGTGGAACAGCCGATGCTCGGGTGACACTAGCCAGGCCAGCAGCGCCGGGCTCAGCGGCGTGCGCTCCCGCGCCTCGGGAAAGCGCTGCTTGACGGCGATGAAATGATTGTCCTGTTCAGGCAACGCCAAGGGGCGGTCCAGGCGCAACACCCGGCCGCTGAGGGTGGCGCTGCCGGCATTGCCGAAACCAGCCCAGACTTCGTCCAGGGTCATGATGAATTCATAGTCCGGCGCGTCATGCCGAGCCCCCATCAACCGCCAGCTCAGTTGTTTCGGGTCGGTTCCGGCCAGGTCGCCCAACACCCGATAATGCGGCTCTTCGACGCCGCGCAAGCGTTCGGCGCTGTCGAGGTACCCCACCAGGCCACGGCCCCTCTGGCCGATATCGAGGAAGATCTGCAGATCG
Source organism: Pseudomonas sp. NFACC56-3 (assembly GCF_900100025.1). Lineage (NCBI taxonomy): Bacteria > Pseudomonadati > Pseudomonadota > Gammaproteobacteria > Pseudomonadales > Pseudomonadaceae > Pseudomonas > Pseudomonas sp. NFACC56-3. Next base: position 27,931 of record NZ_FMTK01000003.1, on the reverse strand, counting down.
TCCTGCGGCAGGCCTTCGAGACCGGCGTCGCGGCCGGTGAAACGGATCGTCCAGATGCCCCGCAACGTATCGGCCCGGCGCTGGCCCGCCACGTCAGCCACGTCGAACGAGGCCTCGCCGGGGGTAATGGTCGGGTCCGGCCGGGTCAGTTCGCGATGCCCGTAATACACCGCAGGCACGGCGGCACCGGTCAGCGCCAGGCCTGCCATGAACCATCGTCGAGAAATCGTCATTGCCTTACCTGTGTCCAGCCCTGGAGCGGGCTTTATCCAAGCTAGAACGAGGGGTGGGCTGACAAATTTATAGGGAGGCAGTGGAGGCCTCATCGCGAGCAGGCTCGCTCCCACAATGGATTTGCGTACATTCCCAAAAATCAGGTTGGTTTCAAGGCCGCCTTCGCGAGCAAGCTCGCTCCCACAGGTGAGCGCATTCCAAATTGTGGGAGCGAGCTTGCTCGCGATGGCGGCCCCGAGAGCGCCTAAATTTCCCGCCCGATCACTCGTTCTCCCCAGATAGCAAAGGCCCCGCGCCTGTCCTTCCAAGGCGAACCTGACTGAGATCGGCAATGACAACACCTCGTTCGAAAAAGGCTCTTTTCATCGGCCTGCCCCTGGCCCTGGCGTTGGCCGTCGGTGCGGGCGTCGCGGCTTGGGACCATTGGTGGCGGGACAACCCCGGCTACCCGGTCAAAGTGATGAAAGAGGCCAGGGAACTGCACGAACGCCTGCTGTCCTTCGACAGCCACATCACCGTGCCGCTCGATTTCGGCACCGCCGGCAATGAGGCCGACAAGGACGGCAGCGGCCAGTTCGACCTGGTCAAAGCCAACCGCGGCCATCTGTCCGGCGCGGCCCTGACGGTGTTCGGCTGGCCCGAGTTGTGGAACGGGCCCAACGCGCCGCACAAGCCCACCGCCGGTTTTGTCGAGGAAGCGCGCAACCAGCAGGAAGTGCGCTACAAGATCATCACCGGCCTGGTCCGGGACTTTCCCAACCAGGTCGCCATCGCCTACACCCCGGATGATTTCCGCCGTCTGCACGGCGAAGGAAAATTCGCGATTTTCATCAGCATGCTCAACGCCTACCCCCTCGGCCATGACCTGAGCCTGCTGGACCTGTGGACGGCGCGGGGCATGCGCATGTTCGGCTTCAGCTACATCGGCAACAACGACTGGGCCGACTCCTCCCGCCCACTGCCGTTCTTCAACGACTCGCCCGATGCCCTGGGCGGCCTGTCGGACATCGGCAAGCAAGCGGTGACACGCCTGAACGACCTGGGCGTGATCATCGACGTATCGCAGATGTCGACCCTGGCCCTGGAGCAAGTCGCGCAACTGAGTCGCACGCCGTTGGTGGCCTCTCATTCGGCACCTCGGGCGATGGTGGACATACCGCGCAACCTCAGCGACAAGGAAATGCAACTGATCAAGGCCAGCGGCGGCGTGGTGCAGATCGTCGGTTTCTCCCAGTACCTGCGCCCACTGACGCAAAAGACCCAGGACAGACTCAACGCCCTGCGCGAACGCTTCGACCTGCCGCCGCTGCCCAACCTGGCGATGGCGCTGATGCCCGGCGACCCGATCATCGCCGCCTGGCCGGAACAGAAGTTCGGCGAATACGCCGGCCAGCTCTACGGCATCCTCGAAGAAGAACCCAAGGCCAGCCTCAAGGACCTGGGGGACGCCATCGACTACGCCGTGCGCAAGATCGGCATCGACCACGTCGGCATCAGCTCGGACTTCAACGAAGGTGGCGGCGTGAAAGGCTGGGAGAACGTCGGCGACATCCGCAACGTCACCGCCGAACTGCTGACCCGCGGCTACTCCGAAGCCGACATCGCCAAACTGTGGGGCGGCAATTTCCTGCGGGTCTGGGATCAGGTGCAGAAAGCCGCCCGCCCCGCCATCGCCTCGACCCAGAAGGCGGCCCAGCCATGAATGAGCGTCGCACCTTCCTGAAGCAGGCCGGGATCCTCGCCGCCGGCCTGCCCCTGGCCGCCAGCATGCCCGCCACGGCCAGCGCCGATCCGCTGCCACCGCTGCCCAAGGATAAATGGGCGCAATTGCGCTTGCTGTTCAACCAGGATCCGGACTACCTGCACTTCTCCAATTTCCTCGTCACCACCCACCCGCGCCCGGTGCGCGAGGCCATCGACCGGCACCGCGCCGCCCTGGATAAAAACCCGGGGCTGTTGATGGACTGGGACTTGGGCGTCACCGAAGAGCGTGAGGAAAACGTTCGCACCTGGGCCGGCCGCTACCTGCAAGCTTCGCCCAAGCAAATCGCCCTCACCGGCAGCACCACCGAAGGCCTGTCGATCATCTATGGCGGCGTCCACGTGGCGGCCGACCAGGAAATCCTCACCACCGCCCACGAACACTACGCCACCCACACCATCCTCGACCTGCGCACTCAACGCAGCGGCACACGGGTGCGCAAGATCAAGCTGTTCGAGAACGCCCACGACGCCAGCCATGAGCAGATCCTCACGGCCATCGACCGCAACATCCGCCCCGAAACCCGGGTACTGGGCATGACCTGGGTGCACTCGGGCAGCGGCGTGAAGCTGCCCATCGACAAGATCGGTGCCCTGGTGGACAAGCACAACCAAGGCCGCAGCGATGAGCAGCGGATCATCTATGTGGTGGACGGCGTGCACGGTTTCGGCGTCGAAGACCTCAGCTTCCCCGCCATGAATTGCGACTTTTTCATTGCCGGCACCCACAAGTGGATGTTCGGCCCACGGGGCACCGGCTTGGTGTGCAGCCGCAGTGAAGAACTCAAGTACGTCACGCCGATCATTCCGACCTTTTCCGAAGCCACGACGTTCTCCACCGTCATGACCCCGGGGGGCTATCACGCCTTCGAGCACCGCTGGGCCGCCGACGAAGCCTTCAAGCTGCACCTGCAACTGGGCAAGGCCGAGGTGCAGGAACGGATCCACGCCCTCAACAGCTACCTGAAAAAACAGCTGGTGGCACAACCGCAGATCGAGCTGATCACCCCCATGAGCCCGGCGCTGTCCGCCGGTTTCACCTTCTTCCGGGTCAAGGGCCGCGACAGCGACGAGGTCGCCGCTTACCTGATGAAGAACCGTGTGATCGCCGACGCCGTGCATCGCGATGCGGGACCGGTGGTCCGCACCGCGCCGGGGCTGCTCAACACCGAAGCCGAGATCGATCGCTTCATGGGGTTGCTGGGCAAAACGCTCTGAGCCGAACCTTTTTGACCTTATCGAGAGAGATGGATGAACAGTTTTTCGCTGAAGCTACTCCCGGCACTGGCCCTCGCCGCCCTGCTGCCCTCCGGCGCCCAGGCATCGCAACCGGGCCAGGTCTTTCGCGACTGCAAGGATTGCCCGGAAATGGTCGTGCTGCCCACCGGCACCTTCCAGATGGGCACCCCGGACGACGAAGTCGGCCGCGAACCCGATGAAGGGCCGATGCACCCGGTGACATTCGCCAAGCCCGTGGCGATCAGTCGCTTCCAAGTGCTCAAGGGCGAATGGTTCGCCTACCTGCGCGACACCGGCTACACCATGCCCGACGGCGATGAGCGTCCCGGTCGAGCGTGCAAGGCTGGCATCCCGGACTACCAGGGCAGCGACCCGCGCAAGCAATACACCGACCGGCACCCGGCGGTGTGCATGGACTTCGACGAAGCCAATGCCTACGTGGCGTGGCTGTCGAAAAAAACCGGCAAACAATACCGGCTGGTCAGCGAGTCCCTGCGCGAATACGCCGCACGCGGCGGCAGCACCGGGCCGTTCCCCTTCCCGTTCGATGAAGGCAAGGAATACAGCATCGCCCAGCACGCCAACACCTACGGCGCGGCCGACGGCTACAACTTCACCGCCCCGGCCGGCAGCTTCGCGCCCAACGCCTTCGGCGTGTACGACATGCACGGCAACATCTACGAATGGACCGCCGATTGCTACAACGAAAACTATGTGGGCGCCCCGAGCGACGGCAGCGCCTGGCTGACCGGCAAGTGCGAATTCAAACGCATCCGCGGCAACGACTGGGGCGAAGCGCCGGTGTTCTCCCGCTCCGGCAACCGCAACGCGCTGGTGCCGGGCAATCGGGGGGACTGGATCGGTTTTCGCGTGGCGCGGGATATGTGAGTTCGCTTCGCCAATTCGGCTGAAAGCAGAATCTTGTGGCGAGGGAGCTTGCTCCCGCTCGGTTGCGTAGCGACCGTAAAATCCTGGGGCCGCTTCGCAGCCCGGCGGGAGCAAGCTCCCTCGCCACAATAATGTGTGTCAGGCGATTCCTCGTTAAATCCCCTCTCTTACCAATCGTTCTACAGGTGGGCGCGCCCCAACCCGGCGTGCCGCCGTCCTCCAGCCCATGCGGTGAATGCCCCGCGATGGCCTTCGCCCTTTCATCTAGCAGGGAAACCTCCATGAGCCAACCAAAACGCGGGGTGATCAATGAATTGTTCACCCTGCTCAAACCCTTCCGGCTGATTGTCATCGGCGCCATCCTGCTGGGCATGGTCGGTGGCCTGAGCGTGACCGTGCTGCTGGCGACCATCAACAAGGTGCTACACGCCGAAGGTGGGCTGAGCGCCACCGTCGTGGGCGTGTTCGCCGGGTTGTGCCTGCTGGCCCTGGTCAGTTCCATCTGTTCCGACATCGGCACCAACTACGTCGGCCAGAAGATCATCGCCAAGCTGCGCAAGGAGCTGGGGGAAAAAGTCCTGTCGGCGCCCATCCAGCAGATCGAACGCTACCGCAGCCATCGCCTGATCCCGGTGCTGACTCACGACGTCGACACCATCAGCGATTTCGCCTTCGCCTTCGCTCCCCTGGCCATTTCCCTGACCGTCACCCTCGGCTGCATGGGTTACCTGGCCATGCTGTCGTGGCCGATGTTCCTGATGATGGTCGTGGCGATTGTCATCGGCACCGTGGTCCAGTACATCGCCCGCGGTCGTGGGATCAAGGGCTTCATGGAGGCTCGCGATTCCGAGGACGAATTGCAGAAGCACTACAACGCCATCGCCGAAGGCGCCAAGGAACTGCGCATCCATCGCCCCCGGCGGCAACGCATGTTCGTCTCGGGCATCGAACACACCGCCGACAAGATCTGCGACACTCAGATCCGCTCAGTGAACATTTTCGTGATCGCCAAGACCTTCGGCTCGATGCTGTTCTTCGTGGTGATCGGCCTGGCCCTGGCCCTGCAATCGCTGTGGCCAAGCGCCGACAAAGCGGTGATGAGTGGTTTCGTGCTGGTGTTGCTGTACATGAAAGGCCCGCTGGAACACCTGATCGGCACCCTGCCGATCGTCAGCCGCGCCCAGATCGCCTTCCGCCGCATCGCCGAATTGTCGGAGCAGTTTTCATCCCCTGAACCGCACCTGTTGCTCAACGACCAGGGCCAGCCGAAAACCTTGGTGCAGACGCTGGAACTGAGCAACGTGGCCTACAGCTTCCCGGCGGTGGAAGGCGCCACGCCGTTCCGCCTGGGACCGGTGAACCTGAAGATCGACCAGGGCGACATTGTGTTCATCGTGGGTGAAAACGGTTGCGGCAAAACCACGCTGATCAAACTGCTGCTGGGCCTGTACGCGCCGCAACAAGGGGAAATCCGCCTCAATGACCACGTGGTGACGGCCGTGACCCGCGACGATTATCGCCAGTTGTTCACGACGATTTTTGCCGACTACTACCTGTTCGACGACATCGTCCAGGGCGACACCCATATCCCGGACGACGCCAATAAATACCTGCAACGCCTGGAAATCGCCCACAAGGTCAGCGTGCGCGACGGCGCCTTCACCACCACCGACCTGTCCACCGGCCAGCGCAAGCGCCTGGCACTGGTCAATGCGTGGCTGGAAGAACGCCCGGTGCTGGTGTTCGACGAATGGGCCGCCGACCAGGACCCGACCTTCCGGCGGATTTTCTACACCGAGCTGCTGCCGGACCTCAAGCGCCTGGGCAAGACCATCATCGTGATTTCCCACGACGACCGTTACTTCGACGTGGCCGACCAATTGGTGCGCATGGAAGCCGGCCGGGTGGTCACCGAACTGCAATCGGCGTAAATAATCACGATTCTCATTCTGGTTTTTTCCGGGTCGTGCGTCCTAATTAAGAATTGATGACAACTACACCCCTATTAAAACTAAAACCTGCAAGAGTGAAACACATGCCAGCAACTCCGGGGATTCCACGTTTTACCAAGGCACTGATCATGCGCCGCCTGCTGCAACCAGGCTTCAGCGCCAGCGCATTCAGCCTGGCGCTGGCCATGCCGTTCAGCGCACAGGTCCAGGCACAGGAAGTCGACCTCAACATTCCGGCGCAGTCGCTGGCGAGCGCCCTGCAGGCATTGAGCAATCAATCGAACATGCAAGTGCTCTACAGTGCCGATGATGTCCAGGGCCTGCGCAGCCAACCGGTCAGCGGTCGGTTGTCGCCGGCTCAAGCGTTGTCGCAGATGCTGGCGGGGACCGGCGTCATGTTCACCATCCAGGGCAACACGGTCAGCGTGCGCGCCAGGACAACGGGGAATTCGCTGGAACTGGGCGCCACGACCATCACCGGTAAATCCGCGGAAACCGCCTACGGCCCGGTGGACGGCTACGTCGCCACCCGCAGCGCCACCGGCACCAAGACCGACACGCCGATCCTGGAGATCCCGCAGACCATCAACGTGGTCACCGCCGAGCAGGTCGCCACCCAGGGCGCGCGCAACCTGACCCAGGCCTTGCGCTACACGCCGGGCCTGAACACCGGCGGCTTCACCGACCGCAACACCATCGCTGACGAAATCACCAGCCGGGGTTTCTCGCCCACGCCGCTCTACCTCGACGGCGCCTACCTGCCCTATGCCGGCAGCCTCGGCGGCGCGCCGCAAATCGATCCGTACACCCTGGAGCGCATCGAAGTGCTCAAGGGCCCTTCGTCGGTGCTGTATGGGCAGAACCAGCCCGGTGGCCTGATCAACATGGTCTCCAAGCGCCCGACCACGGAACAGCGCAGCCAGATCAAGCTGGGCGCGGGCAGCTACAGCCGGGTCAACGGCGCGTTCGACACCAGCGGTCCGATCGACGACCAGAAGGAGTTCAGCTACCGCGTCATCGGCGTGGCGAAAAAAGGCAACCAGCAGGTCGATCACACCCACAGCGAACGCATGCTGCTGGCACCGAGCCTGACCTGGGCGCCCAGCGACGACACCTCGCTGACCGTGCTGGCGCAGATCCAACGCGACGATGGCCTGGAAGACTACCAGGCGCTGCCGCGGATCGGTTCCCTGGAGCGCGGCCCCAACGGCCAGCGAATCGACCGGGACTTCTTCTCTGGCGACACGCGCTGGAACGACTACAAGCGTGACCAGTTCATCCTGGGCTACGACTTCAGCCACAACATCACCGATGACCTGAAATTCCGCTCCACTGCGCGTTATACCGATGTGCGCGACCAGTACCGGGGCTTCTACCTGCGCAGCTTCGTCACCACCGGAGGCGTCACTGACCAGACCCAGGCCAACCGCGTAAAACTCGACTGGCAACAGCACAACACCGCCTACACCGTCGATAACAACGTGGAGTACAAATTCAATACCGGCGCCCTGGAACACACCACCCTGGCGGGCGTGGACTATCGTCACTTCAACCGTAAGTACGATGGCTACAACGCCTACAACGTCGCGCCGATCGACCTGTACGGCAATAACAACAACTACGACACCGGCAGCGTAACCCCAACGCTGGACACCAAGTGGGACAACACCGTTCGCCAGACCGGCGTCTACCTGCAGGACCAGATCAAGCTGGACAAGTGGATCCTGACCGTGGGCGGCCGCCAGGACTGGGCCGAAGTGGACAACAAGGACCTGCTGGCGGGCACCGTTTCCTCACTGCGCGATAACAAGTTCACCGGCCGGGTGGGCCTGACCTATGTCACCGATTTCGGCCTGGCGCCGTACATCAGCTACTCGGAATCCTTCCTGCCGACCACGGGCACGGACGCCAGCGGCGACGCCTTCAAGCCGACCGAAGGCGAACAATACGAAGTGGGCGTGAAGTACCAGCCGTTCGACAAGACGATGATTACCGCCTCGGTGTTCCAGATCAAACAGAAGAACCTGGTCACCGCCGACCCCGCCGATCCGCAGAACTCGATCCAGTCGGGCCAGGTGCGTTCACGGGGGGTTGAACTGGAAGTCAAATCCACCCTCGACAACATCGACGTCATGGCCGCCGCCACCTACCTCGACTCGTTCTACACCAAGGACAACTACGGCAACGAGGGCAACCGCAGCGAGCAACAGGCACCGTTCTCCGCCACGCTGTGGGTCGACTACCACTTCACCCAGGCCGTCCTCAATGGCCTGACCTTCGGCGCAGGCGCCCGCCACACCGGCCGCAAGCCGGGCGACGCGGCCAACTCGTTCGACGTACCGGCCTTCACCGTGTTCGACACCACCATCAGCTATGACATGGGCAAGGCCACCTCGAGCCTGCGCGGCGTCACCACCAGCCTGAACGTGCAGAACGTCTTCGACCGCGAGTACGTGTCCCACTGCAACTACTCGTTCGGCTGCTACTACGGCCAGGAACGCGTGGCCTCGCTGGACGTGACCTACGACTTCTAGGCGACACCCCACAAAAAACCGGGCCTGGCCCGGTTTTTTTGTGTCTGCCAATCCTGAAACCCTGCCACAGAGGATGTGTGGCAGATGCAAATCTTGAAATCACCCTAAAACAACTGTGGGAGCGAGCTTGCTCGCGATGGCGGTGGATCAGCAAAATAATCTTGGCTGACACTCCGCTATCGCGAGCAAGCTCGCTCCCACAAGGGATTGTGGTGCCTCAGGCAGTTTGTGGTATTTCAGGCGGTCAATGCAGTCCGCAAGGCTTGGCTCAATTGCGCGTACACCTCGTCAATCTCCGGCACCACGCTCTGCAAGCGCAGGTAATCGTGGATCAGGCCGGTGTATTCGATCAGTTCCACGCTCACCCCCTGCTCCTGCAAACGCCGGGCGTAGGCGCGGCCTTCGTCGAGCAGCGGGTCATGACCGGCCAGGGCGATCAGGGCCGGGGCCAGGCCTGGGCAACCGGGCGCCAGCAATGGTGAGAAACGCCAGTCCAGGCGATCGGTGGGCTCATTGGCGTAGTGCCGGTAGAACCACTCGAGGGTTTCGCTCTCCAGCAAATAGCCTTCGCCGAACAGCTCGGTGGACGGGCTGCTGGTGGACGCATCGGTCACCGGGTAACAGAGCAATTGAAAACACGGCTGGATCGCCAGGGCAGCGGGTTCCAGGGCCGCTTGCAGCGCCAGCACCGTCGCCAGTGTCGCGCCGACGCTGTCGCCGCCGAACGCCACGCGGCTGACGTCCAGGCCTTCGGCGCGGGCCTGCCGGGCCAGCCAGTCGAGGGCGTCGGCGCCGTCGTTCAGCGGGGTCGGGAAGGTGTGCTCCGGAGCCAGGCGATAGCCCACCGACAACACCGCGCACGGTGTCCGGGCGCAGAATTCGCGGCAGACGCCGTCGTGGGATGCCAGGCTGCCGACCACATAGCCGCCGCCGTGAAAGTACACCAGCACCGGCAGCGCCTGGGCCGAAGCCGTGGCGGGACGATACAGACGCAGCGCCAGCGTCGCGCCGTCACGGGCAGTGAATGCGTGAGCGGCACACTGCACATACGCCGGAGCGTCCCAGCGCAATTGCCCGGTGGTGCGCTCGAACGCCTCGCGGGCCTGGGCCGGCGTCGACAGGTGAAACGGCCCGGGGCCGTCGGCCTGGCTTTCTTCGGCCAGGTCGAGGAAGGCGTTGAGTTCCGGATGCAGGGACATCGCAGGGGTTCCTTATGAAAAACCATGGGTAAAAGATGAGCCACTCGGACTCATGCAAAACCCTGTGGCAAGGGAGCTTGCTCCCTCGCCACAGGTGCAAGACTTAAGCCGCCTGCGCCACGCAGTGTTCGATCAACGCTTCGAGTTCCTCCTGGTAGGCGCGCATCAAGCCCTCGACGGTCTCGGCACGGTAGCGGCGGGTACTGAAGATGCAGCGCAGCGCCAGCCGCCCGTCGTACACCTGCCCCACCACTTCCAGCCAGTTGCCCAGCGCGGCATGGGGGCTGTAGCAGCTGCCGTAGCTTTCCGCCGCCGGCACCAGCAACGCCTTGTCGTCGAAGCTCTGGTCGAACTGCCCCAAGTAGTTGAACGTCACCCGTGCCTGGGGCGCGCGGCCCAGGGTGGCGGCCATCGGCTCGCCACTCATGTAGCGCAACACGCCATAGCCCAATCCCTTGTTCGGCACGGCGGCCAACTGCCGTTGCACCGCCCGCACCGATGTGCCGATGTCGGCGTCATGGCTCGGGGTCAGGCGCACCGGGAACATGCTGGTGAACCAGCCCAGGCTGCGGCTCAGGTCGATGTCCTTGACCAGGTCCTCGCGCCCATGCCCCTCCAGTTGGATCAGCACCGACGGCTGCTGGCTCCAGCGGCACAAGACCCGGCTCAGCGCCGCCAGCAACACGTCATTGATCTGCGTCTGGTAGGCCGCCGGCACCTGTTTGAGCAACTGCTGGGTGTGCTGCTCCGACAGGCTCAAATGCGCCACCGACTGGTACTGCACCTGGTTCTTGCCCCGCAGGTTGTCACACGGCAACTCGCTGCCCGGCTGGTCGATCTGCTCCAGCCACCAGGCTTTTTCCTGCGCCGGATAGTCCCGCGCATAAGCTTGCAGGCCCTCGGCCCAGGCCCGGTAGCTGCTGGTGCGAATCGGCAGGTTCGGCGTATGGCCGTCGCTGTAGGCCGCATAAGCCGTCTGCAAATCCTGCAGCAGCAAACGCCACGACACCGTGTCGATGACCAGGTGATGAATCACCATCAGCACGCGAATTTCACCGCTGCCCAGGGTCACATGCGCCGTGCGCCACACCGGCCCGTTGTGCACATCAAGACTGCGTTGCACCTGCTCGGCATACAACTCCAGCTCGGCTTCATCGGCCACTCTGTGCTGCCACAGCAAAGGCTCGTTGGCCCACTGGGCCTGCATCTCCTCCAGCGCCTGGTAATGCTGCAGGTGACGCCCGCCGACCTCACTGAAGCGCAGGCGCAAGGCGTCGTGCTGCTGCATCATGCCGCGCAAGGCCAATTCCAGTGCCGTCAGGTTCAACCCCTGGCGGGCCCGCAGCATCAACGCCTGGTTGTAATGATGGGGTTCGCTCATGCGCTGGTCGAACCACCACTGCTGGATCGGAATCAGGTTGAACTGCCCTTCGGCGGCCACCTGGGTCACGTCCTCAACGGTCACGGCAAACGTGTTCGAACGCTGGTCGAAAATCGCCTCGATGGTCTGGCCGCGCATCAGGTCCCGCAGCTTGAGCTCCATCTTCAGCTCCCCATGGTTGCGCACCCGCGAGACCACTTGCAGGCTGAGGATCGAATCCCCCCCCAACTCGAAGAAATTGTCGGTGATGCCCACCCGTTCGACTTGCAACACCTCGGCCCAGATTTCGGCCAGCAATTGCTCATCGCGGTTACGCCCCGGCACATACTCGGCGCCCTTGAATTCCGGCTCCGGCAAGGCCTGGCGATCGAGTTTGCCGTTGGGGGTGACCGGCAACGCCTCCAAGCAGATGACCTGGGCCGGCACCATGTAATCCGGCAATTGCGCCCGCAGCTCGGCCTTGAGCCGATCGCCGATGGCCACGCCGTCGGGGGTGACCACGTAGCCGATCAGTTGCTTGCCCGAGGCACTGTCGCGGGCGATCACCACCGCATCGCTGACGTCGGCCAGTTGCCGCAGGCTGGCCTCCACTTCCCCCAGTTCGATGCGGAAACCCCGCACCTTGATCTGGTGGTCGATACGGCCGACGTAATCGAGCACCCCATCGACGCGCTGGCGTACCAGGTCGCCGCTGCGGTACAGGCGATCGCCCGGCTGGCCGAACGGATCCGGCACGAAGCGCTCGGCACTCAGGTCCGGGCGGCGGTGATAACCACGGGCGATGCCCGCGCCACCGATGTACAACTCGCCGGCAATGCCCGGCGGCAATGGGTTGAGGTTGTCGTCCAGTACATACAAGGCGCGCTCACCCACCGCACGCCCGATCGGCGCGTAGGCGGCTTCGCAACGTTCGCTGGCCGGCACCTTCCACAGCATCGGCGTGACCACGGTTTCAGTCGGGCCGTAGCCGTTGGTGAAGAAGTGCGGACGCAACGCCGCCTTCACTTGCTCGAAGGTCTGGTCCGGCACCGCATCGCCGCCGAAGCAGTACACCCGCACCGGCGGCGGTGCCAACTGGCTGTTGGCGGCGTATTCGGCCAGTTGCTTGAGGTAGGCCGGCGGGAAGCAGGCGATGGTAATGCCGTGGCGATGCAAGGCGTCGAAGGTCTGCTCCGGCGTCCACAGCGCGCCGTCGCGAATCACCAGGGTGCCGCCGCTGAACAGCGTGCTCAGCCAGCGTTCATGGGCGCCGTCGAAGGCGAACGACATGAAATGCAGTTCGCGGGTGTATTCGTCCATGTCATACAGCCCGGCGATGGCCTGGCAATGCATGCTCATCGGCCCGTGCGCCACGGCAACGCCTTTGGGGCGACCGGTGGAGCCCGAGGTGTAGATCAGGTAGGCCAGGTTGCCGCCGAGCAAACCACTGTGGGGCGGCAAGTCGCTGTAGCCACGGCTGTCGAAACCGTCGATGGCCAGGCGCGCCAGACCGTCGAGTTCCGGCAGGCGCGCCTGCACCCGGCTGTGGGTCAGCAACAGCGCCATGGCCGAATCTTCGATCATGAACGCCAGGCGCTCGGGTGGATAATCGATGTCCAGCGGCACATACGCCGAACCGCTTTTCATCACCGCCAGCAGCGCCACGACCATGTCCACCGACCGCTCCAGGGCCACGCCGACCACCACTTCCGGGCCGGCGCCAAGTTCGATCAAGCGGTGGGCCAGGCGGTTGACCCGACGCTCCAGTTCGCCATAGTCCATCGAGTCGTCGCCACACACCAGCGCCGTGGCCTGCGGACGCGACTGGGCATGCCGGCCAATCAGCTCCGGCAGCAACTGCGCCTGATAGCAGCCGTTCGGCGCCGCGCTCCAGTGTGCGAAGGCCTGCCACTGTTCCAGCGACAAGCGCTGCAGGTTGCCCAGGCACACGTGGGGCGCATCGATCATCGCTTCCAGGGTGTCTTCCAGGGTGCGGCGGATTCGCTCCACCGCGTCGACGCTGAAGGCATTACGCAGGAACAGGTACTCGATGGACAGCGTTTCACCCAGGTTGACCGCCAGGTCCATCGGGAAGTTGGTCACGTCATGATTGCGTGACTCGCCGAAGCTCAGGCCGGTCTCCCGCTGGTCGCCCAGGCGTTCGTCGATGGGGTAGTTCTCGAACACGATGATGCTGTCGAACAAGCCCTGCCCGCCCAGGCCCGACCAGCGCTGGATGTCCGCCAGTGGCGCATGGGCATGCTCACGCAGGTCCAGGTTGTAGGCCTGCAGCTGTTGCAGCCATTGATCCAGCGGCTGCTCGGGGTCCAGGGTCTGGATCACCGGCAAGGTGTTGATGAACAGGCCGAGAATGTTGTCGGCGTTGACCAGCCCCGCCGGACGCCCGGCGACGGTGGCGCCGAAGACCACGGTGTTCTGCCCGGTGAAACGTTGCAACAACAGCAGCCACGCCCCTTGGATCAAGGTATTGGGTGTGATCTGCAAGGCGCGGCAGGCCTGTTGCAGGCGAGCGGTCTGTGCCACGTTCCAACGCGAATACAGCGCCTCGTGCCCCGGCAATGCCTCGACATGCCGCGGGAACATCGCCTGGTTGAGGGAAGTCGCCTGTTCCAAGGTGTCGAGGCGACTGCGCCAGAAGCGCTCCAGCGCGCCCTGGTCCTGGCGTTGCAGCCACTCGATGAACTCGCGGTAGCGACCATTGCGGCTGGGCACCTGCCCATGGGCGTAGAACTGCAACACTTCACCGAACAACCGCGAACTGCTCCAGCCGTCCATGAGGATGTGATGGCAGGTCCAGATCATCTGGTAGCGATCGTCTTCCAGGCGCAGCAATAACACCCGTTGCAAAGGCGCGCGGCTCAGGTCGAAACCGGCCAGGTAGTCGGCGGTCGCCCGGGCGCTGATTGCCTGCTCGCTGATGTCCTGTCCACGCCAGTCTTCAATCTGCAACGGCAACTCGACGTGGCGATGGACGATTTGCACCGGCGCACTCAAGCCATCCTGCCAGTGGAAACTGGTGCGCAGGATGTCCTCGCGCTCGATCACCGACGTCCAGGCCCGGGCAAAACGCTCGGTGTCCAGGCCATGCACCGGCAAGCTGATCTGGTTGATGTACAAGCCGGAGCTGTCGTCGGCCAGGGTGTGGAACAGCATGCCGTCCTGCATCGGCGACAGCGGATAGATGTCCTCCACCTGCGCCACGGGCACCGGCAGGCCATTGAGTTGCGCCTGGCTCAGGCGCGCCAGCGGGAAGTCGGAAGGTGTCAGGCCCAAGTGCCCGTCGGTGCAGCAGTGATCGATCAGTTGTTGCAACGCCACGGCGTAGGCATCGGCCAACGACTGGAGCGTGGCCGCGTCGAAAACATCGTCACTGAACGTCCAGTCGAGGGACAACTGGCCGTTGAAGATCCGGCCATCGATGGTCAGCCAGTTGCCCAGGGCCACGTCATCGCCATGCCCGGCGCCACTGCCCTCCTCGCTCGGCACGAACAGCGCCTGCTCATCGAAGCTCTGGTCGAACTGCCCCAGGTAATTGAAGGTGATGCGCGCTGGCGGCAGTTTTGCCAGTCGCTGCTGGACCGCTTCGGCCCCCAGGTAACGCAGGACGCCGTAGCCCAGGCCCTTGTTCGGCACCGCCCGCAGTTGTTCCTTGATCCGCTTGATCGACTCGGCCGGGTCGCTGGCCGGCGTCAGCAACACCGGGAACAGGCTGGTGAACCAACCGACGGTGCGGCTCAGGTCGATGCCGTCGAACAGCTCTTCGCGGCCATGGCCTTCGAGTTGCACCAGGCAGGCCGGTTGCCCGGTCCATTGGCAGACCACTTGCGCCAGGGCGCTGAGCAGCAAATCGTTGACCTGGGTGCGATAGGCCGTCGGCGCCTGCTTGAGCAAACGCTGGGTCTGGGTGGCATCCAGGCGTGTGCTCACCGAACGGCCATGGGCCGCGGCCTGGCTGCCCTCGGGACGGGCCCGTGGCAACGGCGGCAGAGGCTGGTCCAGTTGCCCGACCCAGTAATCCAGTTCCTTGTTCAGGGCTTCGCTGTGGGCGTAGTCCTGCAACTGAGAGGCCCAGGCCTTGAACGCCGTGGACTTGCCCGGCAAGGCCGGCGCCTGGTTCGCCCTCAACTGGCGGTAGACGTTTTGCAGGTCTTCCAGCAACACCCGCCACGACACGCCGTCCATGACCAGGTGATGAATCGCCAGGTGCAGGCGCGAACTGCCGTCCTGCACCGCGATCAGGCTGCAGCGCAGCAACGGGCCGTGTCGCAGGTCGAGGCTGCGTTGGGCCTGGTCGGCGATGGCGATGATCTCGACGGCGTCCTGCGCGGTGCGCTGCCAGATCTCCAGCGGCTGCTTATCCACAGCCTGATGGCTGGCGTGCCAGCGGCCATCGTCGGCCTCGGTGAACCGCAGGCGCAGGGCATCGTGATGGGCCACCACGTGCTGGAGGGCCTGTTGCAGGTGGGCGATGTCCAAGGGTTCGCGCGGGGTCAGCAGGACCGATTGGTTCCAGTGGTCGCGGTGCGGGATATCACTGGCGAAAAACCAATGCTGCATCGGCACCAGCAGGCTGTCGCCGGTGACCGGGCCTTGGTCGATCACGCCTTCGTCGGCCGCCGTGGCGACCCGCGCCAGGGCCTGGATGTTCTGGTGCAGGAACAGGTCTTTGGGGGTCAGGCCGATGCCTTGGGCACGCGCCCGGCTGACCACCTGGATCGAGTTGATCGAGTCGCCGCCTAAGGCGAAGAAGTTGTCGGCGGTGCCCACCCGCTCGACGCCAAGCACCCCTTGCCAGATGTCCACCAGTGCCCGCTCGATGGCGTTGACCGGTGCCGTGAAGGCTTCCTGGCGCTCGGCCAGGTCCGGTGCCGGCAGCGCCTTGCGGTCGAGTTTGCCGTTCGGGCTCAGCGGCATGTGTTCCAGGCGGGTCAGGTGTGTCGGCACCATGTGCTCCGGCAGGTTCAGGCGCAAATGGGCCAGCAGCGCTTCGCGCAACAGCGGCCAGTCGCTGGCGTCATCGGCCTGGGCGACCACGTAGCCGCTCAACACCTTGCCGCTGCGGCTGTCCTGGGCCACCACCACCGCTTCTCGCACCGCCGCCTGTTCAAGCAGGCGCGCTTCGATCTCACCCAATTCAATGCGGAACCCGCGGATCTTCACCTGATGGTCGATCCGGCCGATGTAGTCGATCACCCCGTCCGGGCGATAGCGCGCCAAGTCACCGGTACGGTACAGCCGCTCGCCGGCCATGAACGGGCTGGCGACGAAACGCTCGGCGGTCAGTTCGGGACGGCGGTGATAACCGCGGGCCA
The DNA here is from genome assembly GCF_900100025.1 of Pseudomonas sp. NFACC56-3. NCBI lineage: Bacteria > Pseudomonadati > Pseudomonadota > Gammaproteobacteria > Pseudomonadales > Pseudomonadaceae > Pseudomonas > Pseudomonas sp. NFACC56-3. The sequence continues at coordinate 11,431 of NZ_FMTK01000003.1, read as the reverse complement.
GGCCCTGGCCGCTGAGGTACAGCTCGCCGTTGACGCCGCTCGGCACCGGGTTCAGTTCATCGTCGAGGATGTACGTCATCAGGTTGGCAATCGGCTCGCCAATCGGCACCGCATCGCGCCCTTCGTCGCGGCAGGTCCAATGGGTCACGTCGATGGCCGCTTCGGTCGGGCCGTACAGGTTATACAGCCGGGCATTGGGCAACTTGGCGAACACCTGCTGCTGGGCATCCACCGGCAGGGCTTCGCCGCTGCAGACGATGCGGGTCAGGCGGGTGCAACGGCTGACGTTGGCATCCAGCACGAACGCCTGCAGCATCGACGGCACGAAATGCAGGGTGGTGATGTTTTCCCGTTCGATCAGGCTGACCAGCTTCTGCGGATCGCGATGATCGCCCGGTGCCGCGACGACCAGGCGCACGCCGGTCATCAACGGCCAGAAGAACTCCCAGACCGACACGTCGAAACTGAACGGCGTCTTCTGCAAGACACTGTCGCCGGCCTCCAGGCCATAGGCCTGTTGCATCCAGCACAAACGGTTGGTCAGTGCGCCATGGCTGTTGCCGGCGCCCTTGGGCTTGCCGGTGGAGCCGGAGGTGTAGATCACATAGGCCAGGTTCTGCGCCACGGCCCGGGCAGGCGGATTGTCGGTGGAATGGTCACGCAGCCAGTCGTCATCCCCATCCAGCAGCAACGTGGTGACACGGTCCCCTCCTGTGGGAGCGAGCTTGCTCGCGATGAGGCCCTCGCCTTCAACATCACTATCGACTGAACCACCGCTATCGCGAGCAAGCTCGCTCCCACAGGTCAGCAGCAGCTCGATGCCGCTGTCCTCGATCATGTAGGCCAGGCGTTCCGGTGGGTATTCCGGGTCCAGCGGCACGTAGGCGCCACCGGCCTTGAGGATCGCCAGCAGCCCGACCACCATTTCCACACTGCGCTGCACCGAGATGCCCACCAGCACGTCCGGGCCGACGCCGCGCTCGATCAAGGCGTGGGCCAACTGGTTGGCGCGGGCGTTGAGTTGGGCATAGCTCAGCGACTGCCCTTCGAACACCAGTGCCTCGGCGTGGGGATCACGCTCGACCTGGGCTTCGATCAAATGATGGACCGGGAGATGGTTCGGGTAGTCGGCGTAGGTGCGGTTCCAGTCCTCGACGATCAGGCGCCGCTGCGCCCTGTCCAGCATCGGCAGCTCGGCGATGCGCTGGGTCGGGTTGGCGACGATGGCGCGCAACAGGTTCAGCCAGTGCTCACCCAGGCGGGCGATGGTGCTCGGCTCGAACAGGTCGCTGGCGTAAGTCAGCGCGGCGCTGAGGCCATCGGCGTACTCGAAGGTGTCCAGGGTCAGGTCGAACTGCGCGGTGCCCGAGTCCCAGGTCAGTTGCTCCAGGCTCAGGCCCGGCAATGCCGACAGGTCACGGCGGGCATCGCTGGCATGGTTGAACATCACCTGGAACAGTGGCGTGTGGCTCAGGTTGCGCGCCGGCTCCAGCCGCTCCACCAGCTGTTCGAACGGCAGGTCCTGGTGGGCCTGGGCGCCGAGGGCCCGTTGCTTGACCTGATCGAGCAACTGGTCGAATCGCAGGTTGCCGTCGATGTCGGCCTTGAGCACCTGGGTATTGACGAAGAAGCCCAGCAGACGCTCGGTTTCCACCCGGTTACGGTTGGCGATCGGCACGCCGACGCGGATGTCGTCCTGGCCGCTGTAGCGGTGCAGCAAGGCCTGGAAGCCGGCGAGCAAGAGCATGAACAGCGTGCTGTTGTGCTGCTGGGCCAAGCGCTTGAGGCCTTCGGCCAGGGACGGTTCGATGACGATGGGCAACCGTGCGCCACGATAGCTTTGCTGGGCCGGGCGCGGATGGTCGGTCGGCAGTTCGAGAATCGGCTGCTCGCCGCCCAACTGCTCGATCCAGTAGTCGAGTTGACGCTGCTGCTCCCCCGCCGCCAGCCACTGCCGCTGCCAGTGGCCGTAGTCGGCGTACTGGATCGACAGCGGCGCCAGCGCCACGGGCTGGCCCTGGCTGAAGCCTGCGTACAACTGCAGCAGGTCGTCGACCATGATCTGCATCGACCAGGCATCGGACACGATGTGGTGCTGAGTCAGGATCAGCACATGGTCCTCGGCGCCCAGTTGCAGCCACTTGACCCGCAGCAACGGACCGCGCTGCAAATCGAACGGTTGCCGGGTTTCGGCTTCGATCAAGCCGCGCAAGGCATGTTCATCGACGCTGGCTTCGAGCGATTCCACCGCCAAGGCCAGCGGCGCTGGTTCGTCGATCACTTGCACGGGACGCTCATGGTCGAGCACGAAGCGGGTACGCAGGCTCTCGTGACGCGCCACCAGTGCATCGAAGCTCTGTTGCAGCGCCGCACGGTCGAGGGCGCCGCGCAAACGCAGGGCCGCCGGAATGTGGTAGGCGCTGCTGGTGGGGTCCAGTTGCCAGAGGAACCACTGCCGTTGCTGGGCGAACGAGAGCGCCAGCGGCGGGTCGCGAGGAATGCGTGGGATGCCCGGTTCATCGTGCGCCGATGCCGTGCCCATGGCCTCGACAAACGCCCGCAGGCTGTTATGGGCGAACAACAGGCGCAACGGCACCTGGATATTCAGTTGCTGGCGAATCCGCGACATCACCTGGGTGGCGAGCAAGGAATGGCCGCCCAGTTCGAAGAAATTGTCGTCCAGGCCCACCCGCGGCACCTTGAGGATATCGGCCCAGATCGTCGCCACCGCCTGCTGCACGGCTGTCTGCGGCGCGACGTAGGTTTTCTGCCACTGGCTGGCATCGGGCTTGGGCAACTGCTTGCGATCCAGCTTGCCGTTGGGTGTCAGCGGGAAGCGTGGCAACACCACCATGTGCGCCGGCACCATGTAGTCGGGCAGGTTGACCTTGAGCCGGGCCGCGAGGCTGTCGCGCAGGGCGCTCTGGGCGGCGGCGTCCAGGTCATTCAGTTCGGCGGTTGGAACGATGTACGCCACCAGCGCCTGGCCGCCCGGTGCCTCCTGGGCCAGCACCGCCGCTTCGCGCACGCTGTCCTGTTCCAGCAGGCGCGCTTCGATTTCGCCCAGTTCGATGCGGAACCCGCGAATCTTCACCTGATGGTCGATGCGCCCGAGGTATTCGAGGATGCCGTCGGCCCGCTGGCGCGCCAGGTCACCGGTGCGATACAGGCGCTCGCCGGCGACAAACGGATGGGGCACGAAACGTTCGGCGGTCAGCGCCGGACGCTGGAAATAACCACGGGCCAGCCCCTGGCCGCCGATCAGCAATTCACCGGCCACGCCATAGGGCACCGGCATCAGGTCGGCGCCAACGATGTACAGCGCCGTGTTGTCGATGGGCCCGCCCAGCCAGGGTTGCGCGGCCTGGGTTTGCAACGGGTGCAAGGCCGACCAGATGGTGGTTTCCGTCGGGCCGTAGAGGTTCCACACTTCACCGCCAAGGGCGAGCATGCGCACGGCCAGTTCCTGGGGCAGCGCCTCGCCACCGCACAGGCACTTGCAGCCGCGCAAACCCTGGGCGTGCTCGTTGTCCAGCAACATGCGCCAGGTCGACGGCGTGGCCTGCACCACGTTGACCTGCTCGGCCGCGATCAGCGCCAGCACCGCGTACGGGTCCTGGGCGACGTGCGGGCCGGTCAGCACGATGCACGCGCCGACCATCAGCGGCACGTAGATTTCCAGGCCGAAAATATCGAACGAGAACGTGGTCAGCGACAATGCCCGGTCCTGGGCCGTCATGCCCGGCGCCTGGGCCATGCTCGCGACGAAGTTGGTCAGCGCGCCGTGGCGCACCATCACACCCTTGGGCTTGCCGGTGGAGCCGGAGGTGTAGATCGCGTAGGCCAGGTGCTCCGCATCCAGGCGCGGCGCCGGCGCGTCGCAGGCATAGCCGTCGAGCCAGTCACCCTCCTGGTCCAACACCAATGTCTTAACGCCAATCCCATCCCCTGTGGGAGCGAGCTTGCTCGCGATGAGGCCCTCACCTTCAACATCAATATTGACTGAACCACCGCCATCGCGAGCAAGCTCGCTCCCACAGGACAGCGGTAGCTGGTCGAGCAATGAACTTTGGGTCAACAGCAGCTCGATGCCACTGTCTTCGATCATGTAGGCCAGGCGGTCCTGGGGGAACGCCGGGTCCAGCGGCAGGTAGGCACCGCCGGCCTTGAGGATCGCCAGCAGGCCCACCAACATGTGCGCGCTGCGTTCCACGGCGATGCCCACCAGGACATCCGGGCCCACGCCGAGGCTCTGCAGCTTGCCCGCCAACTGATTGGCCCGGGCATTGAGTTGGCCGTAGCTCCAGCGCTCGCCGTCGATGACCAGCGCCGGGGCGTCCGGGGTGCGCGCCGCTTGTCTTTCGAACAGTTGATGAACAAAACCCGCCTCGGGCGCCGGCGTCGGGGTGCGCTGGCCGTTGTCGAGCTGGGCCTGGCGCTCGGCCGCGTCGAGCAACGGCAATTCACCGATGCGCTGCGTCGGGTCGGCCACGATCGCCCGCAACAGGTTCTGCCAATGCCCTGCCAGGCGCGCGATTGTCTCGGCGCCAAACAGGTCGGTGGCATAAATCAGCCCTGCCGAAAGCCCTTCACTGTGCTCCACGGTTTCCAGGGTCAGGTCGAATTGCGCCGTATGCGAATCCCAGCGCAGTTCCTCGACTTTCAATGCACCGACCGGCCCCTCGCCCGCCGGGCCTTGGGTCCGGTGGTTGAACATCACTTGGAACAGCGGGCTGTGGCTCAGGTTGCGCTCAGGCTGCAACGCCTCGACCAGTTGCTCGAACGGCAGCTCCTGGTGAGCCTGGGCGCCCAGGGCTGTCTGTTTGACTTGTTGCAGCAAGGTGCCAAACGAATCCTGGCTCTGGACATTGCTGTCCAGTACCTGGGTGTTGACGAAAAAGCCGATTAGGCGCTCGGTCTCGACCCGGTTGCGGTTGGCCGTCGGCACGCCGACGCGAATATCGTTCTGGCCGCTGTAGCGATGCAGCAGCGCCTGGAACGAGGCCAGCAGGAGCATGAACAGGCTGACGCCTTCGCGTTGGGCCATGTGCTTGAGATCACCGGCCAGTACCGCGTCGATGGCCAGTTCCAGCCGCGCGCCGCGATAGCTCATCACCGCCGGACGCGGGAAGTCGGTCGGCAGTTCCAGCACCGGTTGCTGGCCGCCCAGGCGGGCGGTCCAGTATGCCAATTGACGCTCGCGTTCGCCCGCTTCCATCCAGTGCCGCTGCCAGATGGCGTAGTCGGTGTACTGGATCGGCAGCGCCGGCAATTGCGGCGCGTGGCCCTGGCTGAAGGCGGCGTAGCCGTTGACCAGTTCCTCGACCATCACCTGCATCGACCAGCCATCGGCCACGATGTGGTGCAAGGTCACGATCAGCACATGATCATCCGCCGCCAACCGCAGCAGGCGCGTGCGCAACAGCGGCCCCTGTTGCAGGTCGAAGAGCTGGCGGGTTTCCCCTTCGATCAACTGGCGCAGCTGCGTCTCGTCCGGCAACCGTTCCAGGGTGCCTGCCTGCAAACGCACTGGCGCCGCCGCGTGCACCTGCTGCACGACCTGCTCGCCATGGGGCTGGAAGGTGGTGCGCAGGCTCTCGTGACGGGCCACCAACGCCGTGAAACTCTGCTCCAGCGCAGCGATGTCCAGCGGCCCGCGCAAGCGCAGGGCCGTGGGCATGTGGTAGGCCGCGCTCTCGGGGTCCAACTGCCAGAGGAACCATTGGCGTTCCTGGGCAAACGACAACGACAGTGTGTCGAACTCGGCACTGACAGGCGGGATCGGCAGGTTCGCCGGGGAAACGTTCTCTTCGAGCATTTTCTGCAAGTACAAGCGACGTTTTTCCAGCGGCAGCGTTATGAAGCGCCTGGCAATACGTTGTGCGACAGCGGTGTCCATCAAACCTCCTCAAATTCATCGAGCAGCGCTTCAAGCTTGCTCAATTTCGACGTACTCATGGGTTCGCCGGCAGGCTCGAGTTGCGCCACGAACGCGCCGAGTACCGGGAATTGGAAAATCAGTTGCGGGGTCAAGGTCAGGCCCAGTTCCAGTTGCAGGCGCGAGACCACGCTCACCACCAGCAGCGAATGCCCGCCCAGCTCGAAGAAGTCGTCGCCCAGCCCGACCTGCTCGACCTTGAGCACGTCTTGCCAGATGGCCGCGACCCGGCATTCGAGGTCGCTCTGCGGTGCCAGGTATGCCGGCTGCAGGGCGCGGGTGTCCGGTGCCGGCAAGGCCTTGCGATCGAGCTTGCCGTTGGGGGTCAGCGGCAAGCGGTCGAGGAACACCCAATGGGTCGGCACCATGAAGTCCGGCACCTGGGCCGCCAGTCGCGCCTTGAGCCGCTCGCCCAGGCTGCCCTGGTCGAGAGGGCTGTCCTGGCCGACCAGATAGGCCACCAGGTTCGGCCCGCTCACGTCGTCCCGCGCCAGCACCACCGCATCGCGCACATCGGCATCGGCCTGCAGGCGCGCTTCGATTTCCCCCAGTTCGATACGCAGGCCACGGATCTTCACCTGGTGGTCGATCCGGCCGAGGTACTCGATCACCCCGTCGGCGCCATAACGGGCCAGGTCACCGGTGCGATACAGGCGGCCGCCCGGGGCTGGCGCGAACGGATCGGGAATGAAGCGCTCGGCGCTCAGTGCCGGTCGTTGGTGGTAACCACGGGCCAGGGAATCACCGGCGATGTGCAACTCGCCCACGGCGCCCACGGCGCAAGGCTGTAGCGCCGCGTCCAGCACGTAGGTGCGCACGTTATCGATGGGACGGCCAATGGCGATGATCCGCTCGGCGTCGTCTTCGCTGCCGCGCACCACGGCATGGCTGCTGGTGTCGATGGTCGCTTCGGTCGGGCCATACAGGTTGCGCAGTTCGCCATCGAACAGCGCCATGACCTGGCGCGACAGGTGCACGCTGAGGGCTTCGCCACCGCACAGCAGCAGGCGCAGGGAGGCCAGTTGCGCGCGGGTCGCCAGTGGCAGCAAGGCCTGCAACAGCGAGGGTGCCATTTGCAGCACGCTGATGCGCCACCGCGCCACGTCGGCCCAGAGGGTGGTCAGGTCGAGGTTCAGGTGCGGGCTGGCGAGCACCAGTTGCGCGCCACTCATCAACGGCAGCCAGAACTCCCAGACCGAGGCATCGAAACTGATCGCGGTTTTTTGCAGGACGCGGTCGGCGGCCGTCAGTTTCAGGCAACCCTGCATCCACGCCATGTGGTTGCTCAGGGCGGCATGACGAAGGGTCACGCCCTTGGGCTTGCCGGTGGAGCCGGAGGTGTAGATCACATAAGCGAGGTGATCGCCGTCGATGGCCACGCCAGGGTCGCGCTCGCTGTAGCCGGCCAGCCATTGCCCGGGCTGATCCAACAGCAGCGCGGCCACGGCAGCGTCGCCGAACAGCGGCAGCACATCGGTCTCGGTGAGCAGCAAGGCGATGCCGCTGTCCTCGACCATGTACGCCAGGCGATCCCGGGGATAGGCCGGGTCCAGTGGCACGTAGGCGCCGCCGGCCTTGAGCACCGCCAGCAAGCCGATCACCATCTGCACGCTGCGCGACAGCGCCAGGCCCACCAGCACGTCGGGGCCGATGCCGCGTTCGATCAAGCCATGGGCCAGGCGATTGGCCTGGGTATTGAGCTGGGCGTAGGTGAGCGTCTCCTGCTCGCTGACCAGGGCGATCGCGTCGGGGGTGCTTCGGGCCTGGGCCTCGATCCATTGATGGACCGGGCGCCGAGGCGGCTCCACCACCGAGGTGGCGTTCCAGTCGTGCAGCAGCCTGTCGCGGGTCACCGCATCCAGCAGTTGGATGTCGCCCACACGACCGTCGGCCGGCAGGCTCACCATCTGCGCGAGCACGTGTGCCACCTGCTCAGCCAGGCGCTCGACGGTGTGTGTAGGGAAAGCAGCATGGGCATAGGTGAAGTGCAGGCTCAGGATGTCAGTTAGATTGACGGCCAGGGTCAACGGGAAATTAGTCTGTTCCTGGCTGGCCACGCTGCCGAAGCTCAAGCCCGAGGGCGCCTGCTCTTGCAGGGCCTGGGACACGGGGTAGTTTTCGAACACCAGCAAGGTGTCGAACAAACCGTCACCGCCCTGCCCGGCCCAGCGCTGGATTTCGAACAGCGGCGTGTGCTCGTGCTCGCGCAAGGCCACGTTCTGGCCCTGAATCTGTTGCAGCAGTGCGCTCAGCGCTTGCTCCGGGCGCGGGCTGGCGATCACCGGCAAGGTGTTGATGAACAGGCCGATCTGCTGCTCAACCCCCTTGAGCTCGCTCGGACGTCCCGACACGGTGGCGCCGAAGGCCACGGTGGCGTGCCCGGTGTAGTGCTGCAGCAGCAACAGCCAGGTCGCCTGGACGACGGTGTTGAGGGTGACTTTCTGCTGGCGGGCGAACTCGCTCAGGCGTTGGGTCTGCTGAGGCGTCAGGTCGTGATAGTGGCTGGCGTGGCTGCTTTCCAATGCCGATTGCAGCGGCGCGACACGGGTCTCGGCCAGACGGGTCGGCGCCTCCAGGCTGTGCAATTGCGCCAGCCAGAAGGTTTCGCTGGCCTGGGCGTCGCGGCCTTGCAGCCAGGCGATGTAGTCCCGATACCGCCCGGCCGGGCGTGGCAGGGCCTGGCCGTCGTAGCGTTGCAGCACCTCGCCGAGCAACTGCGAGTTGCTCCAGCCGTCCATCAGGATGTGGTGATGGGTGTAGATCAGGTGATATCGCTGCTCAGCGGTACGCACCAGCACCAGGCGCAGCAACGGTGCGCAGGCCAGGTCGAAACCCTGCTCGCGCTCGGCGTCCGCCAGTTCGGCCAGGGCCTGGCCGACATCGGCGCGGGAGCTCCAGTCCAGCGAGGTAAACGGCACGCGCACCTGCTTGTGCACCACTTGCACCGGGCGCTCGCTGCCCTGCCAGACAAAACTGCTACGCAGGCTGTCATGGGCATCGACCGCCGCTTGCCAGGCTGCCTCGAAACGCCGTGGGTCGAGGCCTTCGATGTCCAGGCACATCTGGTTGATGTACTGGCCGCTGCCCGCTTCGTACAGGCTGTGGAACAACATGCCCTGCTGCATCGGCGCCAGTGGGTAAAGGTCTTCCACCCCGCGCGCCGACAGCGCCAGGCCATCGAGTTGTGCCTGGGTCAGGCCGGCCAAGGGGAAATCCGCCGGCGTCATGCCCTGGCTCGTCGGGTCGCAGCAATGGGCGATCAACAGCGCCAGCTCACGGGCATAGTCATCGGCCAAGCCCTGGATGGTCGCCGGTTCGAACTGTTGCGCACTGAACGTCCAGCCCAACCGCAGCGCGCCATCGAACACCTGGCCGTTGAGCGTCAGCCAATTGCCCAGGGTGGTCAGCGGGCTTTGCTCGTCACCGGCGCTTTCGCTGGCCGGGCTGAACAAGGCGCCTTGGGCCTGATCGAAACTGCCGTCGAACTGGCCGAGGTAGTTGAAGGTAATGCGCGGCACCGGCAACGCCTCCAGGGCCGCCCGACTGGCGTCGTCGCCCAGGTAACGCAGGGCACCGAAGCCCACGCCTTTGTCGGGAATCGTCCGCAGCCCTTGCTTGATCGACTTGATCGAATCCGCCAGTTCCACCGCCGGCGACAACCGGACCGGGAACAGGCTGGTGAACCACCCCACCGTGCGCGTCAGGTCGACATTGGCGAACAGCTCTTCGCGGCCATGGCCTTCGAGCTGGAGCAACAGGCTGTCGTGGCCGGTCCAGCGGCAGATCACCCGGGCCAGGGCCGTGAGCAACAAGTCGTTGACCTGGGTGCGATAGGCCGCTGGCGCCTCTTGCAGCAACTGCCGGGTCAAGTGCGCATCCAGTCGCGTGTGAACGGTGACGGCCTCGCGGTTTTTCCCGATCGCCTTGGGGTCGAGGCACGGCAGGTCGGTCGGCGCGTCGTGCAGTTGCCCTTGCCAGTAGGCCAATTGCTGCTGCAATTGCGCGCTGCGCGCATGGGCCTGCAACTGCTCGGCAAACACCTTGACCGAACTGGTCTTGGCCGGCAGTTGCAGCGCTTGGCCGGCGAGCAGTTGCTGGTAGGCGGTTTGCAGGTCGTCGAACAGAATCCGCCACGACACGCCGTCCACCGCCAGGTGATGAACCACCAGCAACAGGCGCTGGCTGCCATCGGCCAGGGTCGCCAGGACGCCGCGCAACAGTGGCCCGGCGTGCAGGTCGAGACTGCGCTGGGCCTGATTGGCGAGGGTTTCCAGCGCGCTGGCATCGGCCACCTCACGCTGCCACAGCAAACCCTGGCCCGCCCAAGCCTGTTGTTGCGCCGCCACCTCACGGTGCTCGGCGCGCCAACCTGCGGCGGTTTCATTGAAGGACAAACGCAAGGCGTCGTGGTGCAGCACCAACGCCTGCAAGGCCTGCTCCACCACGGACGCTTGCAACGGGCTGGCCGGTTTCAGCAACACCGACTGGTTGTAGTGGTGACGCTCGGGAATCGCCTCGGCGAAAAACGCCTGCTGGATCGGCAACAGCGGCGTGGACCCTTGGCTCGGCGCCTGATCGATGCCCGGCGCCTGCCCACCGGTCTGGGCGACGCTCGCCAGCGTCTGTACGGTCTGGTGCTGGAACAAGTCCTTGGGGGTAAAGCGGATGCCCGCCTGACGGGCGCGGCTGACCACCTGGATGGAGACAATCGAGTCACCGCCCAGCTCGAAGAAGTTATCGCGCAAGCCGACCCGCTCCACCTTCAACACGTCCTGCCAGATCGCTGCGATCTGTTGCTCCAGCTCACTTCGCGGTGCCACGTAGTCCTGCTGGACCTGGCTGGCGTCGGCGCTCGGCAAGGCCTTGCGGTCGAGCTTGCCGTTGGCGGTCAGTGGCCATTGTTCGAGGAACAGCAAGTGCGTCGGCACCATGTAGTCCGGCAGATCGGCCTTGAGCTGGGCCTTGATCCGGTCACGCAAACCGGCTTGCTCCTCGTGGGGATCTGCCGGGATCACATAGCCCACCAGTTGCTGGCCGCTCGGCCCTTCCTGGGCCAACACCAGCGCTTCGCGCACCGCCGCCAGGGCGTTCAGGCGCGCTTCGATCTCGCCCAGTTCGATGCGGAACCCGCGGATTTTCACTTGGTGGTCGATGCGGCCGACGTACTCGATGACGCCATCGCTGCGGTACTGCGCCAGGTCGCCGGTGCGGTACAAGCGTGCACCGCTGTCGCCGAACGGATCGGGAATGAAGCGCAACGCAGTGAGATCGCCACGGTTCAGGTAACCCCGGGCCAGGCCGGCGCGACCGACGTACAGTTCACCGACGCAGCCTTTCGGCACGGGGTTGAGGTCGCCGTCCAGCAAGTACCACGACAGGTCGGCAATCGGTTCGCCGATGGGGCTGCTGGCGTCCTGCTCCAGGTCCGCCAGCGACAGCGGACGGTAGGTCACGTGCACGGTGGTTTCGGTGATGCCGTACATGTTGATCAGT